>JAGRAO010000052.1 GCA_020434565.1 Bdellovibrionales bacterium
GCACGTCTTTATCGATAGTCAGCTTAAGGTTATGTCCGGGGATAGCTCGTGTGGGATCTGGAAGTTCCTGGGTTTTAATACCTCGAACATTCACAATGATCCGCTGATCACCCCGCCGCCCTTGGAGCAGCTCTTCCCATTTACTTTCAAGACCGTACTGTCCGACGAGGTCTCCCTTTCGGTAATAGCCAGAAAATCGCGGGCTCTCAAGTTGGCGTTTATCGATCTCACGAAGATATCCCAGAACATGAGCTGCCAATTCGCCGTGTGGATAGACCCGGGCCGGATAGTGCCGGACGACAATACCTGGAAGATAGGGGCGATGAGAGAGGACCTTGCCAACAACTTCTCGAGAGACATCACGGAGAATGACTCGCGGCACAAATCGCCTTCGGTCAGGTTGTCGTTCGAAACGCTCACGGAGATCATTCACATCTTGTCCCAAAACGTCAGCCAGCCCTCGCAGCGAGAGGTCCACATCTGGCGTGTCCGAAACGATAAGTTCGACATTAAACGCGGGGCGATTTTTTGCGAGAATATCGCCATTACGATCATAAATTAAACCTCGAGGAGGAGGCTCGTACACTATCTTCACCCTGTTGTTCTCAGATTTCTCTTTGTAGGTTTCGCCCTGAATAACCTGCAGAACCCACAGACGCCCGAGAAGAACAAGGAAACAGATCGCAACGAATATCGTGGCGCCGTTAATACGGGGTACAAGATTGATCGGATTCTTCTCGTACTCAAACATAAGAGGTGTGAATCAACAGTAGAATCTTTATTGCTGTTCTCTTAAAGAAGCACTCAAAGCAAAAACCCGAATACGCTCTACGGATTTTCTACGATCGCCTCTTACGCATAGTCAGTGTAGTCCCGCTGCCCTTTCATGACCCAACGTAACCAAGGAATAAGAAGCGGCAACAGGAACATGGCCACCACAGCCTGGGACATCACCTGAGAAAGCATACTCCTTACGTACGGAAGCCCTTCTACCGTGAGGAACAGAAAGGTGACGTTTGCCAGAGCAGCGCCACACAGCCCAACCACTGAAACCGCAATTGGCGACTCTGAAAATACTCTATCAGCGATGAGCGAAAGAGCACAAAAGGTCACCACGAAAGAGCCCGCCCATGGCCCAATCACGAGACCGCCACTCAGATCGAGAAAGATTCCCAACAGGAACGCTCCAATGACTCCAAACTCGTTTGATTCAAAAAAACCGAGGTACAGCACCAACAGGAGCAGAATGTTTGGTACAAAGGAACGAGGGAGCACCAACGGGAAGAGGGCTTCCTGAAAGAAAAGGGCGAAGATAGCAAGAACGATGAGGGCAAGAGATTTTCGCATCAATTCTCCTCCTCATCCTCAGTTTGGCTAATCCTCGTCACAACTAAAACCGTTTCAATTCGGTTCATATCCACCTGAGGAGAGATAGCAAGCCGCTGAAACATCTCTCCTTGCCTCGACTGAATCTCTTCGACCGTACCAATGACAAGCCCTTTTGGATAAACCCCATCTGTACCACCTGTAACGACAATTTGACCTTTTTCAACTCGCTCCTCAGCAAGCACATAATCCATTACAGCGCCCCCTCCGCCATCTCCCAGAACAACTCCCCGCGCCCTTGTCTCCCGAAGGAGGGCATCAACTCCACTCGCGGGATCGGTAATCAACAGGACCTTAGAGGAACCCCTTGTCGTCGAAACTACCTGTCCAACAATTCCCTGCTTTTGAATTACAGCTGACCCTTCCCGAATTCCCGACTCCGTTCCACGGTCGATGACGAGACTGTTGACCCAACCACTGGCACCCCATCCGATCACTTGCGCAACGACGCCGTCGAGAGCTGACTCTTTCTTAAGGTCCAACAACTTACTCAAGCGAAGATTTTCAGACCGAAGTTCCCACAGTTCGGAATTTTCGGCGCTCAATTCATTGACCTCTTGTCGAAGACGCTCGTTCTCATCTTCAACGGCAACCAACAAAAAATAACGGTCGAAGACAGAATCGACGCCTCGAGAAAACTGTGAGATCCCAGACTCGAGAGGCGCTAGAACTGCGAGTACGAATTTCGCTCCCACCTTAGCGACTTGGGGGTTTCTATTGGAGTACGCTGTGAGAAAGAGAGAGAGCGCAAAAAAGAGCAGCGATAATACCGATACCTTTGTTTTTCTTGTCGCGGCAGGAGCAATCATTGTGGCTGTACGGTTCCTCTTGAGATCGGTTCCACTCGGACATGGTTCCGTTCCCGAAAGACTACCGAACTCAGAGGCTTCGGCAAACCTCTTCTCGCAAGTTCTTCACACCTGAGCACGCCAGTAACTCAGTTAACGATAACGTCTCCAAACAGATCAAAGTGGTCTAAAACTTCTCCGGATCCGATGACGACTGCGGCAAGAGGATCGTCGACCACACGCACAGGAAGCTTTGTCTCTCTTGAAATGAGCTTGTCGAGGTTTCGAAGGAGGGCACCTCCACCGGACAACGCTATTCCCGCCTCAACAATATCAGAGGACAACTCAGGCGGAGTCTTTTCAAGAGCGATATGCACCACATCGAGGATCTGGTTGATTGGCTCAAGGAGCGCCTCTCGAATCTCAGCCTCAGTGACGATCGCGGCCTTTGGAACCCCTTGGACGAGATCCCGCCCCCGAATCTCAATGGCGAGCTCTTCACCAGTTGGAAGAGCAGATCCGACTGCTATCTTTATTTTTTCTGCAGTGCTTTCGCCGATGAGAATATTAAATCGACGCCGCACATAATTCTGGATGGCTTCATCCATAGAATCGCCACCAACTCGAACAGAACGAGAGTACACAATTCCCTTCAGTGAAATTACCGCTATTTCGGTAGTACCACCTCCGATATCGAGAATCATACTCCCACACGCCTCAGTCACCGGAAGTCCAGCACCAATCGCTGCGGCCATTGGCTCCTCAATCAAGAACACTTCTCGAGCACCGGCAGATTGGGCGGAATCTCGCACTGCTCGCTTTTCAACTTCGGTAATTCCGTGTGGAACACAGACAATGATGCGTGGGCGAATAATCCCCCGCTTGTCGTAGGCTCGCTTAATAAGAAATCGCATCATTTCGGCAGCAATTTCAAAATCAGCAATCACGCCGTTTTTCATTGGCCGAATCGCGCTGATGCTGTCAGGAGTTCGCCCGAGCATATTTTTTGCTTCGGACCCAACCGCAACGACTTTTGGCTTAAGGTTCCCATTCCGCTGTACCGCAACCACTGACGGTTCGTTACAAACCACCCCCTGGCCTTTCTGGTAAATCAACGTGTTTGCCGTACCGAGATCTATTGCGAGATCGTTTGAGAAGAATCGAAAAAAAGATCCGAGCCCCATTCCCCTCCAAATTGTGGAAAGAATACAGTTGAAGGACGGCAAGAGCGGAGAAACACCGTCAAACAGTCCTTTCTACGACAAAAGATGGGCGAACACCAATACTGGATTACGGAAACAGGAAAAGAAAAATAAAGAATATTCGTTTCGAACCTCCCCAGGCTGGTTAAGCCACTTCAGAGAGCGGACTGACAAGTCTCGAACGAATATGCACCGGAAGGGACTCAAGCTCTTCGTCTAAAAGTGTAAACTCCTGGACCTGTAACTGAGAAACGAGAAAGTCTATCTGATCGTCTTGAGCCAGCCGCTGATCGACAAAGATCAGTCTGTCGTCTCGGAGTCGACACTGGCCACTCGAAACTCGAAAGCCGTGCCCCTGTTTGAGTTTTTCTCTTCGTACTTCATAGCCTCGAGCAGAGAACAAATCCCGTAAGAGCCTAAAAAGAGACTCTTTTTTAGAATCCTTCGGTAGCCGAATCTTCTTTTTGCGCCTTGGAAGAATCTTCATGCCCTTGACCTTTTGCGTTCAAAAGCAGCTTGAGAATAATCCCGCTCCGCCGCTTTCTTCTCGATTTTGTTGTCGATTTTACCGGAAAGCTCCCCCTCGAGGCACTTGTAAGCTTTTGCTTCAATCTCCGGGGCCTTCACCTTGTAATCAATAACCTTTCTGATACTATACGCCATTCGGCGGAGAGTAAACTGACAGTTTCGGTGCTCCGGAGGCTTAACGTAGTTGGCTTAACTTAGCGGGCTTCATTTAGCCGGGTCGCTCGAGATCTCGTGAGAAATCATCGCACCCCGAAAGAGGTGAAGGCGCGGTCCTAAGAGCAGACACCAAAGTGACGCATGCTGCTCAAGGGTGAGCTTCACTTCGACCTCCACAGATAACAGAAGAAAGATCACGTAACGTTAGCGATCTCGATTTTTTTAGGAAGCGTACAATGTCTTTACCAGCAATCCTTCAGGAAATTGAAAACGGACAGCTTCGGCAGGATATCCCCCAGTTTCGAACCGGGGATACGATTCGGGTTCACGCGAAGATCGTCGAAGGGACGAAAGAGCGGGTTCAGATTTTCGAAGGTGTCGTCATCAAGAAGAGCAAGAAGGATGGCCATGCTAACGCCACTTTTACTGTTCGCAAGGTGTCGTACAACGTTGGGGTAGAACGAACATTTCTCCTTCACAGTACCCGCATTGAAAAGATCGAGGTTGTGCGTCAAGGGCACGTTCGGCGTTCAAGACTTTTCTACCTCCGGCCACTACGAGGAAAAGCGGCTCGGATTAAGACGAAAGTCTTCGGGGGCCAGGACTCTACAAACTCCGCTCCAGAAGAGATCGTTCCTGTTGAGGAACCAAATCTCGATCCTAAAAAAGCAGAAGCAGAAGAGAGCGGGGCTTCAAGCTAGTCCCTATCTTGTTGCCCTAGAGAACGGTCTTGCTCTCATGAACGTCAGGGCAGGGCAAATCTCTCTCTCTATCAAGTTGCTCTCTTGTGCCTGTTCCCTACACCGAGCTTATCGGCTCTTTGCAACTGTGGTCATACGGTTAAACCAAGAGGAACCCAGCATATTTTATTTGAGTGCAAACAGGGCGCGGTTAGCGAAGGTTCTGCCGGAACACTAATCCAGAACTCCCACGTTTTCCGACACAAAAGAAGAAGAATACGTCCTAATGCACCGGTAGAGGCTTTTCCGAGGAGGTTTCAGAGCTTCCGCTATTATTCTGTGAGCTCACAGCAGCACGCTGCTCATGCTCTCCCGCTTTAATGACCGGGCCTTTCGGAAGAGGTGCCTTAAGTTTTGGTTCGGGCTTTTCTGAACGAAAGCCCATAGTGCACCTTCCGTTAAACGTCGAGCCACTCTGCATCACAAAAGAGGGAGAATCGAGGTCCCCGTCAAAGGAGCCACTCGAGTGGAGTTCAACAAGCTTTTCCGCCTTCACTTGCCCCTTCACTTTTCCGAGAATGATAAGTGACTGAGCCTCAATCTTCGCATCAACCACCCCAGCTTCTCCGATGATGAGTGCACTTGAGGAGAAGACCTCCCCACTCAATTTCCCATCTATTCGAACAGGAGTATCGAAACTGAGTTTTCCCTGAATAACAGTACCTGGCCCAAGTGCTGAACGGAGCTTTCCAAAACGTTGTTCAAGAGTTTGCGGTCCAAGGCCACCGACACTCGTCGGAGAGACCTCGTTTGAAACCAATGCTTGGCCGATCGCCTGCGCCTCCGGTGCCTTTGGAGCAAGGCCCGATTTTGACGCAGACAAGGGCTCTTTTTTAGCCGGAGCCGACGCTTCGAACGCGCTCTTTTCCTTAACTTGATTCAATGGTTGAGAAGACTGTTGGCCAGCTTCTTTTCGAACTGCTTCTTCTTTCTTTGACCAGAACGCCACTAATATTCCTCCGTTCAGTTACTAACCCTACGCAATCACAACGCCACCGAGAAACGCCACCATAAAACCTTCGGCACCAAAACGACGTAACGCTCCTGCCGAAAGAACTCCGCGAGGATAACGGTAAGTGCCAGATGAAACGGTATACCTATTTGAAGCGAACCAAAAGAATTAGGATTCGGGTCTTTAGGCCGTATCACGCACTCTTCTTATGATACTCCGAGCCCCAGAAATTTACCACCGCAAGCACCCGTGTTTTTGCCAGCGAGAACTAAGAAATTTCAAAAAGCGACAGTCCTCGCTCAGGAGAACTCAAAAAAATTTGGAGAACGCTCTCGCATAACAGGGTCGAGTTAAGAGAAACATCTTCTGCCCTAAAACCTGCGGACTCACTCTCATGTCGAGATTTTTCCTTGATGAGCCCAGCAGAAAACCCGTACCTATCAGCCACAAGCCGCCCGAATTCGACTCGACTCACCCTTTCGGGCCCACCGAGATGAAATATCCCGGTCTCTTGCCGTAAACTCAGCGCTTTAAGTGCTGAAGCGACCTCATCGACAAACGCTGGAGTTCGCCATTCATCAAAGTAAAGCGGAACGGGCCTCTGCGATTTAAAGTTGTGAATCATCCATCCAAGAGGCCCTACCTTAGTTCCTCTCCTAGCCCCATACAGAAGACAGATCCGACAAATCGCTGCATTCGAGCAGGTTTCTACCACCTTCTCCTCTGCCGCGAGCTTACTTTTGGCGTAGATACTAACAGGATCTGGCAGATCCGACTCTCCGAATCCACCTTCAGGGCAGGTGGCTCCTTCAAAAACGAGATCGGTCGAGACATGAATCATTCGAGCTCCAACTGAGTGAGCCCCCTCGGCAAGCCCCCAAGAAAACTCCGTATTTACACGGTACGCTTCATCTTGGTTTCTTTCGCACTCGGCCGACGAGGCCACCGCAGCACAGTGAATTATGACCTCAGGTTGCACCTTCAGGACCGTTTTCTCTCCCACCTCACGATTCATCTCGGGTGAGAGCACCTCCTCCAAGCTACCGGCCAAATAGTCGTGAGAACGCCTCGTAAGTGAAACTACTTGAGCACCGGGCTGGTCGGCGATGAGCACCTCTGCCAGGGCGCTCCCCAGATACCCCGTGGCCCCAGTAAGAAGAATCGTCATTTCACCTGCCCTTTCGCCGAAATATCGAGGGCAGCATCGAGAAGAGTGTCACAGGTGTAATCTGGCGAAACTTCGAATAGGCCATCGCTACCACCTTTGCCGGTTCGAACGAGTACCGTCTTTAGATCAGCATTTTTCCCAAACTGGATATCAGAAGTTGAATCCCCTATTACTAGACTCCTTGAAAGATCGATATTCAGCTCAGCTTTCGCTCGATCAATCATCCCAGTTTCTGGCTTTCTCCAACTTGAGGCTTCGGCCTTGGTAGCGGTTGAAAAATAGATTTTGTCTACGAGCACCCCTGCTTCACTCAAATCTCGAAGCATTTTTGCGGTTACTCGATAGAAATCCTCTTTGGAAAAGTACCCGAATCCAATTCCTGGTTGGTTTGTCACAATAACTATAGAAAATCCGAGATCTTGAAATTTTTTCATTCCTTCAACTGCACCGGGGCAGAACTGAAACTGCGAAGGGTCAGAGAGATAGTCCACGTGCTCACAGATAGTTCCATCCCTATCGAGAAAGACCACTGGTCGCAATTTCGGTGGGGTTAATGTCTCGGCTTCTATAAACTGTGGGGCGTATTTCGTTAGAACAGAATCAATAATTGCAGTCGACGAGTACCCCGAAAGAAAAGGAACAAATTCGACTCTTCCACCGTACGACTCAACGAGCGGAGCAGAGCTCAATCTCGATTTGTCATAGTCACCAGCTTTTACATAAACGTCTGGCTTTAAGAGCCGAATATTTTCATTGTTGTTCGCTTCGTCGAATATGAAGACATGGTCAACGCAAGAGAGAGCAGCTACGACTTGTGCACGAGCTTCCTGAATGCAGATCGGCCGAAGCTCCCCTTTGTTCCTCCGAACTGATTCGTCAGAGTTAATCGCAACGACTAAAATATCCCCTAGTTTCTTTGCCTTCTGTAAGTAATCGACATGGCCAGGATGAATGAGGTCAAAGACCCCTGAAGTAAAAACGATTCTTTTTCGAGCCTCCCGAGCCTTCTCAAGTAACCCGGACACCTCACTTCGGCTTAACACTCCTCTCTTTCCTCCGAATTTCGACATTCCCCTACTGTCCTCTTTCGAGTACGACAGAAGCAATATACAGAGCAAGCTTTTCTTCCTATACTCGGCCCAGTTTGACCTTTGAGAGTACTATGCACTTGGATACAACAAGAGTTGCCGACATTGTTTCAGCGGGAGACGAGGCGAGCGCTCTTCGCTACCTCCAGGAATTACTCCAGACTCAAGGCACAAAAGCCATTCCCTACTTAAGCATCATCGCCCCTGTCTACGATGAAGACGAGTCACTGAGAGAATTTGTCGATCGATTGCTCTCAGTTTTAAAGTCTCTTGAATGTAGTTTCGAAATTATCCTCGTTGATGATGGCAGCGGATCATCCACAAAGTCCCTCCTCGCCGACTTTGTTAAGGATTCTCCAGCTATTATTATTATCGAACTCTCTCGAAATTTTGGTCATCAGTCCGCTATTACCGCCGGCCTACAGTACGCTAGAGGAACCCATACCGTTATCATGGACAGCGATCTTCAGGATCCGCCGGAGCTTATCCCCGATTTTCTCATGAAGGCGCAAGAAGGAGCTGAAGTCGTTTACGGCATCAGAAAAACTCGGCAGGAAAGTGCATTTAAGAAATTTTGTTATTATCTTTTTTATCGAATCCTAAAACTCCTTTCATCGCTCGAGATTCCACTCGATGCGGGCGATTTCTGCCTTATGTCCCGGTCTGCTGTTGATAGTCTCAACCAACTTCCAGAACGAAGTCGGTTTGTAAGAGGTTTGAGAAGTTGGGTTGGATTTCGCCAGATCGGGATCCCTTATGACAGAGACGTTCGATTTGGAGGAAAACCAAAGTACACCATACGGAGACTCGTTAAACTAGCGCTGGATGGCCTGATTGCTTTCGGATATCGCCCCTTACGTGCCATATCGTGCCTAGGTCTTGGAGTGTCAGTCACCGCATTTCTGCTTGCCATTTTTTACATCCTCCAAAAAGTCCAGCTCGGATTGAATCCACCCGGATTCGCCTCAACTATGGTTGCAATTTTCTTTTTTTCGGGAATTCAGCTAGTCACACTCGGTATCCTTGGTGAATACGTTGGTCGAATCTACGAGGAGACAAAACAGAGACCATCATTTGTAGTCCGCCGAGTTATTCGTCATTGATTGCCTTCATGACAGCACCACACCAACCTCGAATTCTCATGTTGAACAACGAGTACCCTCCCATAGGTGGTGGGACCGGAACGGTTACACAACAAATTCTTCTTCATTGGAAGGAGGAATACGGTCAAGTCGATCTCATTACTTGCAGCTTGAGCAATGAATCCCGAGAAATACAACTCTCAAATTCTGTCAAAATACACTTCTTACCGATAAAACGAGCAAATATTCATCACGCTTCAAATCTTGAGCTCATTTCTTTTTTCTTTCGGTCGTATTTCAAAGCTCGCACGCTCCTCAAAGAGAACCAGTTCACACACATTCTTGCATGGTGCTCACTTCCAGCTGGTGCGACCGCCCTTCTGCTCTCAAAACTCTTTCGGATTCCCTATTCGGTTAGAGTAAGTGGACCGGATGTTCCTGGGTTTGAAGACCGATACGAGACGATTGTACAGACCTGCAAGCCACTTTTGAAAAGAATTTGGACTACGTCAGAGCGTGTCGTAGTCAAATCTCAATTTGAAGTAGCTGCCGTTCTAAGCGTTGCACCCAAAGCCAAGATAGTCGTAGTGCCAAACGGCGTTAACCCTCAACTCTTGGAAATTCCTCGGATCTATGATTCAGACCGAGCGTTTACAATCCTTTGCGTCGGACGTCTCATCCCGAGAAAGAGGCAAGGCGATCTTATCTATGCTGTGAACTCGCTCATAAAGGAGGGAAGAGACATTAAACTTACTCTCGTCGGAGATGGAGACTGTTTGATGAGCCTCCAAAAGCTGGCGCACCAACTTGGGATCTCTACTAATGTTGAATTTGCTGGGTATCAACCAAGAACAAACATTCAAAAACTCCTTCAAAACGGTGACCTGTTCGTTCTTCCATCCGAAAGAGAAGCAATGAGCATAGCAATACTCGAGGCTTTAGCTGCTGGCATGCCGGTTATAGCAACAGAAGAATGCGACTTTGATGGATTGCTAATTCACGGCGAGAACTGCCTCCTCTTCCACACAGGAGACCGAACTGTTCTGCAGAACCAGATTGAGATGATACTTGAGAATCGCAGCCTTCGTGAATCCATCGGAAAGGCCGCGAGAGAGAGTGTTCGTCCACTCTCTTGGGCGACCATAGTCGAGAAGATTGTAGGACTTCTAACTTGAAGATTGACTGGCGAGAATGGCACCTCGTGTGAGCCTAAGGATTACTCCAGCAACTACAAACTAAAAGATAGAATCTAAACTGGTAGGGGCTTCGCAGGTACGCCTACCACCGTTACCCCCCGAGGAACATCCTTGTTCACGAGAGCTGAGCCACCGACTATCGCCCAATCCCCTATCTTTCTATTCTCAAGCAAACTGCTTCCGGTCCCGAGGTATGCACCTTCACCGATCTGGCAATATCCGGAGATATTCACCCCTGGAGAAATAACAACATAGTTATCGATCACACAATCATGGCCAACCGTACATGCCAAGTTGATCATTGCATGATTTTTAACCTCAACATTACAGGTAATGATATTTCCTGCCGTAATGACATTTCCCACTCCGAAGGTATTATTCGAACCAACTATCACACTTGGATGAATGAAGTTTGGAAAACAGATATTCTCTATTGTCTGCAGTCTTTCCACGATAGTCCGCTTAACTCTAGGATTTCCAATCCCTAAAGCGACGCCAAATTTATTTTCACATTCCATCAAGAGAGATTCATCTCCAAGTATCTTGACACCATTGAGACTTCGGCCCCAATTTTCAGAGTCTTTATCCAGAAACCCGACCACGTTAAAATGGTCGTCAGCACCTCCCAATCTCGTAGGATTTCCTCCATCACAGCCCGATCTAGCTTTATTGATATCGCGTATAAGCTCGAGGACTTCACGAGCAAAACCGCCAGCGCCAATAATATAGACATCCAAATGATCAGGGGCCATCTGTTATACCTTTCGAAAATCTCGCACGAGCGCCGTTATCTTTTCGACGTCTTTATCTGAAAGCCCGGGAAAAGTTGGAAGATTCATCCCGCGCTCGGAAAGCAAATCCGTGACGGGCAAATTTTCACCTCTCAACTGGGATTGCTCCCGAAATGGGGGCAATCTATGGAGGGGAATGAAAAACGGGCGCGTTTCTACACCATTTTCATCCAAATGTCGCATCAACTCGTCGCGACTTCTTCCGTAGGACGAAGGATCGACAAGTATACAGAAAAGCCACGGGGATAATTCGGCCCAGGGTGCTACCGGCTGAAATTCAATTCCGGGGATGTCCTTAAGCTGCCCCAAATAGTTCTGATAAATACTGCGACGTCTTGCAAGAATTTTATCCTTGCGCTCCAATTGCGCACAAAGGATAGCGCATGAAATATTAGATATTCTAAAATTATAGCCCGTGATGGGGAAAAAGTACCGCCGACTCGGATCCATCCCCTGTCCTCTCAGAGTCCTCATCCGTACTTCGAGATTCTCATCACTAACCGCGACGGCCCCTCCTTCTCCACAAGTAATTATCTTATTTCCATAAAAAGAAAACGTAGAGATTGGAGCAAGACTGCCAACTTTCCTCCCTCGATATCTACCAAAATGAGCTTCGGCCGCATCCTCAATTACCCATAAACCATGAACTCGAGCGATCTGGTTAATGACATCCATATCGGCCGGATGACCATAAATGTGCACGGCAACGATGCCCCGTGTTCTTCGAGTAATCTTGGCTTCAATCTCCGTTGGACTAAGACACCAAGTATGAGGATCCACATCGGCGAAAACCGGCTCGGCACCAACGTATCGAACAGCATTCGCCGTAGCAATAAACGAAAGAGAAGGAACAATAACTTCATCCCCACTGCGCACTCCCAATCCCAGAAGCGCTAGGTGGAGGGCTATAGTCCCGTTGCAGACTCCGATTGATGTCCTCGTACCACACTCGCTGGCAAATTCCTTTTCGAATCTGGTAATGAACTCCCCCGAAGATGAGATCCATGAGCTTTGAATTGCTTTACCAACATATTCTCCTTCTCTACCCGTGAGATCGGGAAAAGCTACCGGAATTCGTTGAGTCTTCATATTTCGATTCCTTATATACCTATTATTCTCGCGTAATCCCGTGCCACATCGAGCCACGACCTTCTCGTAAGATTCGGGATCTGCTCCTCGCTCCGTCTACGATACCTTTCGTAATCCGAAAACAATATATCCAGCTTTTCTCCGATATCATTCGCACTATAGGGGTCAAACCAAATGACGTCTCCTCCAAAGAAATCGATTTGCTCTCTGACTACAGGGATATCAGAGCAAAGCACCGGCACTCCTACCCTGAGAGCCTCGAGTATTGGAAAACTCCCTCCTCCCTCCGCGAGAGTCGGAACTATTAGAGCCCAAGAAGATCGGAGAACGCGTTCGTAATTTGAAGTCGACACATAACCTAACGGAATAAGGCTATCCCCCAAGGAGAATCCGAGAGTCAGGGCTAAGGACCTCAACTTTCTCACGCGTCCCCATGAAAACTTCTTGAACAAGGCCTGAGTACCCTCTCCGGTCAGGAGAAGGGGTACCTTCTTCCCCCACAGAGAAACTCCTCGAAAGAGCATCTCGTGATTCTTATGTCCGGTAAGGTTCGCCGGATACAATAGAAAGGGGTCCTTTAACTTACTTTCAAATGGGACAGTCGCCGACAATTCTGGTCCTAGCACTCTGTGATCGCCGGAGAGTCGAATAATATTTGGATTCTTACATTTTACTCCTAACACGTCTTGAAGGGCATCGACGGTAGCATGAGAGGTGAGGATGACTGGGGCTCCAGATTCCATCCAGTCGACGACATTTCTTCCTTCACACACAAAAACGCGGGTAGGAATTCTTGAAAAAATCTCCGGAAACTGGAAAGGGATCACATCATGAAATGAAGCGATAACCTTTTCGGGAGCCCTTTGAGGAAGAAGGTGCCCATGAACCCAAGGAAACCACGCAACATCGCAGTCCTCGACCACTTCGTGAGGAGCTTCTATTCCCCAACCGCGCAGACTTCCTATCGCGTAGCGAACTCCCTCCGAATCGCTATCTGCAATTATCCTCTGACATATTGAAGTTGGAGGAGCTGCAACAACCGGAATTTGAAGATTATATTGCTCGACAAGAGAGGCATAACGGGCGAGCGCCTTTCCAAAACTTACGATCTCAAATTTCAAGAAAGGGTAAAGCTCTTTTAGAGACGCACACAATTCGACAGCAAAGCGAGCACCTCCGCCAAGATTAGCCCGATAGTCGAAAACCCGAATTCTCATTATTGCTTGGAACGCGATTATTTCCGAGAAAGCTCGGAGAGGTTTTTATACCACTCTCGCTCACTAGGTCTCAAGATTAAAGGTAGAACCCAACTCAAGATAAGGAGAGTAAACCCCCCGAAGGCGACAAAAATTCCGACCAAACCGAGTTTAGGTGCGAGCCAAACAGAGAGCCCAAAAGTTACGCATCCATTCAAGAGCACGCATATGACTTGAGACCAAACGTGATCCATAACTATTAAGATTTCCGAGACTGAAGAAACCCAAACAGAACCTACCATAGTGACGGCAAGCAAGAGCCTTAAGTCAAAATTGACCACAAACGAATGTTCACGAATCCACCAATAGATAATCTGGTTACCTAACATCAACAAGGCAGCTCCACCGAGTAAAGCGAAGCCAATCCGAAAGAATAGGAATCTTCGTTTTGCTGTCCGAAACCAATCGATATCTCCCCTTGAATAAGCCTCACGAAGAGGCGCCAGAAATGACTGCGTCGTTACAAAAATAAAGCCAACACAAGTTTCGATAAGAGTAATTAAAACTGCATATTTCATGACCGCATCAACAGAAACAAAGTGAGCCAAAACGAAGGCCTGTGAATTATTGATGAGGAGATATCCTACCTGAAGAAAGAAAAAGGGAGCGGCAAGGGGAAGGAGAATCCCCATGGAGAGTCGCATTGACCTAAGGCTTGAAGAAAGAAGAGGAGGATGCCTTACCCGAAAGGTATAAAGAAAAAGAACCAAGAATAGGAGAAAGCTAGCACCGGCGACCGAACTAATCAGCCACAAAATCGAAGCGGAAAATTCGCCACAAACCCATATACAACAGAGAACTGAAATTGCTGTAAGCGCTTCAAAGAGACTCCAGACAAAACTCTCCTGAAAGCCAGTTAATATCGGTTGAGCAACGCGAAGTGGAAGAGATAGAAAGGCCGGAACTAAAGAGGCAACAATACATGTCGCCACAAAATGATGGGAAAAGTGCCTATTGAAGTTCAACAGGGTAGCCCAATTTATTTCGTCGGCAAACGCAAGGATCAAAATACTTGCCAAACTTCCAACTAAAGCCAAGGCGACCACTACAAATTGTACGAGAGTTCCGATTCGAGAAATATCATTTTTACCGTACGCGTGTGCAGTTTGGTTTAAAAGAACTCCCAGAAATCCGAACTGAAGTAGACTACCCCAACCCGCCAGAGTAGCTACTATTGCCCAAAGAGCATACTGCTCATCTCCGAAGTACCCGAGGAGCCAAGGGACACTCATCAGACCAGCTAACGTAACAACTGCCTTAGCGAGAACTGCAATCAAAGAATTTCTAAAAATTCTTTTGTATCGCTCTGATGAGCGCTCCGATTCACTAAGGGACGCGAGCTCTAAAGATTTCCCTAAAAGCACCTCAAATAATGCACGAGCCTTTCGGTATATTTCTCTAGCGAAGTCGAACTGCAAGACCAACTCCCGGAGGCTCTCTCAGATATTCAAAATATCGAAAATTGGGAAACTTCAATTTTATTTCCTTCCATACACCAAGGAGAGTACCCCATCCTTCGGGATCATCTCCTAACTCTCCAAGAGCATCCCGAGTGGGATCCGGTGGAACGATATCATCAAAGACGACAACCCCTCCGATACGACAATGTGGCATCACATCCGACAGATCCTGATAGGCACCCAACAAGGAATGATCTCCATCGACGGTCATGAGGTCAAACTCGCAAGGTCGATTTCTAAATTTATGGCGATACTTGATTCGTTCTAATAAATTCGGCTTTCGTTTGCCAAAGAAGAGGGGTAATAGGCAGTGACTGTCACCACAGAAAAATTGCACCTGATTACGGAAACCAACCTTCAACAGCTCCGAACGAACAAAATCAGAGCCTGGATTTGCGACACCTCCATACCGCCTAACCCACTTGTCAAATCCATAAATTTTTACCTTCGGAGATTGTCGAGCTACTACTGCCATCGAGAAACCGCGACGCACTCCTATCTCCAAGTAGTTCCGTGGCTTTAAGTGAAAAGCGAGCCAGGAGAGCACGCAACGCGTCTCAACGGAGCCATTCTCCACGAATTTGATTATCCTCTCAGTCCATAGAGGATCTGGTGTCAGAAGCCGAAGAGACTCTATCACAGTCGCTCTATTTGATTCTGCGCTTATAAGTCGAAAGAGTTCCTCCTCTTCAATCGCTTCCCAAAAATGTAGATCGTCGAATATCGCTTCGTCATCCTCAAGGTCCATACTTCGCTGAAGCCCTCCTCGCCTCATAAATCCGCAATTTCTTTTGTACCTTCATGTATCATCCAGACTCGACAACTCAAAGATGTTATCATCCTTCGAGCTCATCTCTCCTCTCGAACAAGAACGCCTCCCAAAAGTCTACCAGAGTACCCACTACTGAAGAGCACTCAAAAGCGAAGACCGAGCATTCCCCCAAGTAAAAGTCTCAGCTCTTTCCAATCCCCTTGCTACGAGTTCCTGCTGAAGAGATTTTTCAGTCAGGACAGATTCAACAGTCATCAACAAATCCTCATAACTTCGGGGATCTGCGGCGAGAACCGCCTGACCACCTATTTCAGCCATGGGCGAATTCACCGAAGTGACAACCGGACATCCCAACGCCATAGCGTCAAGTACCGGCAGACCAAACCCTTCATAAATGGATGGATAGAGAAGAAGCTCTGCCTCTCGATAGAGCTGCCAAAGAGAATCGTCATCAACGTAACCCAGCACTTGAACTCGTTCTTTGACTGGAGACCTACCAAGCTGGGCCTGGAATTCGCTATCTTTCCATCCACGCTGACCAGCAACGACCAAGTCCACGCGAAAACCTTTCGCCATCAATGCCTCAAGAATACTAAGAACCATTGTATGGTTCTTTCTGGGATGAATAGTCCCTACCATCAAGAGGAAAGGATCTCGCAACCCGAACTTCCCTCGAATCTTCCCTACTTTTTCCGGACAATCTTTCGGGACGATATCTCCGAACGATGGTCCCAACGGCACCACTTCGATTCGAGATGGAGAGATTTCGAGAGATCGAACAATGTCGTTCGCAGTGAAGGATGAGATCGCTAAAATTTTCCTAACTCTCTTTAAAGCATACGGAAGAGTTCTTTGAAGATATGCCTTCTTGGCCCTACCTAACCGTTGAATCTCAGGATACTTGAGGTCGATAATGTCATATATTGCGGGCATGAACCTTTCCAGTGACCCGACTACTGGAGGGAGCCCAGAGAGTGTGAGGATCGTTCTATAATCCTGCAAAAAGGAGCGAGCTTGAAACGGCAGGAAAGCATTCCACAGACCCGCTCGAAGACAAGGCCAAGAATTCTTAAGCTCGCGCTTCGGAAAATTGACCTTCTGAGCATCTCCTGAAAACTGATAATCCCAGAGCTCTACTTCAAGGTCCGAATCTAGCAAAAGCCGAACCCAGTGCCTCGAAACGATCCCTATGCCATCTGGTCTTTCGCGGATCGCATCTGTCGTAACGGCGATTCTTGTCATTCTCTCTTCACGCTGAAACGCTAATTTACTATCCTTGACTCTATACTCATACCCTAACCGACCCAATATCCAATCCTTAAGTTTGTGGAAAAGAAAAAGTTAAAATTGGGATTTGTAGCGAGAAACTACGATCAGCCGGGCTTCGGTGTCTCGACGGTAGTTCGAAATCTCTATAGAGCTCTTCAGGAATCTGAACGCTCCGAACAACACTTCTTTTTTTCAGACCAGCTGCACAATGACCTTTACCCGGAAAAGCTCGTTCATGTCTCACCGTTGGCAAAGTCGAGTTTTTCTAAGCTTTGGTGGGATCACGTGTCACTGTCAGCCAAGTGCCGCCGCTATCAAATTGATACCGTTCTTTTTCCTTATCACGTCCGATCGCTCTTTCTTGGGTGTCACTCCGTCGTTATAATCCACGACCTCATGTATCATCTCTTTCCCAATGACTGGAGTGACCTTGAAAGAGCGTATATGCAGCTCGGAACAGAGTATTCCCTGAGAGAGGCAGACGCCATCATTGTTCCCTCCCAAAGCACCGCTCAAGATATTCGACGACTGTTTCCCCAATCTGCTTGCAAGCTGCATGTCATTCCGTGGGGAATCTCTGAAAACTTTTCTCCGCAGAGCATGGACAAAAAAATGGAAACTTTCCGGTCATGTGATATTGCGAAAGACTTCGTCTTGGTGATTGGCAGCGATCATCCTCGCAAGAATACGAGAGTTGCTCTAGAGATCTTCAAAAGTGTGCAGCATTTGATTCCCCACGACTTTGTGTTTGTTGGACCGTCCTTCGGGATAGACACTACTTGGAAGGCAATCTCGGCTCCTCGCGAATTACGAGAGCGGAT
>JAGRAO010000053.1 GCA_020434565.1 Bdellovibrionales bacterium
TGTCGATTTCGCCCTAAAATGAGTTCGACTATCTGAATAGCATTAAGAGCTGCTCCCTTTCTTAAATTGTCAGCAACTATCCAGAGCAAGTATCCGTTTTCGACAGACGGATCTTTACGTACGCGACCGACGAAGATTTCGTCCCGGGTTGCGCAATCGACCTGCATTGGAAACTCATCGTACTGTGAAAAAACTTCGATCCCGGGCGTCGACCTCATCGCTTCTAGAAGCACTGCACGCTCTACCGGTGCCTCAAGTTCAACGGCGACACTCTCAGCGTGACAGTGGAACACCGGCACCCGAACTGCTGTCACCGCAATCCTGAGATTTGGAAGGCCTAGAATCTTACGCGACTCGTCGACGACCTTTTTCTCCTCTCGCGAAAAGCCATCTTCCATCATGACATCGATCTGCGGGATACAATTAAACGCTATCTGCGCTTGGAATGCTTCTGACTGAAACGATTTCTGAGTGTAAATGGCTCGAGTCTGCTCCCATAGTTCATCGAGTGCCATCTTCCCAGCACCCGATACTGATTGGTAGGTGGAAAGCACAACCCGCTTAAGAGGCGCGCATCCATGAATCGCTTTTAAGACGGGTACGAGCTGCGCGGTAGTACAGTTCGGATTAGCAATGATACTCGGATTCTCTGACAACGCATCTCCGTTCACCTCAGGGACGATAAGCGGAACTTCATCCCGCATTCGAAAGACAGAGGAGTTGTCCACAACCACCGCTCCGCATTCGACCGCCATGGGCACGTACTGCTCAGAGAGCTCGCCACTCGTAGCAAAGAGCGCAATGTCGACTCCACGAAAGGAATCGTCATGGAGCTCCTCAACTTCGAGCTCCTCTCCGGCAAAACTATACAGTTCCCCGGCGGAATCTCCTGAAGCAAGGAGACGAATTTCAGAATGAGGCAGTTTGCGCTCCTCTGCGACTGAGAGCATTTCACTCCCGACCAACCCGGTAGCACCCACTATTGCTATGACTGGATTTTGAGAGATCGGCATAAGCACCTTCACGAAAGACTTTGGCGATAGCAAAAAGTGAGAATAGCATTGACGGAGCATTGGAGGAATGCTTCGGTCGATCTTTCTTGAAGATGAGAAGTCATTTCATAAAGACCTTCTCGTATCGCGACCCACACGCTTCTTCCCGCTCCAATCGAGGGAGCGGTAGGAGCAGCGACCGGGGGGAGGCAAACAACAAAGTGCTTCGGCCCAAGAAAAAGCGGCAAAACAACAAGTTTTTGCGCTAAGGAGAGATGTGATTGCCACGCTTTCTCTTCTATCCGAAGGTGATAGGACTCTCTGTTTGAAATGCTAGAAACTCTCTACCCGTCTCGTCTTCCACAACCGCTTCGCTTTCTCGAGTTGTCGGCCAAGCTCTTCGCGTTCAAAAGGCTTGGCAATGACACCAAGAGCTCCGTACGAGAGTGCTTCCTTCATGTTGTCAGGGGTTGGCTCCGAAGTGATGAGAAAGGCAAATCCCTCCTCCAATCGACCGGCGTCGGAAAGTTCACGCAGAAATTCCGTTCCGTTTTGTTCTCCGTGGAAATTATAATCCACGAAGAAGAAACGAAAGCGATCCTTGTACTCATCAAGCATGGCCCGAGCATCGTCGGGGTCTTCGGCCCAAACAACATCTGAAAATTCGAATACTCCGGTTAGTATTCTTGAGAGCACGGCGGCGTATTCCCGGCTATCATCAACGATCAACACCGATCCGACAAACTCCTCCTCAGGTCCTTCCAAAATACTCTCCCTCGTTTCTCTCTGGATAACTCGCAAGGAGTATACTCGTCACACGGAAGGAGAATCGAGAGGAAATTCGAAGAAAAGCGCGCTCAGAAAGCCAATTGCGTGCAAAAATGCCGTATCGCACAATTCCCCTTGGAGAAATTCTGTGGAAACGAATCGAAACATTCAAACCGAGACTGGCATCGTGGTGCCGACTATCTCAAGAGAGCGACACCAGCTCCTCCTTTCCAGCCTTGAAAAAGATTATGGAATTCTCCCTCTCCAGATCGTTGAAGCCGCTTCGTTCTCCCTTGCGATGGTTGTGCGCTTTGCACTTGGCCTTTCTGCGGAGCGGAGCCGGATCTGTGTCCTCGCAAATGAGAGTTTGGCCGGTGCTGTGGCACTAACAGCGGCAAGACACATTGTTATAAATGGAGGTGATGCTGTTGTTCTTGTCACGTGCGGCGCCGAAGAGAAAAACTCACAGTTTCTCGAAGGAAAAAGCCTGGCTCGCTCTGCGCTCAACACCTTAGAAACGCTTGGAGTACCCTTTCAGTCTTGGGATGCCACAAAGTCAGCCGCTCTCGTCCAAGAAGTATTTCAGGAGTGCCACAACGTGATATGCGGACTCTTTGATTACAGGACGGAGCAGGAACCATTTGAGCAAACAGTCGTTGAAGCTCTCAATGAGGTGAGCACCCCAATCCACTGCGTTACCTGTCCGCTCGGAGTAGAGCCCGATTCTGGAATATCCCTCGGTGAACCTCTCTTTGCCTCTTCCACGCTTTCGCTCGGTCTTCCACTGCACGCCGCGCTTGAGTCACCGGATAATCTTGGCCGTCACTATCTCTGTGACATCTCAATACCAGGCGCACTGCGAGAAACATTCGGATTGGAAGCTCCCCCGCTTTTCCCTGAGCAACCGGTCTGTAAGCTCTTACTCCACACCCCAGAAGAAGACTCCGAAGAGTCAACTTGAGGTTATTGAGCGACCTTTAAGCAGCCTTGAAGTGAGGCCGCTTAGGTGACGAAACTGCAGGAACTGTGGGGAAAGTTGAGTTTCAAAGAGACAAGAAAGCTTGTGGGGCCCATCACATCGAATACGCCCTCCTTGCGCTCATGATATGCCTCCCTATAACGGGGATGAAAGGGCTCTCTCAATCTCTCGCCGGTTCGCTGAAGCAATTAGGCGAGGAGCTCCGCCATGACCTCCCCTTTGAGGCATCCTCCTATTGTAGATCCAACTCGACGCAACAGAATTTTCTCTGCTCTGGCGCTGAAAACGTAGAAGTCGAATATTCCGGGGGCGGCGAGATGACGACTATGACCGAGCCCGACAATACAATCGATCTGCCATCTGCCCAAGTGAGTGGCGCGAATCACGCACAGCGCGTGCAGTAGAGCAGTCAGTCTTCTTTGGCTCTTGAGTTTCCACCAAAAAGGAAAATTCTCCAGGAAGCAGTCACTTTTTCAGTGACACGCAGCGGTTCGATCTGGGTCGATCTTCAGAATGAGTACGAAGCTTGCGTTAACACCAAAGAATCCGCAGCCGCGCCGCCAATGAGGGCAAAATCACTTCATCGGCATTGCGTTCCAAAATTATCGATCACGACTTCCAGATCAGCATTATCAACGGCAGAATCACTATTGAGATCAACTGGACTTGGTTCTTTTACCGCTGAGCCCCAGCCTTCAAGCACCGCAAGCAAATCATCGAAGGTAACTTCGCCATCGGCGACACTCACGACACCACTAACATCTCCTGGACACACGAGGTGAGATGATGTTACGGAGAAACCCGGCAAAGGCGGAGCATCGGGTGGGAAAAAGAAAGACTCGTGGGGAGGCGCCCCAAAACAGGTATCGAGGTTGCCCGCTGCACGCGTTACTTTTCCGTGTAAGAGACAACCAAACGGCCCTGGAATTTCACAAATAACTATTTGGCCCCACGTACAGTGCGTTGCGGGATCATCTCCGACGATTCCAGCGCCACAATTTTCATACGCCTGAGGGCATCGGAGAGCAATCTGTTGGTAATCATCGGCAAAAGCATCGGAATAGGAACACGAAGCTAAAACTGCGAGGAAAGACAAGATGCGCCGACAAACCTCATTTCGCATAAAAATCTCCTAAAAAATGCTCTCAACCTATATGAACTTCTTATGCGCATGAACAATGAGAGGGTGCTTTAATTTGTAACTTTTTTACATATCTTAAGTCTTCCCATCTCATGGATTTCTATCCATTTCTTACCAACTCCCATGCGGAAACCTTCAATTCATTGAGATCACAAATCAACTCTTGTCATCAAAGGAGAGGTCCAGAATCAATGCGCCCGACAGTATCCTCTCTCACCAGAACGAAAAGTCCTTCAAGTTTGGAGATACCTCAGCTGGGTGGGCACCGCTTCTCCGTTTCTAGGCGCCTCGATCTTCAGACTCGGTTCAGAAAAGCAGCGAAGCCCCAGCAGCTCTTCAATACTTGCGAGCAAGAGTATCAGCTCGTTCACACACGGAATTGAGTGCCGCTTCAATCGCTTCTCTCAAAGGTTCCGGGCGACCTTTATACTCGCTCGGCCACACCGGCTTCCCTAGATAAAAGACCATCTTCGAAAACGGCTTTGGCAGGATCATCGAATCCCAACTTGAAAATTTCCAAGAACACGAAGCAGACACCGCTACTGGAACAACTGGGGCTCCGCTGTGAAGGGCTAACTTTGCCACACCGATCTTGGCAACTTGCGCCGGTCCCTTCGGCCCGTCCGGCGTAATCGCTATATGTTGGTCGCGGCGAAGAACTCCGAGCAGTTCACGAGAGCTCGCTCGAGTTTTCCGAGATGAAGATCCTTCGACAGAGTCAATCCCGAGATACTTCACCGTCTTTGCGATCAGTCGACCGTCTTCATGAGCAGATACAAGAACCGAGATTTTCTTATTTCGAAAGTCTGGAAACACGACGGGAAGATACGCTGCAAAGAGTTGCCTACCATGCCAAAAAGCAAAAATAACAGGAGTATTGCGAATAAAATTGCTGTCGGCTTCAGCTTGTATTTCTAATCTCCGAAGCCAACAGGTAAAATAAATCAACCGAATGAGAAGCGATGCCAAGAGAGGGAGAACGAAGAGTTTAAGCCGTGACATCAGTACCTGCATGAGCGAAGTAACGTCCACTCCCCGTCACGCAAAAGTTCCTGGAAGCAAGAGCAAGACTTGAAACTACTTGGAGTGCTTGAGCTCAAGCCCGTACAGCGTCCAACGGTATCCACTTTCTTCACTCCCGCCAGTTATGAGAATTTCCCAGCCCGGTTGAGGAGGGCTCTGTTGACCGTCGCTCTCGAGCTTAATGGCGTGGCCATCAGTACTTTCGATAACGTCAATGCCAGGAGTTCGAAGATCCCAGTTCGCGGGTCGTGAGTCCCCCGAATACCTGGAGGAAATAATCTTCCCTACTCTCACTCGGAAGGGGGGCAGGTGCGAAGCCTTGCGATCCACACAAGGGGATCGAAGAACGTCTTGCCCTGCAGAAGAGCCGCCGCTTTCCATTATGCCTCCTCACGCGGGGAAACCGTGTCTTCAACTTGCATCCCGAAGTATGGCGAAGGACCATGCCTTACATCTCTCATCATTTCAGAGGCCTCTTTTGTTTCCACAGTAGACCACTCAACAGTTGCCTCACCACGCGGTCCAGGCTGTCCTATCTTCGTAGGAACAAGATACATATCTCCCGCAATAGCGTCGTGCTTTGAAATCAGGCGAACGATATTGACAGGCAATTTCTTGTGGTTCGCTGAACGCTCAGCTAAGCGCTGTAACTCTCCCTTATCGTGGCTGACGATCCACTGGTTCCTGCCGACCCCGGGACAAGCATAGAGCTCTTTCCCATTGTCGATTTCTCTTTCCAAGTCATTCAACCAATCAATAGACATTCACTCTCTCCACCTTCTGTAAACACAAACCAAACGGGAAGCGAGCCTAAACTCTCTCACCCAAGCTGTAAGCAAAAATTCCTTCCCCTATCGTAGCCTGAGACTGAACGGGGTAAAGGGAATTCTCCCAAAATTTTTATGAAAGTACCACGGCTCACTCCATTTCCTGGTCAAAAGTGGCTCAGCCGGTGTTCGCACAATCGGATCAAACCCTGCAGAGATCTCGCAGAAGAGTTCTTCAGCCTTCCCTACCGGGATATAGTCGATCTACAGGATTTCATCAGGAAACGAACTGGTCACTTCTCAAAGAGAAAAAGACTCTCCCTATTCGATTTTGAAACAATCGAATGTCCTCCCGGGCATCCTAAAAACGGAGATAAGAGACCCTAAGAAGCGCTCGCCTCTGATCCAGAGTTATCGGCAGAGTCGTCGATGCTATCGATTCTCTCCTTAAGCTCCTTTCCCACTTTGAAAAACGGAAGCTTTTTCGGAGGGACATCGATCTTTTGGCCTGTCTTCGGGTTTCTTCCCTGATAAGACCCATATTCCTTAACGACAAAACTCCCAAACCCTCGAATTTCGATACGCCCACCGCTGACCATCGTATCTCTCATCTTTCTATAGATGAGATTTACGATCTCTTCCGATTGCATCACGTTGATTCCGGAGCGCTCAGCTAATTTCTCAATCAACTCGGACTTATTCACAGACGTCATCCCCAACAAAGAGAGGCAATTAAAGAAATCGCCTCCTTAACTTACAGACAAAATACACAACTAACTAACTACCTGAAAAGAGGAAAGTTGTGCTGCGATCCCAACGTAAGAGAGTCTTCCTTCCCCGGGGAGCAAATCACACCTGGGAACGAATGTACTACCCCACACATTTGTAGGATGTCAAAGAACTTTAAAAGGTTAGGTGATTTTTCAAAACACTTTTCCACAGGCAGCGAGATATTTTCAAGTTGCGTTCTATTTTGCACTTACACCCTCGACGAGACCAGCTAGGGCCCGTTTTAAGCCGCCTCCTGTAGTCACGGGTAATGAACACCGGTAGTGGCGACAAACATAAGCAGTCGACTCCCCGTTCCGGACCTCCTTCCCTTTCAACCAAGGCATCAGAGGGATCAGTTTTGGGAGGGACTCCTTTGGGACATTAAGAACAATTCTCTCTGGAAGAAAGGCCTCAGCTACCATCCTCGCAAGCTCCCCCTTCTCGTCAGTGCCCGAGAGAATCAGAATGACTTGATCCCCGATAGTAGTCTCGCCTTCTAAGGTTAGAAAAGTTTCGATGTATCGTGTCAGTTCCTGCGGAGAGATCGTGGCTCCGTTCACCGAAGTTTTCCAGCGCTTAAAACGCTCACGATACTCCTGAAGATCCGTGAGAGCTCCCAAGCGCAGAAGATTTCGGGCGTGAATCGCCCCCGGGGCGGGGAGTTCGGAGTCCTTTAAGCTCTTCTCTCTACTCCCTCGCGGCATTACGGATTCAGACGACTCGTAGAAACCACCGCGTTCTCGATCTTCAAACAACCGGGATACTGACCGATCAAGTTCAATTGCCGCTTTGAGCCACTTGGGATCTGGATCAACCTCAAAAAGATCAAGCAGGCCAGCTATAAGATAAGCGTAATCCTCAAGAAATTCTGGTTGATCATCGGCTTGGTTCACAACAATTCTTTGCAGTGAGCCGTCCTTCCAAGCGGTGGCTAAGAGGAAATTCGCAAGCTTTGAAGCACTCGCTAGATATTCCAAACTCCCAAAGGCACCTCCAGCTTTCGCAAACGCCGACAGCGCGAGTCCGTTCCAACCGCATAGAATCTTTCGATCTCTTTCCGGAGGCAAGCGAACGGACCTTGCACTCCGAAGTTTCTGAAAGATGCCTTCTCGTTCCGGAGGATTCTCGAACTGGCTTCGATGAGCAAGAAAGGGCAACCACCTTCCCTCGAACACCGCTCTTGAATCAAGAGTAAGCACTCGGTTGAGAATTTCTCGCTCTTGTTTCGGAAAAAGAAGGTCGAGCTCTCTCTGATCCCATGTGTAATAGATACCTTCTCGCGATGCCCCAGAATTGTCGAGACTTTCCGAGCTGAGAGAGGAAGAGAATGCCCCCTCTGGAGTCCCAAGTTCCGAGGCTAGAAAATGAAGAATTTCCTCAGCAGTCTGCCGAAATACAGGTTCTCGAAATTTCTTCCACGCCTCAACATACCAACCTGCAAGTAGCGCATTGTCGGAGAGCATTTTTTCAAAATGAGGCACTCTCCAAGCAAGATCTTGTGCGTACCTGTGAAAGCCAAACCCGACCTGATCAAAAATACCACCCATTCTCAGCGAAAAGAGTGTTTTCGTTATCCAGTCTTCAAGCTCTGGTGTCTCATCCAGGGAGAGATAGCGGAGCAAAAGAGGGATGGGAAATACCCTTGGGAACTTTGGAACGACCCGCAATCCTCCAAACAACCGATCATACCGTGAGCCGAGTGTATCGACCACCGCTTCTCTCACCCTCGTGAGATCTTGAAGAGAAAAATCAACGCTCCCTTGAAAGGAATTCACGATCGGATTCTCCTCGGGTGATGAAGGGTCACCCGGATTCGCTCTCTGAAACCGTTTGAGGAGGGTTAGGAACCCGGTTTCAAACCCTCGCTCGCCATCATTTTTTGGAAGGTAACTCGTGCCGAATACGAATTCACCCGTTGGGTCCAGCCACACATTCAGAGGCCAGCCAGCACTTCCACCAGAGTCGACAACTTTTCCTATCAAGAGGGTGTCGATATCTGGTCGAGACTCACGATCTACCAATATCGAGACGTAGTGTTGATTAAGATATGCCGCCACTTCGGGATCTCTGAAAGATTCTCGCGCCATAACATGGCACCAGTGACAGGCAGAAAAACCGACACTTACAAATATTGGTCTGTGCAATTGAAGCGCTCGTTCAAAAGCCTCTGGTCCCCACTCCAGCCACGCAACACTATCGGCAGCGTGAGCGCGCAGGTATGGTGAGCCAGATGAAGAAAGAGAGTTCTCTGTTCGGTCCTGACCGTGGAGAAGAACCGGCAAGACAAAGAATAAAAATCCAAAAAGCAGAGATAGGGCGCGCATCTCGTTACAGTGTATACGGTCGGCCAAAAGCCGCAATCAGAACGATGAGAGACAGGCCGCTTGCCCAGGGAGGCTCCGAGCAAGTCCCTGTCTCCAGTGGAAAGCCAATCACAGAGAACCCTGAATCAAGACATTCTGCGCGTCCTTGTCCTGCGCCAAAGAAGATCGAGGAGATGCTTATATTACAGGCAAAATAGGGAGGAGGAACCTGGTTTGACGAAAACTAAGAACTCTGAAGAAACCCGTTGATACGTTTTAGGAGCTCCGCTCGCCTGACCGGCTTGGAGAGATAGTCGTCCATTCCCACGGCGAGACACTTTTCGCGATCACCACTCATGGCGTGGGCTGTGACTGCCACAATCGGAACTCTCTTACTGACAAAATCTTGTTTCTCCCTCTCGCGAATTCGGCGCGTCGCCTCATATCCGTCGAGCACGGGCATCTGGCAATCCATCAGGATAAGATCAAAATCTTCTTCGCTCTTTTTCACGGCTTCTTCCCCGTTATCAGCTACCTCTACCAGGAATCCCTCTTTTTCAAGGATTCGAAGCATGAGCTTCTGGTTAACCGGGTTGTCTTCGACCACAAGAACTCGGGCAGGGGTGATCGAGCCAGCTATCTCGGCTTTCTCTGGCCCCTGCTCAAATTCGTGCTCGATCGAACGAGGTGGAGCAGCCTTAACCAATTCCACGGGCACCCGCAAGGTGAAGCATGTCCCACCTGCTGTTCCCTCCCCCAAGGTAAGCGAGCCCTGGAGAAGACGTGCGAGTGAGTTTGAAATAGAGAGTCCTAAGCCGGTACCCCCATACTTTCTCGTCACAGAGGTATCAGCCTGCATAAAGGGTGAAAAGATCCGCCGCTGCATCTCCTTTGGAATTCCGGGTCCCGTATCTTCGACCACCACAACGAACTCGGAATTTGCACCTTCTTGATCACCGTCTTGCCACTTACAAAGCAAAGAGATAGCACCACCTTCCGGTGTAAACTTAATGGCGTTTGAAATGAGATTGGTTACGATTTGAGTGATGCGAAGACCATCGGTTCGCACAAGAGCTGGCACACCCTCGTCAAATGACCAGGAATAAGAGATTTGCTTCTTCTCAGCGAGTGGTTGAAACAGCTTACAAACATTTCGCAACTCTTCGTCAAGCTTTGTCTCGTAATATTCGAGTTCGAGCTGACCAGCATCAATTTTCGAAAAGTCGAGGATATCGTTGAGCATACGCAGCAACGTATCTGCTGAATCACGTACCACTTGCACCGAGTCGCGTTCAGCCGAATGGTTCATATCATCGAGGAGGAGATCGGTTGTCCCAAGAATCCCATTTAAGGGCGTTCGAATCTCGTGACTCATATTTGCCAAGAAATTACTCCGAGCTGCTGCAGAATCTTCAGCTCGCCGCTTCTGGATCCTCAATTCCCGGTTGGTTCTCTCAAGCCTGTTCGTCATTTCAAGCAGTTTGCTCGAAGTTCTCTCACCGGCCAATCGAGTGAGGATATTCTGACGCATCGTTTCATTCATGAGCTTCCCCGCTTTCAACATAAATACGAGGTACAGCACCATCATCGTCCCCAGAGTGAGAGATTCTGTCGTTTCCACTAAGAAGAATCTGGCCGCAATCGAAGAAACGAGAAGCCCACAAAAAACGCTACTCGAGAGAAAAGACGGCGCGAGTGTCAGCGTTCCCCCAGCGGAAAGTCCGGCCATGGCAACAACCATGATCATCCCCTGAGGACTCATCGGGTCAAAGTCTGAACAAAGCGAAAAGACTGCCCAAATGAGCGAAGTGAAAAACGTCAGCAGCACTGCTCCTCGAAGATTCCTTACAGCTGAATCATCATCATCTCCATTGGGATCCCACCGTTTGAGTTGAGCGAAACGATAGACCGAAACAACTATCAGGGTGAAAAAGAGCAGGTAGCGCCACTCCGGTGCACCAGTAGAGCGAGTCGCTGAAAAAACAAGCGCAAAGAGTATGACGTTTACGACCGGAGAAAGGAGTGACCCCTCTCGGAGGAGGCCGTTCATTTCGCGAAATGCTCGATGCGCATCCGGCGAATCGAGTTGTCCTGGATAGACCAGCAATCGTGAAAATGCGCGCAAAGTGCTCATCGACAATTATTCCAACCGAGCCGCATCCTCAGTGAACGATGCGGAACCTAGCAAATCCCTGTAAGGAGATCGGGCGTTTGGAAAGGAAAGATAAGAGGTTTCAGGGGAGAAACCGGGAAATCAGGGCACGAAAAGCCCCGTCACGAGCTTTTCCCGATATCTCTCTTCCGCCGTGCCTCATATAATCAAACCTGTACGAAATTTCCGTACAACGGAACGGCGACCGACGAGCCAGCAAGTATTGACGAACTCTAGGAAAGCGGTTGAGAAACAGGCTTTTAAGTCACTTCAACCCGTCTTAAAGAGTTATCGGTTCCAGATCTCGTAGACCCGGTTCGCAATCTCTTGAGCATTGGTTTCATTCACGGCACCGCGATTTATTCGGCCATTTCCGAGCATAAAAACTCTTTGATCAGTTTCAATGGCCTGCACCTGCTCAGGGCTAAACGGAAGCATCGAGAACATCCCTCCTCGCTGTCTCAGGTTCCCACTTGGAATCCCCTTGGCCTCGAAACAATCAGCAAGCAAAACTCCCCCATGAAAGATCTCATCTGCAATTGATTGTCTGTCAGACTCCCATCCAGTTCGAAGTTTTGGGTCGTTAAGAATGCGCCCCATGACCCTAGTGAAGGTTCCGGGAGGATTTGAGTAGCACGCACGAATCGCTGCTTCGAGATTTCCCTTCACTCTCTCTAAGAGCTGTGCATTGGACCCGTTTGGAGATTCAGGAAGCACTATGGACATAGCGCCTACTCTCTCGTCGTAAAGAGAAGCGATCTTTGAGTACGAGAAGGAAAGGAGCATCGGAATACCCTTTGAGGCGAAAGTCCGTACTCCCTGCATGTCGAGATCAAAACTCTCTCCAAACCCGGCATAGGCAGCGTCGAATACGGCAACAAGCCCTTTTTGCGCGAAAAGATCCGAGAGTTCCTCCCACTCTCCTCCTGAGAGCTGCGCGCCGGTTGGGTTGTGACAACAGGCATGAAGGCTCACGGGAGTGCCAGCCGCTAACGTCGAGAGGAAGGAAAGCATTTTCCCCTGTTCGACTGACGATGTCGTCGAATTAAAAAACGGATATTTCTCTACCGAGAGTCCTGTCATCCCATAAATTTTCAGGTGGTTTCCCCATGTCGGGGTACTCACATAGATCGACTTGGCCCCGGCGCGAGCGAGAACCGCCCCTTGGAGAAAGCAACCGCCGGTCCCACCAAGCGCCTGACAACTTAAAAGTCGAGAATTCGCACGGAGATCTTGAGCTAGGGCGTCTCCAAAAACGACATTCTCAGTTCCTTGTATGAAAGGACCGAAGCCGAGAATCGGAAGGTACAAACCTTTTGTTTCAGTTGCTCCAGCGATCTTTTCTTCTGCGATAGTCCGCAACACCGCAGCAACGGTTGGCATCATTGGGGTATTCCCGCTCTTGTCTGCGTACGCTCCGATCCCAAGATTAATCGGCTTTTGAGCGAGCTTTCCCGCGAGAAAATCAGCATGAGCAGCCCTATATCTCTTTGTTAACTCAAAGATCGCATCACGCTCTACGTCTGGCATCCTTCCGAAAAATTCTATCGCCTCTTTGGGTAGCACCTGCGCCATAGATCCTCCGTTTGTCAATTTGTGACCCGTCAAATCACTCCCTTTTTCACCGTGAGAAGACGGCCCGACATTTGATTCACTCATCTGTGCCATAGTAGTCATCTCCCTATGCTGTCAATTCCACTTTCAGGCCGAACACTCTACTCTCTCTTGGAGTTTGGATAAAGAGAAGGTCTCTTGCCTGAGGTCCGTCATGAACGTATTGAAAGTGAACGTTCTGCTACGCCCATATTCTGCTCTCTTTCCTCATCCTACTCCTGCCTAATGTGCTCGTTCACAATTTCAGCGAGAACCAGGAGGCCGCCCCTCAAGGGCCGAGATCATCCTTTCATGAACTTCTGCCCGACAACTTAAGGCAATAGAGGAATAGGAGTACCGTTCGAGAGAGGAAAGCGGCGCTAAAGGTTGCCCCCCTCCGTCGGAGACCACACCGCCAAGCAGGTCGGTCATAAATGCAAGTGCCCCGATATCAATCGCAAGGACTTCCTCCGCATAGACCCCAGCCCACCGGTCACGAAACAACTCAAGACCTTTTGAAAACGGTTTGGAGGGATCAAAATCCGTCCGGCAATCAAACACAGAAAAACTCTTCCGAAGAGCTCCAATCGCCTGTGCCGAGCAGTATGCGAGAATTTCTTCACCACGGGGCTCAAGTTTCTGAAGCTCCCATTTGTCTGGCGATGCTGCGTCAGCAATGGCACCAAGTCGAACCCCCGTTTCCTCCGTCGCAAACCAGAAATGCTCTTCTCGAGGATAGACCCATAGCGTTCCAAGAAAGCGAGTTTCATTTACGAGACTCACCACCACCGCAAACTCAGGTTTCCCATGGAGATACAAGAGCGTGCCATCAATCGGATCGAGGAGCACAGTCTCGGACTGATCGCGAGAGAAATACTTGGCATTTAAGGAGCGCTCCTCTTCTTCCCCATAAAAGCCAAGGTGTGGAAACGCACCGAGAAGTACAACTTCAAAGAACGCTTGCACTGAAAGATCTGCGTCCGAAAGGGCTTGCTTAAAGGGATTGTCCCCTTCCTTCACCGGCTGCCGTGCAATCCGATTCTGGATGCGTTCAGCATAGCGAGATGCGACGACCGCATACGGTAAAATTTGGCAGAGAAATTCACGTGGGCTCATTGAGCGTCGCATCCTTCGGCTCTTCGTTCGGGTGTTGACCAGAGTACATCCGAAATCAGGATAAGAGACAAGTAAAGTCTTTCGAGAGAGAGTCGCTCACGATCCTTCTTAAACGGGCTCGTCGCGAGAGGTCTCCTCATCTGATTTCTTCTTTGATGGTTTTTTCTTGGCACTCTTTTTCAAGGAAGGCTTCTTCTTCACCCTCTTTCCAGCCTTGTCAGAACCAGCCTCTTCCGGCCCAGACAAAGAATCGAGAAGTCGATCGTATTCTTGTAAAACCCTTTCAGCGCCTTCAGCCGTCAATGGAATAGGTTTTCTATAGTCCTCGCTCAGTGAACTTGATTCCCCTTTCTCAGACTTTCGAGATTTCTTGTGACCATTTCCGTTTCCATCATGTCCGTTCACGGTATTTCCATTCTGCGGCTCGGAATCAATAGTCCGAAAGAATGTGTTTGCGCCAAGAATAAGGAGCTCAAGCGGGAGTCCGCTCCCAGACTTACGAGGGCTTCCACCAGAGCTTTCACCGTGAATACCCCAGTCGTTTTTTCCCTTCACAATCTTGACTTTCAACTCACTCGAGTCTGGCATCCTTTTAGCAAACGCTCGCTCAAGGGCGTTCATCCAGTGACAAAAACGAGATGTTGGAAAATCTGCATCTGCACCGAGCGCAGCAAAGCTGACATCAAGCGCGCCATTCCCCTCTCGCACACCCCGCAAGGTTAGGAGCCGCTTTACTCCCGAACTCGCAAGCTGGATTCGGGCACATTGCTCTTCATTTGCTGAAAACGTGTAACCTTCTGGTAAAATCTTCATCCCCGGGAAGGCAGTTCCAATCAAATCAAAGTTCGCAGGGATTTTTACCTGAGTCCACAGTTTTCCCTCATCATCTTCCGCCGTGACATACTGAAGGATCCGGTTGACTTGGTCATTCAGTGCGTGCGCCATCTCTTCCGCGCCCATCTCCCTCACTCGAGCTCTCTTTTCCTGGTACGGCTCAGATACCCAGACCGTCATCCGTAACATCTGGAGGATCTTGTCTTCGTCTTGAGAGTTCACAAAATCGGTCGGCAAACGACCGTTATGTGCGTCAAGAATTCCAGCGTAATTCACCCCTTCGCGAAGCCTCCGGAGAATATGAGAGTTCCCAGAATATTTCATGTGCGCGATGACTGTGGCGATAGTCCAGCCCACGTCTTGATCAAAGTCTTCTACGAGAATTCGTAGTCGCAACTTTTCGACAGGCTCCCCATTACTCTCACTGCTATTTTCTCGATTGATGCGCTCGAGGGCAGAGCAGATGTACCGGATATACCCGTGGTCAAGCATTCGAAGCATCTGCTCGCACGACGCTCCAATCGCTTCTCGGGGAATCTGCCCCTCTTCTTCATCACTCACATCAAAGTGATTGACATTGAGTATCAACTTTTCAGGGAACCATCGGGTGCCCTTCGCTACCCGCCCGTCAATTGCGATGTCACCTTGGCGCCTCTCAGGTGACTGAAGAAATTGCTCGAGAGATTCCTTCAATCCAGGCTCAACACGGATGATCACATCTTCGATCTGAAATTCGAAAAAATGCTGTGCCTCGGGAGACACCGCAGGCAACGACTCATTTGCGAGCGTCTGATCAAGCCGCTCAGAAACTGACGGCTCAGAGAGGCCCGGCGCACCGCCCCCCAAAGTAGGAGCGGGAGTTAGCTCAGGCGGTTGTTCCGGTCCCCGCTCTCCTCTGGACGAAGACTCTTGAGTACTACCGAACATAAGAGAAGAAATTCCCCGAGGTGAATCGTGCGAGTAGCGAATTGCCTACCAGTGCAATAGGCATCACACATCAGATTGTGCGAATAACGAACACAAACTCCCCCCTACTGTAGAACGTTGTTAAAGCTAGTCAACGCTGAGAGGATCTATTTTCTCGAATAACTTCCTTAGATCAATTAGTTAAGAAGACAAATTAAGGACTCTTAGGTGATGGAAAACGCAATCTTCAATCACCAATCCTCGAGTACTCTGGAACACCGAAAACTCGAGAAAATTTCCTCTCGCTCGCAAGGATCTCGCGAGAGAAAAATACTTTTCAATTCCAGAGCTTCTTCCACCAGCCTCCGGAGGTGGGTTGCTCTCCACTTTGCTGGTTCCCAACAAATTTGACCTTCTCTCTGATACTCTCTTCGTTCCATCCGGTCAGATTTGCAAGTTGCACGATTTCCCGTTGTTGTCTCTCCCGTACCTGCTGGAAGTACTCGGGAGCCTGCGAACAAGTTGCCTCACCACGCCAGGGGTGGCGCATCACATAACGCGCTTGAAAATTAGTGCGATCACCAGTCGTCTGGAAAACAAGATCCTCCGGAAACGTTGACCCGTTGTATCGCAGATGAAGTCGGGTCAAAAACACATTCTGACCCTGAGGCGCAAATGAGAGCTGGTTTCCCGGATAGCGAGGCGCCCCCTGATCGATCCAGAAAACGCCAAGTTCTCGGAGTTCGTCGTTGGAAAGCGGTTCGGCTGCGCACGGATCACACCACCCCATATCCCACGCGTACTCAAGAAAAACAGCTCGACCGTTCTCTTTCTTGACCTGTTCTTGGAACATCGCTCGGTAAAACTCTGGGAACTCATCTTTGAGATACTCGGGCACGTCCATCCCCTCCGGCAACTTTACGGTTCGGTAGTTTGATGTTTCTACTCGCCCCGTCCGAGTCAACGCAAACACGAAGAGCTCTTGATCTCCATTTGCGTTCAGAGTTCCAAGACGAATTGGGAGCATGTACCGCGAAGATTCATAGGCAACTTGAAGCGGGCGGAGATATGTAAAGCCAAGTTTTGACTGCTCTTCAAGGTTAACCTTCGCCACAAAGAACTTAAGCCCTTGCTTCAGGTAACTCCCAACCGTGGCATCCGCTCCGTTCGGTAAGCGGTACCCCTGATCCGCGAGCCACTTGAGAAGTCCGCCACTCTCTTCAGCAGAGAGAATCTGAATATCGTATTCTCCAACCGTGTATTCAGCTTCGATGGTCACGCCAAGAGATTTCGCTAATTCCTTAGCCGCATCCATCTCCATCATCACGGCCCCACCGAATGCCTGGGATCGGGGGAGAAACGGTCGACAAGGGTCAGGGTCGTGGTACTCCACCAAACGCGGAGCGCTATAGGCGTCGAGGTGCTCAATGAGAGCATTGTTTGAAACATGAATCTGTTCTCGTTCAAGAACAGTTGGAACCGGGATCACTATCGAAAATTCCTTCGGGTCCCCCTGGTAATCGTTTGCCATGGTAAGAACGGTACGATCCCCATCTCTCACCATAACGACTTTCGAAGCACCGTTAAATAATTTTGTATCAGCTTTGGCAACATAGAAGCCACAAAACGCATGAGCATCAGGAAGATCACTCAAAGAGATCACAGAAGAAAGAAGGCAAAAACAAATCCATCGAACTGTATAAATCCGCTGCTTCATATTCCATACCTCCACTGGTTGAATATTCGATTACCAAAAAAAGTCGAAGAGATCTGGTTCTGTTGATCCCAACGATATTGTCCTCCCGGAAAAAGGCGGTTCAGAATCGGGACAACTGGACAGAGGAGCACGAGGGCGTAGATCATTCCTTTTGGATCAAAGCGAAAAAACCAAAAGTAGTACGTGAGTGCTGCAACGAGAGCCGCGAAAACAAACCGGCCCTTCCGAGAATCAGGTGTAGTTTTCGGATCAGAGATCATAAAGAACGAAAAGATAAGCAAGGCCCCACTTTCAAGTTGATGGAGAGGAATCGACAACGGGTCACCGAGAACAAGTGCTCGCACGAAAAGGGCTCCACCAAAGAATCCAAGAAAGCCAAAGCTCACATCCATTCTTCGAGAACGAGAGGCCACGGTGAAACCCGAGAGAACAAGAAATCCAACGAGGAGGGCCTCTCGTCCCCACTGTCCTGGAGAGATCCACGCTTCATGCGAACAGAAAGTCACAACCGCTATGCCGAAGTTGGTAGGGTTAAAGATATGGCGATCCTTCACTCGCAAGAAAAATTTACTCCCTATTGTGAGGAGGCAAGCGCTCAGCAGGACAGAAAGCGAC
>JAGRAO010000054.1 GCA_020434565.1 Bdellovibrionales bacterium
ATTCGTTTGAGCGGTGTACTATCGCGCAATCAAAACCGTGCGCAGCAAAATATCCGGCAAAATACCGAGACATCAAAGGGCGGCCACCCAATACAGGAAAGACAAATATCAGCTCTTCATTTGGGGTTTTGTTTTGGTAGTAGTCGAGAATAGTTTCGCCAGCTTCTGTGCCGAGTGTTATCTGATGGACTGTATATTCGTCGCGTTCAGCGATGACTTCGTGACGAAGAAGGGCATATGGCTCTGAATATCCATACCGAACAAAGAGTTCTTTAGGGCGGGGGTCAGGGCCTTCATAGTGTCTGTTACCTGGAACGACAAAACACCCCGTCAATCCAAAGGTAAGCAGCGCAACGAAAGCGACAGCTCTATTCATGTGCGGGCAGTTTGCACTCAAACAAAACCTCGTTCAGTCGGGAGACGTACCTTCGGCCAAAGACGATAGCAGTCAGCTCTGTGTTGGGCTCTTTCTCACTTGAATAAGCTTTCTTTTCCAAGAGGACAAGATAAAGCTACTCGATCCTTTCTCGTTCGATGGGTATAGTTTGAAAGATGAGCTGATTTTGAGATTGGGAGGGCTCCCTTTGTCTGACGAAGAAGATCAAGAGAGAGAACAACTTCGGTTGAAGGCTTCACTCGGAAGGATGGGGGGAAGTCGGGAGCAGTCCTCTTCTTCGTCGAGTCATGAAGTGCCTCCTCACGTGGAGTCAGGCCCGGTTGAGAGCCCCGCTTCTGAGAGTAAAGTCGACACTCTCCTTGCTGTATTCGGAACCGGATTCTGCTTCGTTGTAGGATTAGTCTTGTCAGTCCTCCTCTATTCATTGGTGATGGCGTGGAGTTATCAACAGGCCTTTGCCCACGCTGACTTTGAAAGTCGGCCGTCGTTGTGGAAGGCCTTTCCGACGATCGCAAAATCGAATATCCAGGATCTCGTGTCGGCAGCTTCTGGGGAGAAATTGCGCTCCTCATGGAATCAAGATCTCGAGAAGATCCAACTTGTCCTAGAGCGCCGTCCCTTCTTAGGGGGGCACGTTGTAGTACATCTCTTACTGTTTGGGATTCTCGGAATGCTTGCCTGCCTCTTTCGCCTCAAGTTTTCGGCTCTCTTTCTGCCCGTCCTGCTCTTTCCCGCGTTGAGGGTGCTCTATGATGCTCAAGCTCTCGGAAACGTCACCTTAGACTTTGTCCCGCTCTTTTTCCTCGTTCTCGGAGATCTCATTTGGGTGATGGCGAGTTTGACTCTTTCGTATGTTTTTTCGAAACGCTGAGCAGCAAATTTTTCTTCTTCGATGATACCCAGGTGCTGATGCGAGTCCAAAACTGGGATATCGTAACGAGCGCTCCAATTACCGAAGCGATGACCAGTTGAAACAACATGCTCCCAGTACCTGGGTCGATGTAGGCGTGTGCAATGTTAGGAATGAAACAAAGAATTGCAATTCTCAGTACTAGGCCAATCATAGTCCCCTCATCCGAACACTCTCTGTTATGGAGCCATAGAGGCAGAGGTGCCTCAGCGAAAAGCTTCCCTAGGTAAATCTCTTACACGTTTTCTCGAGCAACCGAGGGAACTGTAAGAATGGGGCAAGGGCATTCTCGTATTACTCTTTCAACCACGCTTCCAATAAAGAAACGAGATATACCGGCTCTTCCATGACTCGACATAATGACGAGATCTGCTTGAGATCGTCTTGCGAACTCAACTATCGTTTCATGTACCGAAGATTCGGCCTCAAGAACCTGAACATTTACACGCAAGCCGTCAAAGTAATCCTTCTTGAAGTCTTCGAGATCTCGACGAACTTTCGTTCGAAGCTGATCTTGAATCTCAGATCCAGGGATCACCGGGTAATCGAGGGCGTAAATCATAGCGGCTTGAGCTGGGTCCTCAACAACAGCAACTAATTCGATTGTCGCTGAAAAGGCCTGAGCGATCTCCCTCGCAGTTGCAAACGCCTGAAGAGATTCCTCTGAAAGGTCAGTCGTGACAACGATATTCTTCATATCTTTTCCCCACTAACCAAGGTTTCGTATATCGAGACGCCAAAACTAGTTGCTTTTGGCGCGTTCCCCCGGCTGGTATGTTTCTGCCCATGGCCCCACGCTTTCACCCCGTGGTGTGAGCGGTTCAGTTCGTGCTCGATAAAAGCCACGTAGGAGAATTGTAGGGGTTTGTTCCTACAAAATGTCAAGCGGTGAGAGGACTTGTTCAAGGAATGAGATTCGGGTGCATCGTAAATTCCCTCGCCGGAGGACATCTTGGGATGTCGGTACGTGATGGCTTTCGTGAACTTGCCCACAGCCGCTCAATAGAAGTTTTTGATATTGCAGAAAGCGGGAAAGATGATTTCCTATCGAGGCTTTCGTCTTTCGATCGAGTAGTTGTTGCAGGAGGTGACGGGAGTGTCTCTTCGCTTCTGCCGTTTCTGGTCGAACACCGAAGTGTTGTCGGAATCATTCCGCTCGGTACTGGAAATGACCTAGCGAGAGAGCTCGGACTCTTATCTCTTGGTCTTTCATTCTCGTTGGTGGAGTGGCTTGATTTCTTTGAGAGAGCGAAAATAGAGGAGTACCGAGTCTGGAAGCTCTCATTTCCGGCCATCAAGCGTGAACATCTTTTTGTGAATTATGCCTCTTTTGGGGAGGACAGCGGAATTATTCGAAACTTTGAAAAAGCGAGGGCCTCTATGCGGTGGGTGCCCAAGAAACTTGGACGGTTTGGAAATAGACTCTTGTATCTTCGAGAAGGTTTGCGAGCGTGTGGTTCAAAAGCGCTCCAAGAACTTTCAGTAAAAGGCGAAAAGTCAGGAGTGAGTGAAGAACATGAACTCCACACGGTTTTTTCCCTTTTTTTCTCAAATATCCGTTCGGTCATGGGGCTTGGGACTGCTCATCCCCGGAGCGACCCTACCGATTTCCTTCTCGAGGTTTCGGTGATTCGCTTTTGGACGGGGTTTCTCCATTTCCTCTTTCCCGGTATTCCGACTGTTGGGTACCAGGGGTATGATGGAAGAGAACGGTGGCTTATCGCCAACTTGCCCCGATGGTGCACTTATCAAACCGATGGAGAGTATCTCGGCGAGGTCCCGGCAGAGGTGGCGGTGATAGAGCCCTCGAGTACACTGCTCGTGTGTTCTCATAGCGTGTAGGCACGATCGAAGGATGAGATGCAGTGATATTTAAGAAACGGAAACATCCCTTACCGAAATTTCCCGAATCTGTCATTCCGACCTTTCGGCAGCTGTGTGAAGCCGTTGAATCTGACGAAGCTCAGGAACTGATTCCCGAGGTGGACAAGTGTATGGCCCACTTCCAGAGGCTAAAGAAAAAGCATGAAAATATGAACCTCCAATTGGCGTATGAAATAGCAGACCGCTGCAGGTTTTTGCTCGACCACTATGATTCGTTCACTGAGGAACAGCAGTCCCTGATCATGGGAGCGGTTCGATATTTTGCGATTGCTGACGATGCTCTCTCGGAAACAGCCTTTGCAAGTGGTTTTCATGATGACGCAAAGGTTATGAACTATGTACTCGAGGAGCTCGATCTTCTCGAGAGGGTTATCGCACTCTGATTGCGCTTGTGCCAGCAGAATTCACGAAACGGGGAGAGATCAAGAAGGGAAAGAGAAAAAGAAGCGGGAGGGACAAAAGATGAGCGAGAGTAAAAGAAGTTCGAAAGGTCGTGAGCGAAGAGCGGGCATTTCTGGAGAGACGCTTCACGCGCCTCTCCAGAACGAAACAGAAAGCCTTCTCTTTACGCTTTCTTCTCCAACCATCGGTCGATGATTGACTTGAAGTGGCTAAACGGAAGTGCCCCCTTTACGGCGACTCCATTTACGAAAAAGCCAGGAGTGCCACTAATCCCATGCTGCCGCGCAGCTTCGGTATCAGCAGCGATTTGCTTTTTCACGTCCTCAGACTCCATATCCTTTTTGAACTTCTCAATATCGAGTCCAAGTTCCTTCGCTTGCGCGAGGTAAAACTCCTCTGAGAGCTGTCGCTGATTTTCAAAGAGAGCGTCATGCATTTCCCAGAACTTTCCCTGCTTGCTTGCTGCAAGAGCTGCTTTAGCTGCTGGCTCTGCCTGCTGATGGAATGGAAGAGGGAGATTCTTAAATGCAATTCGCACCTTCCCGTCATACTCTTTCAAGACCTGATCGATTACCTGATTTGCTCGCGAGCAATATGGGCACTGGAAGTCTGAAAATTCTACAATCGTAATTGGAGCATCTTTCGGACCGCGCGTCGGGCTCGATCCAATGTCCACGCTCACAGGTTTCTTAAACTGATCCTCAAGCTCTTGCTCTTGGTCCTTCTCTCGCTGCTTCCGCATCTCTTCTTGTCGCTGACGAAAATAGTTCTCGACAGTCGCTCCAAGAGCTTTCTTGCCAGCATCCGTTTCCATGTACTTCGACATTGCTTTCTCGAACTCGCCAGCAGCGATGTCGGCCATAGCCAACGTCGGTGCGAGAAGCACGAGGCCAAAAACAAGCGATACGATTGTTTCTCTTCTCATCATTCTTTTCCTTAGCAGAGATGGTTCTCTATTTACATACATCCCCCACGACCCGAGGTGGAGAGTCCGTCGGAGGACTCAAAGCCTATCCAGAATCCGTAGAATCTGAAAACCCCGTAGGGACGAAGGGCAGGGGTCTTTTGAGGGACGCACTTACCTACCATGCGATGCACTACTCCAACAGTCAGTTTCGGCAACGGCAAGGCAAAAGCGTCACTCGGGAGTGAAATCCCGTCCTCCGCCAAGAATGCCGAAGTAGACCCCAGAGCGCGAGCGCCAATCCAAGAATCCCACCGAAGGTGGCTGGAATTAGCACTAGCGCTTCGAGCCTGGATCGCATTGACAGTTCGAAGGGAGCGTCGTTGCTATGAGCAAATCATATAAAAATCCCGCGACTCCAAAGAGTTACGGATTCACAAGATCTCCATAGAAATTACTAAAAACATTGACGAACAGTAGCGGTCTAAAATTCAAACGCCGGACTACTTTCTTTCCGCGTTCAAAGGACATCAACAGTCGAGCGTTAAGGTTTCTCGCGCGACAATATGTTTTGACGTTGCGCTAAATCTTGCCCTACTCTTCGGCTCCAGAAGCGTTCAATCGTGAGACAGCCGTAGCTGGGCAGTTTTCGTGGAGGACTAATATGCAAACCGTGCAACGAAATCCCTTCCTGAGACCAATCCATGCCCTCTGTCTTGTTGTGTTAATCGTACTTTTTGGGGTGAAAGACATCATGAGTGAGGCGAGTGCCCAGGATTTGGAAGTAACGTTAAAGACAAACAAGGGGGATATCATTCTTGTCCTTACCCCAAATAAGACCCCAGTGACGGTTGCGAATTTCGTGAACCTCGTGAAGAGAGGGTTCTATGATGGACTGACCTTTCACCGGGTTATTGATGATTTCATGATTCAGGGTGGCGACCCGAGTGGCAATGGAACGGGTGGGCCGGGATATAAATTTAAGGACGAATTTGATCCTTCGCTCCGACACGACTCACCAGGGACTCTCTCTATGGCAAACGCCGGTCCCGGAACAAACGGCAGTCAGTTCTTTATTACTCATGTTCCGACTCCGTGGCTCGACAACAAGCACACTGTCTTTGGTAAGGTGAAAGCGGGACAAGATGTTGTTGATGCTATTCAACAGGGCGATAAGATCATCACTGCTACCGTTACAGGGGATGTCGATGATTTCCTCAACCGTGATTCCGTAAAGCAAGATCTCGCTCATTGGAATGAGATTCTCGATCAACGTTTCCCTGCAAAGGCTGCGGGATAGTGACCTGCGAATCCCCGAAGGCATCACGCTTTCGAGTTGAGGGTCGTGTTCAGGGAGTAGGGTTTCGCCAGTTTGTATCGAAGCATGCAGAGCTGTTGGGTCTTGTCGGCTGGGTTCAAAATAAAGGAGACGGATCCGTCGAAGGAGTAGCGCAGGGCGAACCGAGTCGTCTCAGTCGTTTCCTTGTTGAGCTGCGTGTGGGGCCGGCTGCTTCGGTGGTAAGAGGGCTGCACGTCGAAGAAATCACCCTCGATTCAGCCCTCTCTTCCTTTTCGATTCTCCCGTCACACCCATAACTGCTTACGCTGGCATTTGAGCTGCACGAAGAGATCGTTGAAACTCGCTCCACATGTCCAGTGAGAGAAGGGACCCTTCATCCGAGGAGCCATTAATCTCGAGGTATATCCTGTCCTCGAGAAAGACAATGTCCCACCGTTTTGTGTTGTCCCACTCCTTCTCGCAAATGCGATCGATGAGGGCTGGATCCAAGAGAAAGAAAGTAAACGGTGCTATCCAATTCTCCTTGCTTCCGCGGAGGAGATGGCAGAATTGATCTATCTGAGGTGTCTCATAAAAGTATACCCGCAGTTGGGGTACGGGATGAATACTTCGAGCCTTTCGGAGTTTCTTCACTGTCGGTATTCCGACTTCTCCCCACAAAGTCTCGTTTCCTATTTCGTTGAACGACGAAAAGGTCGGTTCTTTTGGTTCAAAGAGCCCCTGTGAAAAGTGTGGCCGGAGTGGAGCTGAGTGAGCGAGCGCAAGGGTACGTGAGACGACGTGCGTCTCTGTTTCCTCCGGATGAACCGCAAGCTGAACTCTTATTTGCTCCGACCAACCCTGTTCGGGAATTGAGACGTTCAAATCCAGAGAGAATATGCTCTTTACGAAAGACATGGTGCTCGGGAAGGTATCACTCACTCGGATTTTTCTCGAGTATTGGGTAAAAAACTGTCGCAGAATCTGCCCGAACGACTACGCAGGAAGAGACACTAGAGGTTCAGTTGGTATCGAACCGGCACCCAATTCCTCGCCCGGCACGACTCTTCTGGGCAGACGAATACGGGCTCATCGAGATTTGGAATGAGAGAGCGACGGAAGGAGTGCTGGCATGCGCCGCAAGTAATATGGACCTTTGTCGGGAAGACCTCGAAGTATGATGGAACGATAGCGTTTTTCTTGGCCGCGCGCTCTCTCCATTCTGCAAGTTTTTGAGGACTTGGGTTTGTCATAACCATTCCAGATCGGCTCTCAGGAGAAGTGTCTTACGACGTTACTCCAAGAGGACCGCTCTTCCGTGCCCCTCGACTCGGCCAAGCCGCTCGATCAAACACCGCGAAAGGCCACCTTACATTCTTGCCGGTGTTTGCTCTAGAGGTCGACCGAGGGAACGGTGACAAGAATACAGCCTTCATTTTTAAAATTCTAGCGTAGCCCGTATCGACGCTTAGCAATCAGAGCTTTCCGTGAACTGGATTAGATCAGAAAAAGAGCGACACTTAAACTCAAACAATCAAAGAGGATGTGGTAGAGCACTACACCTGCGAGGTCCTCCCCACTCGCGACAAACCCCAAACTAAAACCGATTCCTACGAAAAAGAGTCCTAACGAAAGAACCGGTCCCCAAAGAGGAATATGACAGAAAGCAAAGAGGGCACTACTCAGAAGCACAGCTGACCAGGTTGCTGCCTGACGGGAGTTCCATGCGCTCCACCTCCTTATGAGGGATAGAAGAACACCCCGGTAAAGGACTTCCTCGGTAAGTCCAGCCCAAGTCGATACGAGAAGAACAAACAGAACGACCCGCCACGGGGAAGGGCGCCCTAAACCCGGAGCGTCGGCGGCGACAAGTCCTTGCTTCACTGAGGTAAATTGTTCTGGGGCCAAGATAAGGAGAATAACGAGAGGGATGCAGCCGACAGCAACTCCCGTATGTATCAGAGAAAGACGCTTCCAAAACCCCAATTGAAGTTGGTTGCGGTTGCGACCGGATTCAGTCACTCGAGAACGCAAGAGAAAACCGCCAAGCATTGATACGAGCAGGACAAAAACTGGAGTGTCGAGAGAGTCGATCGGAAGCAGCAGATAACTCAAACCCGGAAGCACGCCTAAGATAAGGGAGAGAAATACTGCGAAGGAAGAACTCGAGTCCTTTGGGCAAAAGGAAGCCCCGTCTTTCAGGGCAGCGAAGAAGCTCCGAAATCTCTTCACCGCTAAGAATCGCACGAAGAGAGAGTCGTTCACCCTTTTCGCTTTGGAAGAAATTTTTCAAGTTGCTGCTGGCAGATCTGCTCTAACGAAACTTCTCCGAATCGAGACGGATCAAGCTCGGGGAAACGTTCTGAGAGCAAGCTTGCAAAATCTCTCCCTCGCCGAGCAAGTTCGAGCATGCGAGTCCAATAGTCTTGAACGTCCTTGCGGTATTCTGGCGCCTGGAATGCACGCGAGCCAGCATCATAAATGGTGCAACGTTCCAAGGGATATGAAGGTTGCTCATACTGCGATTCGATAAATTCAGGGGCAAGGGTTGCCTTTGACCGAAGGAGGTCTGTACCTGGAATTCGTAAGGTAAGAGGCGAATCCGAGCCGGCTACTTCAAAAACACCCTCAAAATAGACGACAGTTGAATGGGTATAATTTTTTGATTCCTTCAGCGCGCCATCTTCGAGTTCTCGAACGAGCTCGTGGCTTCGAGTCCCTCCAATAGTAAAAAACGTCAGGTCGCGGATATCTTTATGTTGCTCGTGCGCGGCTTCAACGACTTCATGGAGTCCGTACTTGAGACTCGTCCCGGTAGCAACGACGTCACCAAATACGATCGATGTGTGGCGATTGAGGCTGAGTTTTCTGTATGCATTTTCGGTGATGATCCAATCGTCACTCCCCCTCGATACGCGGGCTCTTTGGGCGCTAATAAAAGCAGAGGAGTGGTCGTTCCACCCGAATGCCTCCCCGAGGGCTTCACGGATACCAAAATTGAGACCGCCGCGGAGAATATGGAGGACTACAGTGTCTGATTCGACAGCATCAAAGGCCTTTGTTTCGTGAAGCAAAATAAGTGCTTCTCTGACGGCGGTTCGGAGAAGCTCTGTGTATCGAAGCCCAGTGATAAATGGGTCATTGCATATCAGGCGACTCTCAGGTGTGCTGACGACAAAGGCTCGCAGAGAAGAACTCGGCTCCGGTTTTAGCTCATACAGAGAAGCCCGATCATTTGCACGTAAGTGTGCGAGAGTATGTTGAGACACTCGACCTCCTGAAGGAAATGCGTTCTTCGACAAGAAAAATGGCGCCTTTCCTTACGACGCAAGCCTCTTGGCCACATCGCTCCAATTAATAACATTCATAAACGCGTTTAGATAATCTCCGCGCTTATTCTGGTACTTAAGGTAGTAAGCGTGCTCCCACACATCACACACGAGAAGTGGGGTAACGACCCACTGAGTGAGATTCTGATGCTTTTCGGCAGTAAGGATGTCGAGCGCGTCAGTGGTGTTGTTCTTAACGAGAAGAACCCAGCCCGATCCCTCAACGGCGCCACCAGCCGCGCGAAAGTGGTTTGAAAAGTTTTCAAAACTTCCAAACGCGCTCTTGATAGCGTCAGCAACAGCGCCGTTTGGTACTCCGCCGCCGGAGGGATGCATGTTCTCCCAAAAGATTGTGTGCAAGAAATGCCCCGCACCGTGAAATGCAGCCTCTCGCTCCCAGTGCTTCACCAATCCGTAGTCATTGTTGTTTCGAGCTTCGGCGAGTTTCTTTTCGGCATTGTTCAATCCGTTCACGTAGCCAAGGTGGTGGATGTCGTGGTGGAGCCGCATCGTTTGAGCGTCAATGTGAGGCTCTAGTGCTTCGTAGTCGTAGCTCAGCGGAGGAAGTTCGTGTGCCATAGTGTGCTCTCTCTAAAAATAAGCGATAAAACGCTCGTCCAACGCCGCCTTTCCCTCGAACGGGTTGGCGATAAAGACTTCCGGAGATTACTGACGAAGCGAGAGTGGAGTCAAAGACAAACGCCGTTTTTACGGGAGGGGCATGCCGAGAGGTGTGCTTTCGCAGGTTCTGACCAGCTTAGCAAGAACTTTTCGCGCCGAACACGGGTGAGCTTTACGAGTGAGACGTACTCGTTGCCCATTCGAAAGGTTCGGGAAGAAGGTTCCGTTTTCTTGGTAGTGGAAAGGATTTAGAGGTCATATACTTTTTTTGTTTGAGAGCGATCACCGAAACGAATGCCACTTCGTGGGATTGGTTTTCAGAGCTGTGGACCGCTAGAGAGTAGCAAGCAGTGGAGACGAGATTGAAAGAGCGTTCGAATAACGTGACTGTTGTTGAGCAAGTTTACCGCTTTACAGGGTTTGCCCTTATCATTCTCTTTCTTGGCGGGACAAACTACTGCCAAGAAGACTACGAGCTCGGTTCTCAATCGAGTACCGATGGGACACCGACCCCGACAGTGACTGCTACCGCCACCCCAGACATTATCGATATCACACCAACCCCGACAGCCACAGCTACTGCCACCGCGACGGCTACTCCGACTGCTACCGTTGCAAACGCTGCCCTTGCTGCGTTACGGGAGCTTGAGAGTGTCGGTACCACAAAGGGCAATCGAGCAACTTCAGTTGGCACCTCTCATGCGGCGGCTCGCGATATTCTCCCGCGTCCTACCTCGATAGCGGATTTGATACGGCCCTTTGGTCGAAAATCAAGCGGAAATTGGCTCGGAAAGCTCTATCTTCAAGATGAGCTCGTTGAGGGGATCGGAATCGACTCTGATGGGGATGGGTTTACCGACCTCCTCGAGCGAGATATCGGTACCGATCCGAACGATCCTGAGAGTGCTCCACGAAGTGCGGTCACTTCTTTGAGCGCGCGAGTTTCATCGATTGATTATGATTTAGATGGCCTCTCTGATAGCGAAGAAAAGCAATTTGGAACTCTCGCCCGTGAATATGATTCTGATGGCGACGGGTTCTCAGATGGTTCTGAGCGTCTCGCGAAAACCGATCCACTCGATGCTGGTCAGTTTCCGAATGATAGTGACGGAGACGGACTGGGAGACGACTATGAGCGAGCGATCGGTTCGAACGCCTCAGACCCGGATACTGATGGTGATGGACTTGACGATGAATTAGAAATCGCCATCAAATCTTCTCCCCTGAAAAATGATACCGATTCTGACGGAATTCTCGATGGAAAAGAGATAGAGCTGGGATCTGATCCGGTAATTCCAGAAGCGCGATCGTCGCTGTAGTACGAGCGAATTCAACCAAAATTGTGACTCCGAACGTACATTCGTGGTGCGTGTTCGTGTCCTTGTTGGATCTGATCGTACGGGCTATGGTCGGAAGGATTTGCGCTTTGTGTAAGGAAATCGTGGCAGTTGCTTGGGCATCTGTCGGCTTGGTCCTTGGGACCCGCATCAAGGAGGTAAGAAATGCTCGAAAAATTTTATTCAGTTGCGGTCGCGGCTTTCTCGTCGGTTGTTTGCTGTCTTCCAGTAGCTGTAGCCGACGTCGATATTGATGGTGATGGAAAGAGCGATCTCCTTGTTATAAAGATCGATTCCGATAAGAATCTCGATTGGAACACTCGAGACTCTCACTCCTTCTCGACCGAGGCAGAAGTGCCAAACGGTTCGAATGTTGGTGAGCGTGGTGACAACCTGATTCCAGCGAACTGGACGTCGTCCTCAACCACTCAAATTGGCTTCGTAGCCGTAAAAAAGCAAACGGTCTCGTGGAATGTCCTGGATGGCTCGCAAGTTCGAAAGATTAACTTCGGAAAGCGCAACGATATTCTCGTCTCAGGAGGAGATTACGACGGAGATGGAATAACCGATGCTGCTCGAGTTGCTCGGAGTGGGAGCGGAACTATTCGATTTCAACTCTTTGGTGAGAATACGACTTCTTTCGACATTAAATTTGCCTCCAAGGCGGTAAAGAAAGGGAGGGGTTTTTTCTTTTCCCCTGGGAGTGCAGATCGGCTTGCGTTTGTTTACAAACAGCAGCTACGGAAGAGAAGAGGGAGCGGCGCGAGGGCAACGGTTGTTCGTCTGCGAGTAGAGTCGGTCGATCAGGAAGGCAATTCGCGATCCCAGAGACTTTCAGGTATTGCACGCGGAGGGCTGCGTGACGCGATGCCAATCGCTCGATCGAGTGGAGGGGATGCACTGCTTCTTGTCCAAAATGTGAAGGGCGCGAAGAACACGTATCAAGTACGAATCTTCGACTTGGGCAGTGGTACGGTGTTGTACAGCAATAATTTCACAAGTAGCACCGGAACTATCGTTGTTGGAGATTTTGATTCGAGCTCTGAGGGTGAAGAATTCATCGTACAGCGAAATTCGCCCATCCTTGTGCGTCCGTTTGGGGACCAGTCGGAAACCTCGATTGGTGCGGTTAGTGGCGTTCTCGCTGATCATGTGAACGTTTCCACCTTTCGACGAACCCCCGGTAACTCTAACACTTCAAATGGTTCTGGGGGTGGTTCCAGCTGTTCGGCCGGATTTAAGTCCTTTGGGTTTGGAACGTTATGGAAGCCGGCGGCAGACGCCCCGGATTCTCGCGCAAACAAACCTGTCGTGCTCTATCAAGGGGGCAACAAGAATGGAAATCGCGGCAGCCTGAAAGTGTTTGCTACAAATGGCGCGCAGATCGGCTCGCTTGGATACAAGCTCGGACAAGACCCTTCTATCAACGGAGGGTCGGACCACTACTTCTCCGGCTGGACGGGAGGCAGTAGCGATACCTGCAGTAGTTTTTCGGCAAAGGCTAAGCAGCAAAATGGAAACCCAAACGTGGTCGTAGAGTGGAAGAACAACGTGTGCCTTGGTCCAATAAACCCCTGTGGAAGATACGGCGGTATTGGGGGGTAGTATCTCCCGGTTGTGACAACTCTCGCGGTGTCGCCTTCTCGGTGTTTTGGACCAGCCGACAGCTGTATCCCTGGGGATATTTTAGGAAAAATCTATAAAGACGCCGTTTGTGCCGGGTAAAGAGAGACTATATACTCTCCCGCCACTGCCGGAGATGCTGACCGACGTTGGCTTGTTTGTACGATCGAAAGCTGAACTTCGGCTCAATGCTTCAAAGGTATAGATCTTCAAAGGTATAGATGGTGTCTGAACAGTCGTATCGTATGGATGTTAATCGGGAGTTTGGAAGAAAGGTCTTCCTTCAACGGCTCCCGAAACGGTTGGTGATTCTTGCACTGGCTGTGAGTTTTGTTGGCAGCATCGCGTGGTACATCTCTGAAATGCCACGTGAAAGGTTCGCTGCTCACTTCGGGTTCCTTGATCGTCTGTGGCTTGGAACAAAACAGGCCGCCACGATGACACGCCTCACCCTTGAGGCGAACCATGACGACCTCCAGAACACGCCGTTACCGGTTGTCGAGATCTACATAAAAGGAAATCGGCTCGACAAGCTCGTAGACAAATTACCGGAAACCTCAGGTACTGAGAAAGCTGAAGTGCGCCTTGATGACAAGGGTTACAAGGCTAAAGTTCGCTTTCGTGGAGATTCGATCAATCACTGGGCCTTTCCGGCAAAATCTTGGCGTGTTTATCTCGAAGAAGGAAAGACCTTTCGTGGGATGCAAGTCTTTAATCTCAATGTTCCTCGAACAGAGAGCCAACTCTCAAATTGGCTTGGTTATGAAATGGGTCGACAGTTTGGCGATCTCCTCGTTCCGTACGCGGATTTTGTTCATTTCCGTTTGAACAGACGTTTTAATGGCGTTCGTCTCCTTCTCGAACAACCGAATCAGGACTTTCTCCGGAGAAGGAGTTTGCCGTATGGCAAGATGTATATTGGGGATGTCGATAGTGAGCAGATATACGGCAGCACCCGACGAGAACGGCTTTATAGCGAGATCGCTGGGTGGGAGGTTGAGTCACCCACTGATGAGAATACACCGAGCGAAATGGCTCGCCTCCTCCACACCATTCGCACGGAGCACGATCCATATGCGTTCTATCGAGTGATCCCGGAGCAAGTCGACATTGAACAATTGACGAAGTATATGGCTCTCCTTGAGCTCGTCGGATCGGTTCACGTCGATGAAACGCACAATGGAAAATTCTTTGCAAACGCTGATACGGGGAGGTTACAGCCGATTGTCTGGGATACCGTCGCGTACATGTGGAACGACAAATTCGACCTCGACCTCGGGTCAAATGGGCTCTTTCGAGTAGTCCTGGCAAATCCAGCATTTCGAGAGATGAAAGACCGCTTCTTGTACCAAGCCATTACCGGCAAACTCTCAAGTGAATCGCTCGAGGAGACCATTTCCAATCAATTTCGGGAGCTTCAGCCCGATATGTATGCGTTTGCTCTCAAACTCCATGCAAATGACAAAGGCATCTACCACATGTCCAACTCGGAATGGGAAGCAGCGGTTCGTGAGCTAATTGATTCTGTTAGGAGCCGTGAAAAGCGAGTACTGACTGAGCTTGGAGGATCGAACGCTGAATTCAAAGCCGTCCCAGCAACCGGACAGAATGGAAATCCCGTGATCCGACTTGCGATCTCGATTGGATCACGTGCGGGGTTTCGAGTCCATACGATTTCACTTCCTCTTGCGCACGACTCCGCTGGTCCATTTGTCCTTACCCGGCTCGGACTGGAGGATACCGGCCCTCATCTTGATCCTGCGCAGATTTCAGTCTCAGGGAGCGTGTCAGACAAGAAGGTTGTTTTCACTCTCGATGATGATCTTCTTTCGAAACGCAGATTTGAGAATTCGAAGAAGCCAGAGATTGTTCCTGGCGTGTATTTGTATGAGCTTGCTGCGCCAGATGGGGCGATAGCAGATCTCGAAAAAGCAGCTATCGAGGGTTCAAATACCATCACGGGAAAAGGGCAGCTTTTCGCAAAGTGGAACGGAAAACTCGAAGTCCCCGCAGAGCACAGAAAGAACAGCGTCTGGTGGGAACCGGATCGCTTTCAACAGCGCGAGCAGATTACGTACTCGGGAAAAGTTTCAATTAAAGAGGATCGGTCCTTTTCGAAGGATCAAGATCTTACCGTTACAGCAGGTTCCGAGCTCATACTGTCTCCTGGAGTGTCGCTCTATCTTCGCGGTGGAACGTTGAGGATGCTTGGAACTCCAGAGCGGCCGGTAGTTGTTCGCTCGGTTGACCCGACCCGCCCGTTTGGGGTCATTGCTGTTGTAGAGGGTAAGGACCATGTCCTTAAAAATGTGCAGATAAAAGGCGGTTCCTCAGCTCGAATTGATGACATCTACTTCGCTGGCTCGCTCAATTTTCACGAGAGTGAGGGCTCGCTTGAGCACCTCGATCTCCGTGATGGCTTTATCTCTGTCCGAGGGGGGAAGGTCGAGATACGAGATTCGGAGGTCCACAATATCTTCCCATTCCCGGTTCAATCGGAGCGAGCGTTTGTGCGTGAGGTGAATCTCAAACACGATCATGTCGCCCCTGTCCATCACCGCTCTCTGTTGAAGAAGGAGGGATTTGGAACAGCTGCTCGAGTCGAGCGCGAATACAAATGGAGTGTCGGAACTCCTGGTGAAGACCTTGATCTCGCTTCGGTAGCAGAGGGAATTCGAGAAGCGCTTGCGAAGGCGGTATCAGACCGGAGCCTTTGGAAGGCGGCGCAGGTAGTCGGCAATGACTTCTATATCGACGACACGACAGAGGACTTTGTGTTCCGAGATATTTATTTCGATACTCCCGACAGCCTCAACGCCAAGTTTGGAATCTCTTACCGTCTCCGAAACAGGTTTATCGATTGGAAAAAATATAAACTGTACGAGAAAAATCCCAACTGGCCCGAACTGTGGCCGTATCGCCTCGAGTATCAGGCAAAAACAAACCGTAAAGAGCTTGGCAACGGTTATAGCGTTACCGATGAAGCACGGTTCGAATTTCGAAAGGAGAGTCTCCCGTTTAGCGAGGCGAAGTTACCTCCACCGAGACCGTGGAATTTGGATCAGTTTATGCCGTACTTTCAAATTGGAGAGTTTCAGAGCTATCCATTGCTTCCCGCTCAAGAAATTTTACGCGCATTTGAAAACAATGGTGTCGTGCGAGATTCGTTTGAATTCGCTCCCACCGTGGTGCTCCTCACAGAGAGGAATCGTATGCACTTGAATATCAAATCGCCATATGGGTCCGGTCCGAATCCTGAACAGTCGTATATCATCAGTCTCGACAAGAGCCGAGTGTACGATGGGAAGCGTTATGTGCAGTTCATCCGAGAACGTGGCGACGGGTACAAATCTTCGAAACGTCCGCCTGATCTGGGGGATATCTTGGAGATTGAGATAGAGTTTGAGAGAAACGTTTCTGATGTACTCGATCGTCAGATTACAGAAGCCCAGCAGAAGGGCGATACTGTCAGATTGCAATCGCTCGAGGGGGTTCGAGATGCCTTTCTGGCAGACCAGGAGCAGATTATGAAAGTCGTCCAGAAGGCATTTGCGGAAGATGGGATTCGGGTTCGTCCTGAAATGGCGAGCAAATACTTGCAGGCCTACAAGATAGCGTACGGTGATTACGCCTTGGAGAAATTGAGAGGCTAAAACCTTGATGTCTTGGCCTTTATCGGTATCGACCACCTTCAGAGAGGGAAAGGTGTGGGGTTTTCAGTTTCCCCGTTCGTCCGTATATTCATGAGGAAAAGTCTTGTGGCCTGTCATTGGTGGAGTCGACATTTATGAAATTTCATTTCGAAGTAAGAGAGCTATCCGCCAAGGCGAGCCGGAAAAAGAGTACTTTCGCTGTGGGTTTGTGTTCTTTCCTTTTTTGCTTCTTCTTTCTGGCACAGGGCGCGAACCCCGCGCTTGCTGAAGATGAGATCTCAGATCCATTCGAAAAGGTGAATAGAGGGGTTTTTTGGTTCAACGATCACCTCGACCGTTATGCGCTTGAGCCAGTAGCAAAGGGGTACAACAGCGTGATCCCGAAGCCAGTTCAAAAAGGGATCGACAACGTTTTTAACAACCTGAAGTATCCATCTCTCCTCGTGAGCGATCTCGTTCAGCTCAAATTTACGCAGGCTGCCCAGCACACAGGCCGTTTCTTGCTCAACTCGACCGTGGGACTTGCTGGATTGATCGATGTCGCGAAAGACATTGGATTGGAGCCACACAAAGAAGACTTTGGAACCGCATTAGCGTATCACGGTGTCCCGTCAGGCCCTTATATCATGTTGCCGTTTTTTGGACCGACAACGGTACGAGATGGAATTGGTCGAATTGTTGATAACGTACTTGATCCTATTTATTGGATTACTGCGACAACTGCTGACTCTTCGGATGCCACGGCCATGTCGGTTGGGTTGACGGTATTTGATGCGGTTAACACCCGGGCAGGACTCATCGAAGCTGTGGAAGCGGCAAGAGAGGCTTCAGTCGACTACTACCTCTTTATTCAGTCAGCCTACTATCAAGATCGAAACGCGGTCATTTATGACAAGGCATTGAAGAACGAGGAAAATCCGTTTGCTGAAGATGAAGAATTTGATGAAGAATTTGGAGATGACGCTGCGGCTGACGATTCAGCTCAGTCAGCTGTCTTTGTCGATAAGCGGGCCCAGCTCGCCTTCTTTCTTCAGCCCTTCGAACGTGTCTCGGTAGATGGCTACCTCAACGGTGACTATTAGAGCAGCTCGGGGATTGCCATACGAAGTGAAGGAGGGAGGTCCCTCTCTGCTCCTTTAACCCCTCGACAAAATTGCAGCTTCTCGCAGGTGCTCCGGTCGTGCGGTGTATGAAAAGAGTGTA
>JAGRAO010000055.1 GCA_020434565.1 Bdellovibrionales bacterium
GGACTTTTGACAAAGGCGCTTGCAGATCCGGAAAAGGTCGCTTTGCTTTCGAAGTTCTCTGACGAAGAGGTGCTTGAATTCTCTCGTCGGGAGATGAAAGGAGTGCACTATGCTACGCCGGTATTTGACGCAGCCACCGAGGAAAACATTGGAGAGATGTTGAAATTGGTGAACCAGGAAGAGACCGGTCAAGTACAGTTGTATGATGGCCGGACTGGAGATCCTTTCTCTGAGAAAGTCACAGTTGGGGTGATGTACATCTTGAAGCTCAATCACCTGGTTGATGACAAGATTCACGCCCGTTCGATCGGACCATACTCTCTTGTGACGCAACAACCACTTGGAGGGAAGGCTCAGTTCGGAGGTCAGCGTCTCGGAGAGATGGAAGTGTGGGCTCTTGAGGCATATGGAGCGGCGTACACCTTGCAAGAATTTCTCACCGTCAAATCTGACGATGTGAATGGTCGAACTCGAATGTACGAGTCGATTGTTAAGGGTGAGCACGTGCTTGAGCCAGGTCTGCCAGAGTCGTTCAACGTTATGATGCGAGAACTTCAGTCGCTCGGACTCAATGTCGAGTTGGTTGAGGAATCGGACGGAGAGGGTGATGAGGACGATGAAGACCTCATTGACTCAGATGACTCGAATGCAAACACCACGACTATTGCCGGGGCGGCGTAGGGAGTGGGAGTGCGAGGGTTTGGGAGAGCGTTGTTCTCTCAAACCCAAAACGTGAATTGATTTTTTCATTAAGGAACCGCGCACATGGATGATCTCTTTAGCCTCTTTGAGAAGCCGAAAAACCCAGTAAAGTTCAACGCTCTGAAGATCTCGTTGGCAAGCCCCGAGAAGATCAGGAGTTGGTCATTTGGGGAAGTCACTAAGCCAGAGACGATTAACTATCGAACGCTCAAGCCTGAGCGAGACGGTCTTTTCTGTGCAAAGATTTTTGGACCTATCAAAGACTACGAGTGCCTCTGTGGAAAGTACAAGCGACTTCGTCACCGAGGAGTTGTGTGCGAAAAGTGTGGTGTTGAAGTTATTCAATCCAAGGTTCGTCGTGAAAGAATCGGCCACATCGAACTCGCAGCTCCAGTCGCCCACATCTGGTTTTTAAAGAGCTTACCAAGTCGTATCGCTACCGTCCTCGATATCACGCTTCGTGACCTCGAGAAGGTGCTCTACTTTGAGAGTTATATCGTTACAGAGGCCGGCGAAACCGATCTCGAGAGAGGCGAGCTTCTGAGTGAGAAAGACTATCGTCAAGCCCGCGAACAATTCGGAATGGATTTCGAAGCTGGCATGGGTGCCGATACTATTTTGAAGATGCTTCAGGCTATCGAAGTTGAGAGCGAGTGCCAGAAGCTCCGAATCGATTATGTAGAGGCAACTTCCGAAGCCAAACGAAAGAAATATTCAAAGAGACTCAAGGTCCTCTCATCATTTTTGAGGAGTGGAAATCGTCCGGAGTGGATGATTTTGTCGGTTATTCCGGTCATCCCACCTGATCTTCGTCCTCTTGTTCCTCTTGATGGGGGAAGGTTTGCCACGAGTGACTTAAACGATCTCTATCGTCGGGTTATTAATCGGAATAACCGGTTAAAGCGTCTGATTGAGCTTTCTGCGCCAGACATCATCATCCGAAACGAAAAGCGTATGCTGCAAGAGTCAGTCGATGCGCTTTTTGATAACGGACGACGCGGCCGGGTAATCACCGGACCAAACAAGAGACCTTTGAAGTCGTTGAGCGATATGCTCAAAGGAAAAGGTGGTCGATTCCGTCAAAACCTTCTCGGAAAGCGGGTCGATTACTCTGGACGTTCGGTTATCGTTATCGGGCCCGAGATGCGTCTTCACCAATGCGGACTTCCAAAGAAAATGGCTCTCGAGCTCTTTAAGCCATTTATTTACAACAAGCTCGAAGAACGCGGATATGTCACGACCATCAAGAGCGCCAAAAAGATGGTTGAAAAGCAAAAACCTGTTGTTTGGGATATCCTCGACGAAGTGATTAAGGAGCATCCGGTTCTTCTCAACCGAGCTCCAACGCTGCACCGTCTCGGTATCCAAGCATTTGAGCCTCTCCTTGTTGAAGGAAAAGCTATCCGACTTCACCCTCTCGTTTGTACTGCGTTTAACGCGGACTTCGACGGTGATCAGATGGCTGTGCACGTTCCGCTTTCGGTCGAAGCTCAGGTTGAGAGCCGAGTGTTGATGATGTCTACAAACAACATCCTCTCTCCAGCGAACGGAAAACCGATTATTGTACCGTCTCAAGATATTGTTCTTGGGCTTTACTATATGACTCGTGAGCGTCCATTTGCGCTCGGAGAAGGTCGGTCGTTTTCTGGCTTTGAAGAGATCCAGCTCGCATGGGAGTCAAAAGAAGTTCACCTTCAGGCGAAAATCCGATGCCGAGTTGATGGAGAGATGTATGACACTACCGTTGGTCGGGTCATCCTTTACGGTCTAATGCCAGATGTTCTCCCGTTCAAGGCTTTCAATAAGGTCTTTAAGAAGAAAGAGATATCGAATCTCATCGACGAGTGTTTCCGTATCGCTGGTAACAAGGCAACGGTCATTCTCGCTGACCGCTTGAAAGATATTGGATATCGGTTCGCGACAATCGCCGGTATTTCAATTGGCGTCAAAGATATGGCTATTCCGGCTACGAAAGTGAAGCTACTCGAAGAAGCTGATGCGAAAGTGGCAGAGATCGACAACCAGTACCAAGAAGGTCTCATCACTGCTGGGGAGCGCTACAACAAAGTCATCGATATTTGGTCAGAAGTTGGAGACCGAATTACTGAAGACTTGATGAGTTCGATCTCTACGAGCGAATTTGTGAATGAGAGTGGCACTGAGACTCGCCGAGCTCCTTCGTTTAACCCGATCTACATCATGGCTGACTCGGGTGCGCGGGGATCGACTCAGCAGATTCGTCAGCTTGGAGGAATGCGGGGATTGATGGCGAAACCAGACGGTTCGATCATCGAACAACCTATCAAAGCGAATCTTCGAGAAGGATTGAGCGTACTTCAGTACTTCGTATCAACGCACGGTGCGCGAAAAGGTCTCGCTGATACTGCCTTGAAAACAGCGAACTCCGGTTATCTGACTCGTCGACTTGTAGACGTTTCTCAAGACTGCATTGTTCGAGAAGTTGATTGTCACACGACAGAGGGAATCGAAATCACCGCTCTTGTGGAAGGAGGGGAAGAGATTGAGTCGCTCGCAAATCGAATTCTTGGACGAGTAGCGGCAGAAGACATCAGAGACCCAATTACGGGCGATATCCTCGTTGAGCGGAACCAGGAGATTGATGAAGAGCGGTGTGAGATTATCACAGAAGCTGGACTCGATTCGGTCAACATCCGTTCGCCGCTGACTTGCGAAGCAGAGCGTGGAGTGTGTGTCCACTGCTACGGTCGGGATCTTGCGCGAGGGCACATCGTGAATATCGGTGAAGCTGTCGGAGTTATCGCTGCTCAGTCAATCGGTGAACCTGGTACGCAGTTGACCATGAGAACGTTCCACATTGGTGGGGCGGCTTCTGGACGTGCTGAACAGAGCTCTCTCGAAGCTCGTTTCGCTGGTCAGGTTAAGCTGAATGAAGTGAAGACCGTGAAGCGACGTGACGGCTCGTTTGTCGTCATGAGTCGAAAAGGTGAAGTCACAATTATCGACCCACAAGATGGTCGTGAGCGTGAGCGACATCCTCTTGTTTACGGTGCGCGTATGCGGGTAACAGAAGGGGATCCGGTAAAGGCTGGAGATATCATCAGCGAATGGGATCCGTTCACTATTCCAATTCTCTCTGAAGTTGCTGGCCGTGTTGAATGGCAGGACATCAACGAGCAGACCATGGAAGAGCGAACAGATGAGCGAACCGGCTTTTCTGAGCGAGAGATCATTCAGGCGAAGAACAAGTCGAGTGACCTCAGACCTCGCGTCGTCATCTACGGTGAAAACGGGGAAACGAAAGTCTACAACCTCCCAGTTGGGGTTCGGGTTGTCGTTGAACACAACTCTGACATCGATGCTGGTGATACGATTGCAAAACGTGAACGTGCTACGACAAAGACAAAAGACATTACCGGGGGTCTTCCTCGTGTCGTTGAACTTTTCGAAGCTCGAAAACCGAAGGATCCTGCCGTCATCGCTGATGTTGATGGAACGATCGATTTCGGAGAAGACTCTCGAGGAAAACGCAGGATGATCATTAATCCTGAGTATGGTGAGCCAGTTGAGTACCTCGTTTCGAAAACGAAGCACATCGCGGTTCAGAAAGGAGATCGAGTTCGAGCTGGAGAGTCGTTAACAGACGGTGCTACCAATCCTCACGATATTCTCCGTGTTGAGGGTATCAAGACTTTGGCGGCGTACCTTGTGAACGAAGTCCAAGAGATCTACCGCCTCCAGGGGGTCCGAATTAACGATAAGCACATTGAAGTTATCGTTCGTCAGATGTTGCGGCGCGTTACTATCACTGACTTTGGTGATAGTGACTTCCTCGTCGGTACACACGAAGAGCGTCAACGCGTGCTGAAAGAGAACCAACGGATCGTTTCTGAAGGTCGAAAACCAGCTACCTACGAACCATTGTTGCTTGGTATTACCAAAGCGGCACTTGCAACTGACTCGTTTATCTCTGCAGCGAGTTTCCAAGAGACCACCAAGGTTCTTACGGAAGCTGCCGTATCGGGTCTCGTTGATGGACTTCGTGGGTTGAAAGAGAACGTGATTATGGGTCGTTTGATCCCAGCTGGTTCAGGTTATCCAGAGTATCAGACCCGAGAGATTCAGGTCGAAGGAGAAGAAGAGGTCGAAGAGAAGGAAGAGTTCCGAATCGGCCAAACTTCACTTGAGAGTCTGGCGGGTCTCCTCTAGGCATAAGCTCGTCGGCTTCTCGCTGGCGGCTTGATGAAAGCATCCTTTGAGGGGGTCATCGGTGGAGAGCCGGTGGCCCCCTATAAGTTTGTATTTACTCTATTTTCTTAGGAATTGAGTTTCAGGTACTCTAAACCGCGGTTTGGAGTCCGGAATCGCTCATCTTTTTCTGCCGGTTCGCCGAAACCTTGTATGGGAGTTGCGATCGATTCGTGGTCGTCAACTGTGCAACCGAGCACGAGAGAATACAGATTTAACTGTCGGGGAGTTACCTTATGAGTCATTCAAAACCAAAGCACATTGAGATTCTCCAGGAGTTTTCACTCCCTCTTATAGCCGGAGTGCTTGTTGCGATTGCGTGGGCCAACCTGGGTCATGAAAGTTACCACCACTTTCTCCATTGGTCTCCGTTTGGCCATGACAGCCATTTTAACTTTCACTTTCTCATGAACGATCTCTTCATGGCGCTCTTCTTTGGACTTGCAGCCAAAGAGATCTCCGAATCGGTGCTTCCTGGCGGAGCGCTTAATCCGATGAAGAAAGCGATAAACCCTCTTCTTGGAACGCTTGGTGGTGTTATCGGTCCAGTTTGTGTGTTTTTCATTTTTGTGTGGATTAGTGGAGATGCAGCTATTGGAAACGGTTGGGGGATTCCAACTGCCACTGATATTGCTCTCGCATGGCTCGTTGCTCGTATGGTGTTTGGAAAAGAGCACCCAGCCGTGAGCTTTCTCCTCCTGCTTGCGGTTGCTGACGACGCGATCGGTCTCGGCATTATCGCCGTCTTTTATCCAGATCCGAATCATCCAGTTCAGCCGATCTATCTCGCAGTCGTTGGAGCGGCGTGCGGACTCGCTTATGCGCTCCGTAAAAAGGAAGTTACCAATTTCTGGCCGTATCTTGTTGGGCCAGGTGTTATGAGCTGGACAGGTCTGTATATGGCAAGCCTCCATCCGGCACTTGCTCTCGTTGCAATTGTACCGTTTATGCCTTCTGGTGGTCACGACGAAGGTTTGTTTGCAGAGTCAGAGGGATATTCAGACTATTCACCAAAGGATACGCTGAACCGATTTGAGCACTTTTTTAAATTGCCAGTCGATATTGGTCTTTTCGGCTTCGGCTTGGCGAACGCAGGAGTGGAATTCTCTTCGATGGGAGATGCTACTCTTGCAGTCTTTATGGCGCTCGCAATTGGAAAGACACTTGGAATTTTCACTTTCTCTACCGTTGGAACAAAACTCGGTTTTCCTCTCCCAGAGGGGATGGATTGGAAGAGTCTCTTGACCGCTGGATGTGTGGCCGGACTTGGTCTCACGGTGGCACTCTTCGTAGCTGGAGTCGCATTCACAGATCCGACACTTCAGGGAGCTGCAAAGATGGGAGCTCTCTTTTCAGCGTTCATCGCACCGCTTGCGATGCTGCTTGGAAAGGTGCTGCGAGTCAAAGAAGACTATGCAAAGTTTAAATCTGGAAGCTCTCAAACTGAAGTTGTAGAGGTCGACATGGGGGAATCCTCGTCGAGTCAACCAGAGGGTATGTCAGCTCGAGAAGAAGACCGTCCTAGCCTCTAGGTGGGAGGTCGGAGCACCGTCGTCGCTACCTTTCTTGAAAGGAAGGCTCGCTCAGGAAACAACCTCGAATAGTGATAATTGGCTCTGGTTTGTTCGATCGTTTCTCGCGCTCGCTTAATTCGACGCTTATCTTCGTCAGTCGCAGGACGAAGGCCATCGAGGGCCGTTTCGGCCTTATCAAAAAGTCCAAAGTGATAGAGCGAGCTCGCGACGTACGGGAGTCCAATTGGCTCGCGCGGCAGATTCTCTACGACTGACATGTCGTAGGTCCTCTTCTGTGCCTCTTCGGCTTTCTCTTGGAGGTAGAGAGCCTCTTCATCTGAAAGGGTCACAAGCACCGCAGGCGAGTCTACCATTGTGAGCGACGCTGGCAGACCCACTGGGGATTTACCAGAAAGAGCTGCATAAATCGAAAGCGCACTGAGGTACATCCCTGCTTGCGTTCCGTGATTTCCATCTCTTGCAAGGAGTTCAATACTGCGGTCTCCCTCTTGTGCGAGTCTCCATGCCACCCCTGCCGGAGCCATTGGAACATCAGCATAAAGAGCAGAGAGCACGTAGTTCATTTCGCGGGCATGATAGGTCGACGGAATATATCGGTGGAACCAGGTCATGTAGAGCAAAGGTTCAGCTCCGAATTGTCGAGCAAGGTTCGTGAAATATGCCACACCATCTCGCATAGTTCCCGGACATGAAACAGAGGCATGGCTCTGCTCTTGAAAGACTACATACTGGAGGAGTCCAGCAGTGATCAGAGCCTCAGCCTTTCGTTCGTACCAGTTCTTCGTAAGGCTCGCTCCTCCAGGCCCGACCATGAGAACAAACGCATTCTTTCCTCGTGAACGAAAGAGGGCTCGAACCATCTCAGGCATGTTGTGGGCGAAGGTGTGACTACTCCCCACAAAGAGTACCTTCACCGTATCGCTTGGGAGGCCGGCAATTGTTGCTGAGATCTTTTCTCGCAGTGCAAGTGCATCTGCCGGATACTCAGGATCAGAAAACGGAGCAGGAAAACCGCACCTTGAAGGCCAGAAGGATTGAAACGCCATAGTCGGGTCAGGCTCAGAAGGAGGAGCTTCATACCAGGGAGAAGCCAAACCGAAGTACGTAACGAGTGCTATGGCTGTGGAGAGGAGAAGAATTCTCAGGGTGCTTCTAGCTAACATCTTCCAGCTCCCATTTCACCAACGGAAAGTAGAGATCTCTTGAATCGGAAGATTCAAAGACAGGGAAAGAGGGGCGCCAGAAGTTCACATAATAATCTTTTGGGGTTTGCTGATACGTCCGAAAAACGACAACTGTTCCCGAAATATTTACTCCCTGGTCGAGCGTGATGCTTCGGACCTCGTCACGCGATTGCCCGTCAAGCCTACAGAGGTCAAGCGTCACGACGTGCCGTTCAAGAGTTTGCTTTGAGTCAGGCTCGAGTTTCTCGAACGCTTTCCAGTCCGGGCTTTCTCCATCTTCTGTGCGTGGAAAAAGCTGACGGAGAGGGTCTTTTTTTGCATCGCCAATACCAATAACGAGTTGGGTCGGACACAGTTTTTTCAGTTCAGCGAAAGAGGGAAGGGACTCCTCTGTACGGGTTCGTTCTCGCTCAATCGCAAGAATAGAGCCCTCAACTCTCAACTCTCCCAGTCCAGTGACAGAGAACCAGCCGACTCTCTTCGCAAGCCGATCTTTTAAGGGAAAGTACTCAATCGAAAGAGGCCCGGCCACCGCTGAGTGTGCCTGGAGCGCCCACACGAGGAGAGATGCCAGAAATATCCTCAAAATCATAGTAAAACTATTAAATATAACAGCATTACAAGCCAATTGTGTCAATCAGGAGAGCGTTTCGGTTAGTCCATGCCCTGGCGTCACCGTGAATGAAGGAAACAAACACTTCATTTTTGGAGACCCATTATGCATATTGAAAATCGACCATCCCAAGAGCCCTCAGGCGAATCATTTCGAGACGCTCAAACAAATATGAACACACATCTCGAGGTAGGAATAGACGATCTCTCCTTTCGACCAGAGGATACTACAGCGGTGATTTCCAGCGCTCAAAAATATGTAATTCCGGTTAGGGCGCTTCCCGATGGGGGAGAAAGCCTTGTCTATCCTGAGGGTGATCCGAAAGCCGGACAAGCCATTCTCGATTGGGAGGGAAAACCGATAGGAGAGAGAGGCGTTGTCTTTTTCAACGAGAAAGACCGCTGCTGGCAGGCAGTCAAAGGCGATGGCAGTGCAGTCATCATGATCAACCAGGTTTCAAATGAGCAAGCGAAGTTACTCAACGATCGTTTCGGAATAATCTCGCAAGGTGATCGACACCCTACACTATCTGATCTGAAAGAGCTCCTTACGTTCGCGAGCGATGAGCTAGGCCTTCACGATATCTACAATTCGTCGAACGACTATGTAGAGAAAAAGCTCACTCCATTACGAGGGATTGACTCTCCCGGAGAGTCTTCAAATCCACTTGGGCTCATGAAACGAAAAGATGGTGAAGTCTGCCAGGCGCTCTTTCTTCCAGGAAAAATCAGCTTCAAGGGAACCGCCTCAGCTGGAAGCCAGCTCTTTGACAACGGCGCAGTTATTGTAAAGGTTGGAGATTCGATTCACGGAGTACAACCCGATATTTTTCTCGAGACCTATCTCTTGGCTAATGGAACCCCTCTCACTTCAACTGATTCGATTCATCAACAGTAGTCTTTGAACAACGAATCAGCAGGGATTGAGGTCTTATCGTCGATGCTCAATGTCTCACCGTCTTCCTCCTCTCCCAAAAAGAAACGGAAGACTCGAGTATTCCGGCGCTCTCCCCGAGACCTCAATCCCTGCCTTTTTCCAGTATTCCGTCTCGTGCTGTATAGTGTCAGCGAGCATGAATCTTGGAACCGGCCAAACAGGGTGAGAGGGGGCCCTTCACTATGGAAATTCGAGCCTTTGAGAGCCTGACAACGGAGCTGTTTGGTCAGCTTGAGTGGTTCGAACAAGAGATATTTGAGCGACCGATGACTCGTGAAGATCTCGAATCTGAACTTTCTGATCGGCCAGATCTTCTAGTCCTCGTCGCGTTTGAAGAGGAAAAGCCGTGTGGCTTTAAAGTCGGATATCGGTATCATTCCGATCGCGAATATTTCTACAGCTGGAGCGGAGGTGTCGTTCCGCATGCGAGAGGAAAGGGCGTTGCGAGCGCCTTGATGCTTCACCAACACCGAGTTGCAAAAGAGCGAGGGTATCGCTATGTCCGCACCCAAACCAAAAATCGATATCGCGATATGTTGATACTTAATCTCAAAAATGGATTTGAGATTACCGGAGTCTATAAAAAACTTCGCGAACATGAACATGGGATTATCCTTGAAAAGGAGCTTGCCGAGTGACGAGAGGGGTCTTGGATGAACCAGTCGTTAGAGCCTCACTCGTGAGCTTTTGCTCCGCCTTCGCCTCTGATATCAACAGGGAGCTCGTAAACGTGGAGTTGGTAGAGGAGAGCTGAAGTACGCCTCACCGAAGGCTCTTTCTCTAAACTCCTCTTCTTCAGAAGACGAAAACGGCCCTTGGGGGCCAGACTTTTCCATTTGAGACTGCTATAAAGTTCGGACCTTCAATAAGTGAACTATGAGATCCCAAAAGCGACACCTCCTCGAAGCACTCGCATTTATCGGCGCCTGTATCGCGCTTGTGGCCTTTGTGGTGCCTTATCTCCCGGGTGCATCCACTTCGCTTGACCCTTCCGCCCGTGCATCGGCCAAGCTCGGCATTGATGTCGACTCGGTGATGAAGAAAGAAGAGCAGGTTGGGCGAGGCTCGATTAAACCAGAAAATAGCAAAAAGTATCCCTTTATTAGATCTGATCGAGCGTATCCCGGATTTACCCTTTTTCCTGAAGTGGGGAGCTCAAAAGTAAAGCTCTTGAACATGGCTGGAGAGGTTGTTCATGAGTGGCCGTTTGACGCCGATCGGATCAGGCTCTTGCCGAACGGAAATGTCCTGGTCGTTCACGGTTCAAAGTGGGGTGCTGGTGTTCGCCGCTGGCGTAAGCTCAACAATGTTGTACGAGAGTATGATTGGGACGGTGAGCTCGTTTGGGAATACAAAGTTCCGAGTCGGGTGCACCACGATGTGCAGTTGCTCTCGAATGGAAACATTTTAGGTGTTCAGCGGCTCGACCTCCCGGCTTCGATGAGTGCTGAGCTTGAAAATCCTCTTTTGCGAAATCGAGAGATCCGTTCTGACGAAATTTTCGAAGTAAATCGGGAAAAGAAAGTGGTTTGGTCTTGGCTCGCGCATGAACATCTCGATCGAAACTCGTGTGGGAAGTATCAGTGTTCAGAGGAGATGGCTCAAAAGGCGGCTGAAGGTGATAAATCCTACGATTGGACTCATATCAACTCGTTGTCAGAGCTTCCTCAGAACCCTTGGTATGAACAGGGAGATACACGTTTTCGGCCTGGCAACGTGATGTTTCTTCCGCGAAATATGTCGACCGTTTTTATTGTGAGTAAAGATTTAGGCAAAATTGTCTGGACGTATCAGGGAAATTATCGCGGTGGGCTCGAGTATGGGCATGAAGTTCATATGATACCGCCGGGGCTGCCAGGAGCAGGGAATATCCTGATCTTTGATAACGGCGCTTTTCGGGGTGAGTCGGTTGTTCTTGAAGTTAATCCCTCAACCGACACAATCGTGTGGAAATATGAAAACGGGAAGGATTTTTTCTGTAGAGTGCAGGGCGCAGCCCAGCGACTGCCGAACGGAAATACGCTCATATCAGACGATACTACTCCTCGAGTTTTCGAAGTTACTCCCGATGGAGAAATCGTTTGGCAGATAGCTGGTGATACGATGCGAATCTCTCGAGCGCAGCGCTATTTCGCGGACTATGCTCCTCAGTTCGCATCTTTGCCTCTCGGCTAAGGAAGCCTATCAAAGCGCTTCACTTTACCAAAAAGCCTCTCCTGCTCCGTGTCTTGGTCCTCTTCCTGTGCGAGTCTACGCCGCTTTCTTGTATTTATGAGAGTGCTTTTTTACCCGACATGTTCTCGGGATCTTTTTCTCTGTCAGCCTCTCAAGTTCACGGATAAACTCTCCAGTCGCCAACTCAGAGAGCTTCTCTGGCCGTGACTTCAAGAATTCATAGTATTCCTTCATAAGTCGAGAATACTCTTTACCCACACGTTCGTTTTTCATCGTCATTCCTCCAAAGAGTCGCTGTGCTTTCCAAGTGAGTCTCTTTGTCAGAGCCCTCATCGTAAAAGCCCTCCCTCAGTTGTAAAACCTCCCGAGGAAATAACCGAAAAGAACATTCAGCGATTGTTTTACTTTGTATCGCAATAGCAATACTTTCGCAAGTCTCTGTTCGAGAGCTCTCTAGTAGTGCGAAAGAATTGAGTTTTTTTTATGATGTTAGCGTCCGCGAGCACGTGAACGGCCGCGGTTCTGTTTCCCGAGACGTATGGCGAAGTTGACGACCACCTTCGCCTGGCTTCGAACGTCTTTTCGGGTTAGCCGGATTGCTCGAGGAACACTGCGTACGCCACCGGCGATTCGGTTTACGAAATTTGCTCCATCCCATCTTTTGAGGGTGATCTTTATCTTTGATCCTTCGTAGTCAGGAATTCCGACGTGATAACTAAGATCATCTCCGACTTCGTTAGTCCAAGTATAGTTTTGCTGTCCGACTTTACTTTCTACTACGAGGTAAATCGATCCTTCAGCAAAAATTCGATCTGCTTTTCGAGAGTCTGGGTCAAATCGTCTTCCTCTCTCAGTGGTGAGTTCTCCCGAAATAAGGAGATCAGGAATCGGTGTAGGAGTAGGAGTTGGTTGTGGACACTGTTCCATCTGAGACGAGAGAGTCTGAACAACGAGATCTCCGACCGAAATTCTTACTCTATTCTCAGTTCCGAGTATCGTTGAAGTAGAGAAATACGTTTCTCCGGCAGAAGCAGTTACTGTTCCGGACTGAAGCCCGCCCTCGGATGCAGCAGAATTTTCTACCTCCCAAGCAACCGTAAAATCATCTTCCAGCGGATTCGTAATCTTCCAATTCAATTCTGAACTTGGGTCATCAGAGCACTCAGAAGAGAGCACAAGTCGCGTCGGATCCGGAGTTGGCTCTGGAATCTCACACTCACCGAGGTAGTCTCCGTGTTTTTCGTGAGCATCCCACGCGTTCACCGAAATTGAAATTGTTTGCGGGTTTTCAATATCTCCCGGCGGGAAATGGCATATCGTAATCTTCTTTCCATCTGGTGTTGGAGTTGGTGTCGGAGTAGCTGTTGGCTCCGGTGTTGCGCTCGGCGTTGGAGTGCTCGCGGCGCAAGCACCGAGATAGTCTCCGTGAGACTCGTGAGCGCTCCACGCGCTTACAGGCACTTCAATGGTTTGTGGGTTCCCTTCATTTCCGGGCGGAATATGACAGATCGTGATTTTCTCCTCTCCCGGAGTTGGTGTCGCAGTCGGAGTGGTAGTCGGCGCTGGAGTAGAGCTCGGTTTCGGAGTCGCACTCGCAGTTGGAGCAGGAGTCGCCGTCGGCACTGGGGTTGAGGTCGGCACCGGAGTCGCTGTCGGTGTTGGCGCTGGGGTACTTGTCGGAGCAGGAGTTGCGCTCGGAGGTGGTACTGGAGTGATCGTAGGAGCAGGTGTAGCGCTCGGTGTCGGAGTCGCGGTAGGCGTTGGATCAGGCGCACACTTTACAGAGTTTACATCTGTAACGGAGAAGACCCCTAAGACTTCGTCACCGGCTAGGTTTGTAACTTGAAGAGTATTGACCGCATTTGGAACAGTGGATGTGGTGAGTTCAATTGCGCCCGATACTGCACCGAGAGAGGCTTGCCCGTTCTGCCCACTTCCGATTACTGACCAGCGTATCTGAAGATCCTCATCGCTTGGGTTCTGGATAAGCCAATGGAGATACTGAGTTGGCTGTTGAGAACACAGTGAAGATATATCAACGGTAACCCGTGGCTCCGGGGTTTCTTCCGGGGTTGGAGTTGGCGTTGGAGTCGCCTCAGGTGTTGGTGTCGGTGTTACCGTTGGTTCTGGTGTCGGAGTTGGCGTTGGAGCTGGGCCCTCATCAGTTGAAAATACCTGTACACCCTGGAACGTGCTCGATTTTCCGTAGCGGAGAGTTATATAGAGCGTACCGTTTGAATCCTCGGCCGTTCGGAGACTCTCTCGAGCGCCGACAGAATAGTTGTCGGTTCCAAGTGAGCGTCCTGCCGAGACCGTGCCATCAGGATACGCCATTCGAAAGAGCACAGACCCTGAATTTCCAAACAGTCCACTCTGTCGCTTGTACACCGTTACGAGGAGCGAACCTCCATCTTCGACTGAGCGTGGAAGGAGCGATGGATGCCCTCCGTAATACGGTCCATTGAAAACATTTACCGTGCGCCACTGATCATCAAGACCCCGAGTTGTTCTGGAGAGACCACTGTAACCGTAGCTATCAAGTGATCCCCCATGTACTAGAACGAGCTCACCGGTGGTCTCAAACACGATCTGAGAGTTGCGACCAGAATCCTCACCAACTTTTCCAGCAAAGATCTCACTCCAAGAGCCTTCACCATCTCTCTTAACAACTTCGAGCCGTTTCTGAATATTGTCACGATAGGAGATGATTGGCCTATTATCGAAGTCTACTTGGATATCACAATCAACGAGTGCTCCCTTTTCACCGGGCTGATCGTACTCTTCTGATGGCGTTGCAACCGTCTCAACGACCCATTCTCCGTTCTTCAAAATACCGAATTTGAGAGAGTCGTCGTAGGTATCTCTGAAGCACACACACGGCTTGTTTGAATCGCAAAGAGCGATCTCAGGATCACCAGCGTCAGTGGCAACAACGGTGTTGGTCCAATCTGAGAGATCGCCATCTGCCGTTGCATAGTTAACACTCCTTGTCCCAGCGTCTCGGTAAACGACGTATGCTTTTGTACCTTCGAAGACTATTCCGGTACGAGAGTCCCATCTATCGAAAGTATCGAAAACCGATTCAGCCACGACTTTCGTATCCCAAGCATCTTCGTCATTCGGGATTCCGAGGAGAAGATCTCCGAGCACCTCTTGGTTGCCGTTCACGTAGTACGTGTCCTGATGCCCGAGAAGATAGATGCCCTCGTAACCTGGTCGGGTCGCAGAACTCACTCCATATCCAGAACCGAGCCCCTTAAAACGTCGCTCACGAAAGTCTGGAACTGGAAGCTCCGGAGCGGGGGTTGGTGTCGCTGTCGGTGTAGCCGTTGGAGTCGGAGTCGGAGTAGGTGTTTCTTCAGGAATTCCTCCTTCGCAAACTTCAAGTGAGGCATCACTTTCTGCAACGACATTTCCGCTCTGTCGGATAGTAATGCGATTTGTCGAATTTGGAACTGTAACAGTTGAAAAACTCGTAGAACTCTCTGCTGTTACTGAAACTGTACCGCTCGTGCCACCGGCGATGCTCCACGCAATTTGGAGAGCAATTGTAGCAGGGTTTGTAACCATCCATCGACGGAAAGCGTCAGGATTGGTCGAACACAACGTTTCGAGAACTACCGTTGGGACTGGCGTCGGAGAAGCCGTAGGACCCGGAGTTGGAGTCGATGTTGGCGTTGGGGTTGGAGTCGATGGTGCCGCAGTTGGAGCCGGGGTCGGCGGAACTGGTGTCGGTGTCGACGTTGGTTGTGGTGTCGCCGTTGGAGTCGGTGTACTTGTCGGAGTTGGCGTCGCCGTTGGAGTCGGAGTGGCAGTTGGACTCGGGGTAGCCGTTGGACTCGGGGTAGCCGTTGGAGTCGGTGTTGCTGTTGGAACTGGAGTCGGCGTTGGTGAAGGTGTAGGAGTCGGTGTAGGGGTTGGAGCCGCTCCGAACATGTTCATGTGGAGGTTGTCTTCCCAGGCTTCACCGACATACTCATCCGGATAAAACGTATATGGGCTGTACTCGGATGAAATGCTGTAGCTCTCACCCTCTGCAACTGCAAATACGTAGTCGCCTGTAGCGTTTGACTTGGTCTCGCGGCTCACGTAACCGTCGACTGCTTCTTCGCTATCCGACTCAATTTTTAATATCACGCGAACGTTTGCGAGAGGAAGTCCGCGGTCATTTGTGATTTGACCACCGAGAAGATAGCTCGGATCTTCGATCTCTTGGAAGTCAACTACTGGATGGTCGCAAGAGACGAGAACAATATTCACTCCACCGGGATCAAAGTAGTGGTCATTATACTCAACTGTTACCCAACCATTTTCACCAGAGTCCATCGTGAACGAATAGTGTCCGTCAGCATCTGTTTGGGTCACCTCTTCAAAATTGTTCAGAATTGAGGCTCCCTCGATTGGACTCCCTTCCAGATTGGTGACCGTTCCTGCGACTGTATATTCGTCTTGGATAGGACACGGTGTTGGTGTTGGCGAAGCGTCGACATCTGGATCAACAGCCACGGCGGTAAACTCGACGTTGTTGTGTGAGCGGTCAATCTTTACAAACCCGAGCGACTGAGGATCAAACTTGAGCTCGCTTCGGTTCGGAGAAACGATCGAAGTTTGTCCGGGAGTGAGAGAGATATTGAAGGCTCCATCTTCTCGTGTCGTAACCGCTTGAGTTCCGTTGACCAAGATTGGGATATTCGCGAGAGCTTCGCCGTTCAGCCCTCTCACCCGGCCACTGATCATGTGTGGCTCATCAACGAGAGCTCCACACGTTGCAGAGAGAGCAGTTGTCTGATTTTGCTGAGTTGGACAAACCTGAAACGGGGTGTCGGTATTGAGGTGAGAGAAGCGGCACCCTGAAAGTGAGGGGAGGAGACTAATGAGATCATTTGTCTTTGAAGCATCGGTGTTTGAACACGCCTCAAGAAGGTCTCCCGGAAAAATCACAGACCCTTCTGAGTTTGTGATTCGGTTCGTATCGTGCTGGTCCGACAAGAACGCTTTCGGTGCATCCACACTTACTCCAGGAATAGGTGTGTCGCTATTGTCGGTGATCGTGACAACAACCGCACCCTGGCCGAGCGTTGTTCGTGCAGCTGAAAAAACGCATCCACGTCTTGAACCACAACTTTGAATATTAAATGAACGCGGACTGAATTTATAGAAGGGGCTCGTCGGTACCACGTTTATAGCGGTAGACGTCGCTAAACCGTAAGTGCTCGGCGAGAAAATCACTTCCCCAGAAGAGTTCGTAGAGAGTGAACTTGAAACGCTCGGCCCAGGAGAGATTCGAAGTGGAATCCCTTGTACGTTTGCGCCTGTTTCGTCTACGACTTTAATTTTAAAAGAGTTTGATTGCGGCTCTGGAATATTTCCGCAGAGCATCTCGAAGTTGCGACTTGTCACTGGTCCCTGAGGACAGACTTGAAAATCATCTCGAGTGACGGTCTTTCCATTTTTTCGAAACTGACAAATCTGATTCGTTGGATGAGAGATAAGGAGCGTCCCAGCGTCGTTTGAAGGATCGCTGTCGGTATTGTTACATCCGTTTGCCTGTCGTAGAGTCGAAAAAATAACGAGCCCATCAGCATCTGAGTATTGAGGAGTCGGTGAGAGCCCACCGATGTAAACCACTTTTCTTCCCGGTAAGCGAGTGTAGCTCGTGTTCGAGATGAAGGCTTGAACAACTACTGATTCAGTTCCGTCTTGATACGCTTTGACCGTACATACTCTTCCTGGACAACTTGATGTTGTGGGAACGAGTTGAGGTGGATCGAGCCGATACCCGCTCCGTTGGTAAGTTACAACTGGATCTGGTCGGTCTATGTCGCGAGTGTCGAGAACAAACTCGCCCGCTGAATTTGAAAAAAGCCCGCCGAGCTGATTGATCCCTGAGTTGCCGTAAATTTGAACGCTTGAAAGTGGTGCATTGCCCTCGTTTGGTCTAACAAAACGAAAGGTAAACTCCTGAGCAATGACAGCGCTTGGGGTGGCCGTCCCCGCGAGAAGAAAGAGGGCGATGAGTGCCAGTGCAAAACGGCGCACACCTGCGATCACCCCACCAACTTGAAAACCCTGACCCATGAAAAAACCTGATCCTCGACGCCTTTCGGCTTCA
>JAGRAO010000056.1 GCA_020434565.1 Bdellovibrionales bacterium
GACGTTTCCGATGAAGTGCTCGAAAAATTGCGTCGATTGTGTCAGCTGTGGAATGTGCGTTTGCTTCCGCAGGAGAAAATAACTTCTCATCGCCCACTCATAGGACCGGTTATCGTAGCTGTGAAGAAGGCTATCTTTCCGATCGTTCGCTATATTTTGAAGGATGTCCTCCACCAGCAGCGGAGCTTCAACGCGGCGGCAATTCAGCTCTTGGCAGAGATTGCGAGTGATTCGAACACGCAGCCTCACTCCAAAAGCTTAGAGTCTGCTCCTGGGCAGTCCTCGTCAAAACGCATTGTTCAATAGTGGGGTTCAATAGTGGGGTTCAATAGTGGGGTTCAGTAGTGGGGCTCAATAGTGGGGTTCCGTAGAGATGCGATCTTGCTCTCGTGCAGAGCGAGAAATCGCTGCTGGATGGCGATTGTTCGAAAATAGCCACTCTGTGTGAAAAAAGTTTCACCGAGTTGGGTAACCTACTTCCTTGTTCAGTTCGGGAAAGGCGCATTTCGCTTGGGATATGAAGTGCTTGGCCCGTGGCATTGAATTTGCCGTATCACTCTTGTGAAAGGGTGATGGGTAGACAGGCGTCATCCCTCTTTGTCCCAAACCAGAAAGAGAAGCCACGCTCTTGAGGTAGTCCACTCCGCTTTGCAATTTCATTCTGTCTACCCATCCTTTCCCCCTCCCTTTAGCCCCAAACTCTTTGGTGCAACTTACATTCTCTCGTCGAGAGGCAACTTTCTTCCTCGGCGCTCGATAGAGAGTTTATCCCGGATTCTTTGACGAAAATGTCGAGAAGGGGAGAATGAACGAGGACAAAATCTGTTCTCTTCGTCTTCTTCTGGCTTCCAAAATCCGCCGGGTATTGAAGAGGAGGAGATGTGATTTTGAAAGTGCAATCCCCAGTCGCGGGAGCCCGGGTTGCTCAAAACGCGCCACAAGGAGACGCCTCATCAAAGTTTTCCGAGTTTCTCAAGCGCTCTGAGATTGGAGGCCTCCACGAGCAACTCTCTTCGTTCCAGAAAGGTGTTCTCAACGGACAGCTGTTCTCTCCTCAAGAACTTCTCAAATTTCAGATTCAGGCTGGTCAATTTGGCCTGCGTGTCGAGCTCATTTCTCGAGTTGCCGAGAGTGCAAGTGCGACCATTAGAAAATTTCAACAACAGGGCTAGAAGATCATGAGATTTCTCGCTCCGGCGCAACTTGAACATGCCAATGAGATTGTCCGAGAGTATGAGCGTCAGATTCAAACGAAGCTCGAGGAGGTGAGAAGGATTTCCGCCAGGGAACAGGAGCGTCTCCGAAAGGGAAAGAGTGAATTCCGTAGACTCCTACGTCAACTCGAACAAAAAGGCACTGCGCGAGAGACGAGTGATACCCCTCGATTTCTAGTACGACAGATCCATGCTCGAAATTCAGAGAATCTCAAAATTCGGGGTGTCCTTGATGCTCTCGGTCGTCGTGCAAAACCTCTTTCAGAGAAGCGAGATCAGCTAGAAAGTTTTCGCGAAAAACTAATTCATCAGAAAGAAGTGCTCAAAGATGCTATTCGAGAAGAAACCCAAGAAGAAAAGCTTCGGCGACCGAAAGAGGGAAAATCCAGAGAGGGCAGCGAAGCAATAGCGCTGATTTATCCCGTTGAGAGTGAAGACACAAAGAGCTGGGACTCTCGGCAAGGGTCTGACACCGAATCGACCCGTCATTTGAAGGAGCAAGAACAGGAGGACCGCGAAGGGCAGGCCCCTGGGGGCTTTGATCCTTGTACCTCTGAGCATCGAAAGCAGCCTGACTTCCAGAGAAACTACATGAGCACTCGACGTTCTTCTGTGGAGAGGAACTCAGCGGTATTCGCGGAGCAGAGTTGGAAGTTCGTCCAAGAGCAGAGCTTTTCGCACCTCACGTTGCGGTATCCGCTCTCACTCGGAAGGAGTGTTCAAGTTCGGATCGTTTCGCGTGAGGGAAAAAATCTTGATATATGCCTGCTTTGGCCGAGAGGGATAAACCCTGGCGATATATTCCGGGTGCGCCTTGATATCTTGCGGGATCTTCGAGAACGAGGGTTCTCCGTGCGTTCGCTGCGAATCGAGCAGCACGAAGCGGAGGAGGAGTAAGATGGATACCCATCCTTTGTGGTTTATCGGAATCTCGCTCGTGCTGGCGCTTCTGCCACTCGTGGTGGGAGTTTTTAGCTCATACCTGAAGGTCAGTATCGTGCTCGGCTTTTTCCGTTCTGGACTCGGTGCTCAACAGGTTCCCGGTCCGCTTGTGATTATGGGGCTTTCGATCGGTATAACGTGTGCTGTGATGGCACCGGTCTTTGAGCAAACACTCACGGCGGCGGAAACTGTACCTTTTGAGAAAATTACGAGACATGGGCCACTTCAGGCGCGTGACCATCTCGCTCCCCTTATAAAGCCGTGGAAGAGCTTTTTGGAAGCGCACACAGGAAAGCGCGAACTGGAAGCCTTCTCTCGAGGCCGAGCCGAAGAAGAGAGTGGATCCGACGAACAGACTTCGCCCGCCTGGGCTGTACTCCTTCCGTCCTTCATCGTTTCGCAACTTCGTGAAGCCTTTACGATCGGATTTCTCGTGCTGATCCCTTTTCTTGTGATCGACATTATTGTGGCAAACGTCCTAGTTGGATTAGGCATGTATATGTTGAGTCCGGTTATCATTTCCTTGCCGCTCAAGCTTCTCCTCTTTCTGTTGGCAGATGGCTGGCTCCTGCTCACTGGGAACCTGATCGCTTCGTTTGGAGGGCATGGTGTTTGATCAAATCTTACGAGAGAGTTTCGTCCTGATTGTAGTGGTGTCAGGGCTTCCTCTTCTCGCAAGCTTTCTTGCGAGCCTGACAGTTGGAATCCTCCAGGCTGCTACTCAAATTCAAGAGCAGACTCTTCCGCACCTTGTCAAATGCGTCGCTATTGCTGGAGTTCTCTTGCTCTGTGGCGGGTGGTTCTGTTCGCTTCTTGTGCGGTTCTTCCGAGAAACCTACGACGTGTTTCGATACATCTGAGGAGAATCATGGATTTTCTCTCCTCGCTTCCGTTTCGACCTGGTGATTTTTTCCGAATCCTCGGCTTTCTTCTTTTTCTTCCACTGAGCTTTTCTGTTTTCGGAGTCTTTCATCGTGTGCTCGTGGCATGTCTTGTGGCAATGGGCATGAACGAGCTGTTCACACTATTTGACCCACTCGAGGGAGCGCTCGATTTTCCATTTGAATTTCTCTCCGGCATGATCTCGGCGCTCCCGTTTGTCGTGGTACTCGGGTTTGGCGAAATGTTTGGGGAACTTTTTGATACTCAACGAGGCCAGAATTTTTCAAGCATCTATGATCCGATTCATCAATCATCCGGAAGCCAGAGTTCTCATCTCATCAAAACGTACCTTACCATCCGTTTGGTAGTCGGAAACTCACTTGGAGAAGGTATCGCTCTCGTAGCCGGTTCGAGCAGCAGTGGGCGAGTTTCATTTGGAGAATGGTGCTCGCACATTGGCATGCAGCTCACGTACTTCCTCTCGGCGGTTGGAAGAGAGTGCCTCTTACTGTTTTTACCCGTGGCTGCCACACTTTTGTTTGTCGATTTTGGAATTGCTGTTCTCGGGAAGCTTCTTCCCCAAGTTTCGCTCGTCCCAGAGAGTTTTGCGGTAAAGGCGTTTCTCGGCTTTGCCCTTTTGCTGACTCTCCTTTCATCTGGCGCGGTTGAGAGTTTATCGGTTCTCGTAAGCAGTCGAATTTAGGTGAAGTATGGCCGAAGAGAAGCCTCATAAACCCTCCGAGAAGCGAAAGCGAGAGGGGAGAAAACAGGGCACGGTTCTTAAATCGCCTTTATTTTCATCTACTTGTAGTATGGTTGGAACTTCCCTTGGGCTGGTTTTCACAACTGCATTATTTTTTATTAACTCTGAAATACTGTTAGAATCTCGGGTTAATGCCGATCTGACCGGGGCCGTAAATGCTGCAATCGGGGCTTTTCGGATAGTTGTGCTCTTGGTGCTCGTTCCGCTTGTAACCGGGTCCGTGTTTGGGCTTTTAGCGGAAAGCTTCCAAGTCGGACTCCGATTCGAAAGCGAAGTGCTTTGTTTGAGGCTCGATCGACTCAATCCTGCCACAGGACTTCTTCGAGTATTTGGAGGTCTGCGACAGGTTTGGTTTGCGGTACTCAAGGCTGTCCTTGTGATCGCTTGCTTCACATCCTTTGGGTGTTGGTTCTTCTCCCGTTTTCCGCAGTCGTTCTTTCTTTCACCAGGCCACTGTCTCTCGCTTTTGGGCGAATCCTCGTTGGGAGTGGTTGCTGGAACTGCAGGTCTTTTGAGCGTTTTGTCGGCGATCGAATTTGTCGTCAAACGAAAGGAGTACTTTCGACAGCTTTCGATGTCGGATTCTGAAGTGCGAAAGGAAAACAAAGAGGAAGAGGGAGATCCGTACGTCCGAGGAAGGCAACGTGCTCTTCGAGAAGAACTACTCCTTGGGGAGATTGTGAAGCGGGTCAGACGGTCGACGGTAATTGTAGTCGAAAGACAGTCAGCAAGTGACTGAGTATGAGTTTGAATGATTCTGACCTTGTCCGTGTTTTCCTCTCTCGAATCGAGGAGCACGTGGGCTTTCGCGCGCGGACGACAGCGCTTTTTCGTTCTTTGCAGACAGAATTTGGACTTGACCTCCTTGCTCTCACTCCTCTATCCCCTGAAGATCACCGAATCGTCCTCTCAAAAAAGAAGTTTTTGAGTTTTGTTCAGCAACTGCACGTTTCTGATGCTGGAGATTGCTTTCAGATAGGGACCTTCTCCTTTTCTTCTCCTGTTCTTTCTGGAAATGGAGCTCACAGGATTCACCTTCTCGAAAAGGATTTTCGGCGTGCGGGTCTTGGGTCATATGTTGTCTCCCCGATCCGTTGTGGAAATCGTTGGTCGATAGTGGTGGCGGGCTCAAGCTCTGTTTCTCACAGTTGGGAGGTCCGATATCAACGCCTCCTGAATGAACTCTTCCCTTTTGTTGTGCGTCGTGGAAGAGGTGCAAGGGTGACGGAGTCTGCAACCAAAAAATTTGTGCCTTCTGATTCCTCAGAGAACTTTCGGAAACTGGTGGAGTATGGACAACTCTTCATCGGATACGGCGACTATCGATTTCAAATAAAGAACTTTGTGGGCGACAGTCTCAAGCTTTTTGGGGTTGAGCCGGAGCGCTTAACACGAGAACCTGATATTTGGGATTCGCTTGTTGACGTACGTGATCTTCGGCGACTTCGGATGAAGTTCCGGCGCATGAAGCATGCCCCGCACGAGTTTGGCGAAGAAATTCGTATTACTCACCAGAGAACGAAGGAAGTACGTTCATTTCTCATGCGTGCTGTTCCTTCAGTTACCCCCGGAGTGCTGGAAAAAACAACCTGGACGGGCTTTGCCGTTGATATAACGCACCAGCGAAAGACAGAAGAGGAGCTGAGGTCACAGAGAAGTCGGATCGAGGCACTCTTTGAGGTCTCACGTGCCTTAAAGGTTAATCTTGATCCAGCGCTTGTGGCGCTGAAAGGTCTCCGCGCTCTCCTTCAAGCGACTCGTTCAGATTCGGGATTTGTCTGCTTTTACGAAGAAAATGCTGACCGAGTTGAAGTCGTTGCGGCGGAAGGACTCTCGCAAAAATATATCGATGCCGTTACAAAGATCGTCGGTGGACAATCGCTCGTACGGGTGGCTATCGAATCAAAAGAGGGATTTCTCATCCCAAATATTCAAATTGATAACCGAGCATCGACTTCGGTCGCCAAGATAGAAAACCTGAAATCAACGATTGTTTTCCCGCTTCTCTTTGAAGAGCGAGTGCTTGGTGCCCTTGTTCTGTTCTGCAGAGAGGAGAATCGATATTCATCTGCTGACTATCAGCTCGTAGCTGCAGCGGCAGGGCAGATCAGCCTCTCCGCCCGCCAAGCAGAGCAATATGTTGCAGAAAAGCGGCAGGCAGATTCGCTCGCTGTTCTGTATCGTCTCAGTCACGAACTTTCACGGCTCTTTCACCCTCGCGAAGTAGCACAGCAGGCATTTGCGATAGTCCAGGAGGAATTGGCGTGTAAGAGGATGTGGCTTGGGCTGATGAATCAACAGGGAACGCATCTCGTGGGACAGGCAGGATTTGGCCCTGGTGTTCGAAAGCAGCTCCAGGAGATTCAAATTGAGTTAGATCTTCGGCATGATTTTCTCGATGAAGCGCTCAAAACCCGTCAGGCGGTTGTGGTTGAGGCAGGAAGCGGGATGCAGTGCTCAGGGCTTGAAAAGATAATTGAGCGACTCAACATTGGGACTCTCATTATCGTGCCTCTCGTCTCTCTCGGGCAAGTCGTTGGAGTCTTTCTTATCGAGCCATCAGTCTCGTCAAGAGAGTTTGTCCGTAAGAAACTTTCGTTGCTTTCATCGATGGCCACAGAGATCGCTGCGGTGTTGCTGGCTCGGCGATTTGAGTCGCGGCTTGCTGATGCAGATAAGATGCGAATGGCGAGCGTTCTCGCGTCTGGGGTTGCTCACAATTTTAATAACTTGCTCCAGGCGGTTATGGGTCAGGCTTCGCTTATAGAGATGCAGCTCCCGGAGAGTTCGCCCCTTCGGGAATCCGCTCGAACGATAGTCGATGCTGCAACTCGAGGTGCGGGGCTCGTGAAACACCTTCTGACATTCTCAAGTCGTTCCATTTTTCAACGAAAAGCGCTCTCTCTCGGATCTCTGGTTGAAGAATCGCGAGATCTCTATTCCTCACTTTTGGGCGGCAATATCATCCTTCAAACTGAAGTGGAGCCAGAGGTTGGACAGGTCCATGGGGATTACCAACTGATTCAACAGATTGTTTCCAATCTCTTGGTAAATGCGAAGGAAGCAATAGGAAAACGAGACGATGGGATCGTGAAGCTGTCGGTATCTTCGGTGCGAGTTCGCTCGGGAGAAGTTCATCCAGAATTGTCTCCTGGGGTGTACCTTCGACTTGATGTGGCAGATAACGGAGTCGGGATGGATGCCGACCGTCAAACGAGGTGTTTTGAACCATTTTACTCGACAAAAGAGCTCGACCTTGGAACGGGATTGAGTCTCAGTGGGAGTGGGCTTGGGTTGTCGTCAGCTTATTCAATTGCGCGACAGCACGATGGAGTCATCACGGTCAGTAGCAGCCCGGGAGAAGGTGCTATCTTTAGTGTTTACCTCCCACGATATGCTCCCGAAAGAAGCGAGTCACTCAGTGAACTGAGGGGTTCAGAGTCTCCAAGAGTGATTATTCTTGAACCAGATACCGTGCAAGCTCAAAATATCAAAGAAATTATCGATTCCTTGGGATACGAGGGGGAAGTTCGCTCGAACCTTCAGCGAACGTTGCGAGACTTGCAGCAGGAAGATCAGCAACGACTCGGTGTCGTGATTCTTGATGTTGATAAGTTCATGACAGAGTCGCGGGATGCGATTGAGAGTTTGGTAGAGACGCTTCCGAATATGCGGGTGGCAGCCATCACTGTCGATCAAGAACGGTGGAAGCGATTATTGCGTCAAGTTGATCGAGTCACGGTCCTAGAAAAGCCGGTCCGTGCGTGGTCCTTTGAGGGGATTGCAAGGGAACTCCGACGTTTATCGAGTCAGTCTGAAAGTGCAGCGCGCCCATTGAGAACGCAGATAGAAAAATCAGAAGAACCAAAAGCAGGGAAAGAGAATTCTTCTCAACCCTACCGAGAAGATCACGCGGGACACGATGAAAAGGGGACGCCAATACAATAGAGCGGTTGGGCTCGAGTATAGAGCCAAAGACGAGCAAGCACCGACGGTTTCGATTAAGGGAGACGCGGTATCGGCAGATCAGGTCGTTCGCATCGCACGGCGGTTTGGAGTGCCGGTGGTCGAAGAGCCGGAACTCGCTCGTGCGCTGAGTCTCTTGCAAGAAGAGGAAGAGATCCCAGAAGAGCTCTTTGAAGCCGTCGCAATTATTCTTCACCGTCTCAGGACTGCCTCGACCTAGGCACAAACGGCGTTTGTCGCAAGCGCCACTGCAATACCTTACTTGCCCTAAACAGGCCTCTTTTTTACTGTCGTCGATCCCGAACACAGGAGAAGATACTGTCCAATTCAGTCTTGCGACTGAATAACCGCCTTTGACATCAGATATCTTACCGATTGCGGTTCTAAAGTGGGCGCTCAAGGCCGGTTGCGTTAATGAGTTGGAGAATACGAAACTGAGGCCATGGATTAGGTTTGGCTAACAGAAGCTTGTTCCGTTTGATCATTTCTCAGAGAGAATCCGAAGTATGGCAAAAGAGTTAGTTTTGGAAGAGATGGTAGAGAATCGGCAGCCGACGCCACTCTGCCGCCTTTCAGCGAGTCAAACGGTTATTGGTCGAGAGCCGGATAACGGGATTGCGATCTCGCACGGAGCCATCTCTCGTGAGCACGGTGAATTTCTTAAGATCCGAAATCATTGGTTCTATCGTGATCTTGGAAGCACGAACGGTTCGTGGATTAACGGCGCGCCGGTTCCTGCGGATCAATGGCGACTCGTTCGCCCTAATGACTATCTCCAGTTTGCTGACTTGGCGGTGAGGGTGAGAGAAGAGGATCCCGTTGGTTCTCCACCGACGTTGGCTCCGCTCTCTGGGAATTCAGGTCGATCCCTTATCATTTTTTCTGAGGGAAATTTTATCGATGAGTTTCCGATTCCTGAGTTCGGTCGCGCTCTCGTGGTGGGAGGCTCTCAGGCTGACCTCGATATTAAGGGTGACATATACGAAAATCCATCGCTTGTGGTTGAGCGAAGAGGAGATCGCGTGTGCGCGTTTAGTGTCCAGAAGGAGTATCCTCTTTTCCTCAACGACGAAGAGATTTTTGATACTCGAAATGTAAAAGATCGTGATGTAATGTCAGTAGCAGAGTTCGTGATCCTCTATAACGATCCACCGCCTCTTTCAGTTAATCCAAACCTCTCTGGGCGTTTTGAGCCGGGCACAAATCTCAAAAGCTGGGGCGCTGATCAGGGACCTGATCTCGTCGGGGGAGAGTCCGGGCAGGCTCCTTCGCAGAAAACCTCAGTAAAGACTCAGTTTGGCCGAGCTCCAGAAGAAGATGATTACTACGGTGATGAACTGGCAGAAACAGTTGCGATGGATCCGAGTCAGGTGAGTGCTCAGCTCGGTCTTCCACCAGATCGACATCCCTCGTCGCGATACCAATATGACGAATCTACGCACTATTCTTCGGTAACCTCTTCTGAAGATAAGTTGATTATCTTTGTTGGCCTTATCGCGTTTCTGATCCTGATAGCGCTCGTTGTGTGGTGGATGTTCGTTTAAGATAGTCCTGATACACCTTAATCTTGAGGAGTGGCTGGAATCTCTCGATTCCGCCTCTGGAAAGCCTCGCTTTTTCGCTTGCCTTGAGATTGATTGCAGGGGACGCTTCTGTGAGTTTCTCCTCTCTAGTCTCCTGAGAGTCGTTCTCTCTTTTTCAGTGCGACGAAGAGCTCTATGCTCGCTCAGGATCGTTCTTCTCAGCGCTCGTTAGGCCTCTCCCGGAAACCTCCGCCTCTCGCTCACGAGTGAAAAAAGGGTGAGACGACCCGAGTATTCGAGAGGAGATCGAATTGAATCTTAGGAGGGAATGAAAAAGATTCACCTTCTCACCAAAGTTATGTTCGATTGCTACATTTTGTAGCCTAAAAATGTATAAATAGTACTTTTGAGGTAAAAAACTTCGAAAAATTGATCACTTTGAAAAAACTTCGCTCGTGTTTGCTGCCAAACGAGTAAATTTAAAGAACCTGATTCGAACAGCAACCACATAACCTTTTTCGGTGCCAAGGCCCAAAAGGGCGGAAAGGATCTCGCGTGAACAAGCTCACGTTCTCTCTCTTTGCTGTTCTCAGCTTGGCTGGATGGGCATTGAGTACGGTGATCGTGACCCATCTTATGGGTCTCAGTTCAGGTGTGTCGGCGATTTTGGGGTCTGTTTTAGGAGTCCTTGTCGGACTCCTTGTGTTCGGGAAAGTCTGCTTTGCCCGAAAGACCTCGAACAAAGCCCCCGAATAGTGATCGCGCAGAAGTTGCGAGCAAGAGGTTCCTTGAACTGGGGTAGCCCATTTCAAAGAGGGTTTACCGCTCATGTGGCCTTGGCGCTCGCTTTCACGGTCGTCTCAACGGAGAGTCTTAAGGGACTCTTCTGTTCTTCAGCATTTCTTGAACCGAATCGCCGTTACGATATCTCTGACTCTTTCATCTCATAACCGAGAGGATTGGGATGAGTTCGTTGGGGGAAGCAGATATCTACTTTCAAGAGGAGCTCTTCATGTCCCGAACTTTGCTGGTTGCCTTTCTTTCGCTGATTTTTCTCTCGACTTCTTGCTTTGCGGAGAAATTGGTATTTTCTCCCCGTCCTGAAGAAACTTCGTATGACGAATTTCTTGACTGTTTCAAAGTTCCCTGTGAAAGCTTTCATCGGTGTTTTTACGACGCTCTCTCTGTACCCGGCCTCTGTGAGAGTAAAGAAGCAGTACTCTTGTGTGATGTAAGGTTGAGTCATCAAGCCGCGCGATGCTCTCGTTTCCCTGATAGTGAACTTATGGAATTTCTCTCTCTTGCTTCCCTTGCTACTGGTTTGCCGATTCAAGAAGCGGGGAAATTTGCGTGTCTCACTTGGACGACAATTTACCTTACAGATCACACCCTCCTTGAACCTTCGCCGCTGTGTCTGTAGCCGTGTTTGACACGAAAATGAGTTCTCTTTCTGCCTGTACTTAAGTGGTGCGCCACTCCCAATTGTCGTCCTCATTCCGGTATCAGCCTTGGTGTGGTGATTCCTGATTCGCAGAGATGGTGGGTGTGTGTTGGGATCGTTTTCGTTGGGGGTCGAAGGATAGGGCTCAAAAAGTGAGATTTTGAGACTTTAATAAAGAGTAAAAACAGGCTGTTATCGGGGCCGCTCGTGAACAAACATTATTTTGAGTACCCATCTTTTAGCTGTAAGAATGACCACTTACGCACGGTTCTTTCACAACCATTTTCCAGGTAGACGAGAAAGGAGGAAATCCTGCCGCAAGAACTGTGTGGGATCTCCGTACTGAACCATTCCCTCAACATAAGGAGCACTAGGCGATGCACATCGTCGTATCAGTAGTCTTTGCACTGCTGGCGCTGGGTGGTGGGTTCCTCATGGACCTGAACCCGGTGTTCTCTTTCATCGGGGCGCTCGGTGTGTTCATCGTCTCGTACTTTGTGTACGGGGTGATCACATCCAAGGGCCCGATCGTGATCGAGAGCGCAGCCAACGAGGCTGTGCAGAACGCTCGAACGAGGCTCAACTCGATCCGCATCTCTGCCATTAACGCGAAGAGCGATGACATGGTGGATGCTGCGTCTGACTTGAGCGCTGCTTTCGAAGAGGTCTTCCAGTTGATCGAACGTCACCGCGACGGCTACAGCCGTGTCGGACTGACGCTTGCTCTGCTGAAGCCTCTCGTCGAGGCCTCCGAGCTCTGCGCGCAGTTCAAAGGCAGCGAGCAGTTCCCCGAGATGGCCAAGAAATTCCTCGAAGCGAAGTCCCAGGTCATCACAGACCTTAAGGAAAATGCTGAAGGGTTGACTGCGGACGACGTCAAGGCGTTCGAAGTCAAGGTCAAGACCATCGAGACAGTCGCAGCAAACAACTGAGCGAGAGGAGAGGATCTTCTTCACGGGTGTTCCGTGATGCCTTTTCATTCGCATCCGTTCCCTCAATTGACGCAAGTCAAGGAGTACGAATCAGATGACAAACGACAACGCAACGAATGGCGCGTCGACGGCCCTTACGCTGCTGGGCGACAGCCCGCAGATCGGATCGGCTGAGACCACCCTGATCAAGCCGCTCAATGTCGATCAGGTGTTCGGGGACAGGAGCGTCTTCAACGCCCTGCCCGAGGAGTACCGTGAGCAGGCGCTGGCGATCTCGGCGCAGATCGACATCACGCCCGAGGACGCCAACCTCACCGCGCTCCGAGAAGAGGGGCACAAGTCGCGCGATGTTCTGAACGCGCTCGGCACGCTCCTCACCGACGGCAAGCGCATCAACGAGGTCGACTATGTCGGCGACCTGCTCAGGGAGATCGAATCCGCCAAAAAGGAGATCGACCTCGACCTGATCGACGATGCAGACGGCACGAGCCTCTTGGACCATGTGGTCGATGTGCTGGATGATCTTCCGTGGGTCGGCGGACTGTTCAACCGAGTCCAGCGCTTCAAGGAGGGCTGGGAGAAGGTCGACAGCAAGATGGACGGCTGGGTCACCCGCCTCAACGAGGGGTATGTGGCCTCGGCTGAGCAGAAGGCGATGCTGGTTGAGGCTCGCAACGGCAACATGACTGCCTACCGAGCGCTCGACGTCGCGGTCGCTGGTGGTGAGCACGCCCTTTGGCGTGAGTACCAGGAGTTCTGCGACGCTGCTCGCAAGAACGCCGAAACCGCTGACCAGGTCACGCTGATCGAGATGGAGCAGTGGCGTGCGAACCTCGAGAACGCCATGCTCGCTCTTGTTCGCTACCACAACGCGCGTGCGCGTGCGGTGGCGAACTTCCCGATCCTGTCCCAGATGATCCGTCGCACCGACGTGGTCATGATCGACACCGAGAACCTGCGCGACACCGTTCTTCCGCAGCTCCGTCTCATGGTCGGCGCCTCGATCCAGAACCTCGAGACCCGCCGACGCATGAAGACCAACGAGGCGGTCGAGGAGCTCCAGCAGGACGTCGAGGCTCAGCTCCTCGAGGCCCTCAAGCGAGCGAACATGGAGGAGCACGCGATGCGGATGCGTGCGGCCAACCAAGGCCAGCGCATCAGGATCCTCTTTGAGGGTCTGACCGAGATCGCGAAGCAGGCCAGGGAGCACCGTGACACCGAGCTCAAGGCTTACGCCGAGAGCAAGAAGACCATCCTGGAGGCGATCGACGCCTGGCAGGAGGAGACCCGCGACGTCCTCAGGGAGCGGGTCGCCAGTGGTGCTGCCGCGACTGCGTCCAGCGACGGTGACGGCGCCTCTGCCTGATCCGTTCAGAACTTTCTCGTCACCTTCGGTTTCACTGAAGGTTTCGTAAACCCTTTTTCTCGTGTGACTTCGGTTGCACGAGATTTCTCTAAACTACAAAGACAACGCGGTGTTGTTTAGAGAGATCTGAAGTGATCATTTAAAACTCAATAGGTGTAGTAGCGTGCATAGGATGGGAGCGTTGTGTTTCCATCCATCAATCGTTTTCACAGTTTTTCCCATCGAAACCACCCCACGTCCCTCGTGCTGAAAGGAGTGCTCACCGATGAATAGGTTGCAAGGCATGGTCCGAAGGTTGATGAGTGTTCTTGCACTCGTCATTGTTCTCGTGGCGCCGTCGAGCGCTTTTGCGCAGGAGAATTTCCTGCGTGTTCAACGCGCCTCCGATATCCCTCGGCAGTTCGATCCCGACAAGCCGTTGATCGTCAAAGGGCGAGTTCCCCTCGGCGATGGAGCCTGGTCTGACCGCCAGCTTGAAGGCTACGGACAACAGCTCGCTGAGCTGAATCGAACCCGAAAGCAGCCTGTCACGGTTCTTCTGATCGACACCTGGGAGGGAGAATCCTTCAGGCTCGAACAGCAGACGCTGACTGGCTACACCGCAATTCAGGCCATGGTTGAAACCGGCTTGAAGAGCAACTCGGCATTTGCCGAGCGAGACTTTGCTGTGCTCTGCATCTGCTTTACCCCGTGGAACGGCGAGCCCTCGCGAGGGCAACGTCCGTTCGAGTACTGGGCGTCAAAGCAGCTCAAGCAGTGGCGTCTCGATGTTCCGCAGATCTGGGCAGGTGACCTGAAAGAGTTCGTGGTTACCCGGCTCAAGGCGCGCAATATCGACCGCGCGTTTCTCGATACCGCGCTCGAGCTCAACAATCGGCTCGATAGAAATATCCAAGCCGAAGAAGCTCGGGTGGCGCAGCTCAGACGAGAAGGCGAGGCTGCACTTCGCGATGCGGAGTCCAAGTATCAACTTCTCGTGACGAACCTCGGAAAGCTTCGCAGTGAGTTTCCTGGCCGAAACGGGGACGTGTTCTTTCCGGAACTGGCCCCGATCGAGTCAGGACTCGAAACTGCGCGTGACAGCGTTCAGACTGGAAACTTTGCTCAGGCAAAAGCCTCTGGCGCCGCAGTCGTCGCTGCGGTCGCTTCACGCCAGGAGTTGATCGATCAGTACCGGGCAGCTCCGGCGACGATCGAAGCGCTTCAGGCGCGGCTCACGAAGCTCGCAAAGCATCCGTTCTTCGACAAGGCTCGCTCTCTGAGTGAGACCGCCTCGAAGACGGCCGAGGAAGTGCTCGAGAAGCACAACCTCGGGAGCAGTGCATATCTCTCGCTGCTGGGTCGGCTCGAAGAGCAGGTCCAGGCGGCAGAGTCGAGGGCGTCAAGCGCCCAGATGGCTCACAGGGCTTTCGTTGCTACCGTTTGGATGGTCATCGCGATCACCTTCGGTGTGTTGGCTGTCATTGTTGTGATCCTTCGCCGTCTTTCGACGTCGGGTCAGAACAGCTTCCGCGAGCTCTACCTGCGTCGCAAGAACGCCATCGATGAGATGCGAGGCGGACTGGCGGTGTTGCAGCGGAAGAAGGTCAAGGTGATCGGGGCGAACAAAGCGAAAAGCGATGTCGCCTCAACACCTGACGACGGCTCGGTCAATCAGACTGAGAAGGATGCAGATCGCGCTGGCACTCTCGTTGGCGATGTCTTCCTCCTGTTCGGTTGCGCAGACCATGTACTGACCGAAGCGCTCAAGAAGGCGACTCCGAAGACCTTGGTCGATCGGATTCGTTTCGCGTTCTCGGGGAGCCCGTGGAACGCGGCGAAAGAGTACCTCAACACGACCCCCGTCAAGTTCGAAAAGCAGAGCGGGATCCGTTTCGCTCTGGCCGAGAACAAGGAGGTCTCTGAGACTGAGGTGCTCTGGCAGGATATCTCGGTTCACGATCCGTTTGAGATGGGCTTCACCGAGGTCATCGCGGCCATCGCCAAGAAGTCCAAGGAAGCTGACTCGCTGCTCGACTCGATCGATCTGGCAAGTCAGAAGATTGGGCCTGCGCTCATCAAGCTCTCGACCACCCTTCACGGGACCGAGAGCAGCCGTGAGGGCTCGCTCGATGCTCGATATGCCGCAGCTTGTGCGGTTTGGATCGAGGACGGACACAATGTCCTGAACGAGTACACCGACACCTTGATTCCCGCACTCGACAAAGAGATCAATCGGCTGAGCAAGCTCGGCGAGAAGGATCCTGTCGGTGCGTACAACCAGATCGGGAAGCTCTCGGATCGCATCAAGGCCACCGAAGCCATGATCGAACAGATCGAGGCTGTCGCTGGCGTCTACGATGACATCTCTGCTGGCTACGATGTCCTCACCCGACACCGAGTCAACGGGGAGTGGGCCAAGGTCGCCTACAACGCGATCATGACCCGCTGCGATGCGCAGATGCGGATTATCGCTTCTGATCCCGATTCGAACGATCTTCCCCGGCTCGCTCCGGTGGACGATCACATCGCTGAGATCATCGGCTTTGATCCCGAAGTCAACCCGCACAAGCTCATCGCTGCAAGGCAGGCCGACGCTCTCGTGCGTCGAGTCAACGAGGCAGCTGAGCTTGCCGGGCGACTGCGGGAGATGCTCGAAACAGGCGTGAGCGAAACCGCTTCGGCGGTGGAGTCTGCTCGAACGAGCATCGCGTCGGGGATCGAGGGTGTTCAGCCCAATCAGATCCTCACTGAGGTCGATCAGGATACCGGTCGGGATCTCAACCCTGACCTGTATCTCGACGCCGCGAGTCGTTTCATCATCACCGGAGCTGAAGAGCTCGCAGAGGGTGATGTTGATGCGGCATCCAAGGCATATCGCCGTGGTGCGGAGAACCTCCAAACCGCCCGGGATATCCTGAGCACCACTATCGCTGCGCACGAAGCCTATAAGGGCCGAGTCGAAGCGATCAATAGCCGTGGCGAGGAGCTGGCCGACGAGGTCGAGCCCCACAGGGCTACCCTGGCTGGTATCGAGGCTGAGTTCGATCCGGCGGTGCTCTTGCTGACGGCGGGCGATGAAGCCCACCCCGATGCAAACGGCACCATCGGAGACAACTTCGATGAGATCGCGACTGCGGTCACCCTTCGAGGAGAACACCTCCGCGAGGCCTCAGAAGAGTACTCGCAGGGGTTTATCCTCGAAGCTGCCAAAACGCTTAACAGCGCTGAGGCAACCAACGAGTTCATCAAGCACCGTCTCGACGGCATCGCGAAAAAGCGCAATCGTCTCGACGCCACTGTCGAGCGCAACGCTGAAGCGCGTGTCGAACTCGAGCGGAATCGTGCTCGACTTGCTCGTGCTACCGCCGATCCGAAGGTCATGAGACCCACGACCGCGCAGTACGACAACGCAGCTGCTCTGTTCTCTCAGACTCTTGCGTTGTTTGAGGCCGAGAAGACCAATCCGTTCGCAATCGAATCTGCGCTCGCGCAGGTCAAGCAGGCCTTCTGGTCTGTTGACGAACGGATCAAGCTCGACCTCGAGCTTCATGCCGAAGCCGACAGAAGTCTGGCGGCCGCAAGCAAGCGTCTCACGCGTGCTCAGCGGGTCCTCAGCTCGGTTTCGGGTATGGCCGACAACATCCCCGACAGCGATCGTCTCTCCAGAGTTCCTTCGCAACTTCACGAACTCGAGCGCGACTTGGCCCGTGCCAAGGTGCTCTTCGAGCAAGAGAGTGGCGACTGGAACGAGGTGGACTCCATCGCGGATCGCATCACCGAAAGAGCTCAGGCTCTCATCGATGTGATCAACGTGGAGGCTCAGGATGGTCAGTCGGCAGTTGCGGCGATCAGTTCGGCTGCCCAAGCAGTGCGAAAGGCCATCAACTGGTCCGGTTCGTACGGCGTCAGCCTCTTGGGACAGCCCGGTTCGAGGCAGCTGGATAGTGCTCGCACCGCTCTCGAGCGTGGCGAGTACGACGAAGCCAGCTCCCTGGCTTCTCGGGCGATGCAGATGGCTCTCTCGGCGATCTCCGCAGCGGAGGCCGAAGTGACCCGTAGGCGTCGCGCTGAGGAAGAACGCATCCGTCGCGAACGCGAACGGCAGCGTCAGGAGGAGGAAGAGCGCCGTCGTGCTGCCGAACGTCGTCGACGTGAAGCTGCCCGTCGGAGTTCCTACAGCTCCTCGTCTTCTTCGTCCAGTTGGGGTTCGAGTGGAGGAGGCGGCGGCTTCGGCGGCTTCTCCTCAGGTGGAGGCGGTGGCGGCTTC
>JAGRAO010000057.1 GCA_020434565.1 Bdellovibrionales bacterium
CAAAGAGTTGATGGTGGAAATGGCAGCGCTTGGGCCTTCGTTTATGACCGTGACCTACGGGGCTGGGGGAGGGACACGCGAAAGTACAAGAGAGCTTACTCATTTTGTTGCAACTTCACTTCAGATCCCAGCTGTCGCTCATCTCACCTGCGTTTCTCACTCTCGGGATGACATTGAAAGAATCCTGAATGAGCTTGAGGAGGCCGGGGTGCATCACGTTTTAGCGCTCCGTGGAGATCCTCCGAAGGGCGAGAAGCGTTTCGTTCCTCATCCTCAAGGGTTTCAGTGTGCGCGAGATCTCACTGAGTTCATAGCGAGAAGAGGAGGGTTTAGTATCGCTGTTGCTGGTTACCCCGAAGGTCATCCAGAGGCCTCATACTTCGGGGATGAAATGCGATACTTGAAAGAGAAGATCGACAGTGGCGCAGAGGTTGTGCTCACTCAGCTCTTTTTTGAACCGGAGCTTTTCTTTCGCTTTCGAGATCGAGCTCATAAACAAGGTATCGCTGTCCCTCTTATCCCAGGAATAATGCCGGTCTCAAACGCTCAGCAGCTTCGGCGGTTCACCTCTCTTTGTGGTGCATCTCTCCCCGAGAAGCTCACATCAAGTCTTGATTCTTTGGGAGATTCTGCCGAGAAGGTTCGAGACTTTGGCGTACAGTACGCTTTTCAAATGGTGACCGAGCTACTGCGAGATGGAAGTCCCGGAATTCATTTCTACACTCTCAATAAGTCCTTTCAGGTAGCAGAGATCCTCAGTCTTCTCGAAACTGAACTGCTTCTGTCGAGGAAGAGCCATCTCGCCTCGTAGCTGCACAGAGACGAAGTTGGGGGTGCTGTAGGAGAGCGAGACTTTCAAAGTGAAGTGTGAGTCCACCTTCGCTATTGATCACTCAGTAGCCGAAGGGCGAGCTGAGGTTGGAGATTTGCCTGTGCTAAAACAGCTGCCGATGCTTGCTCAAGTATAGAGAGTTGCACGAGTCGGGCACTTTCCTGTGCTATGTCAGCGTCACGGATTCGAGATTCTGCAGCAGAAAAATTTTCGTTGGTGACCGTGAGAGTGGCAAGACCTGAAGATAAACGGGATTGAGATGCGCCAACGACCCCTCTCTCGCTTGTTACCCTATCGAGTGCGCTGGATACCACGCTCAGCACGGCTTGCGCGGAGTCCTGCGTGAGAAGTGATTCGAAGGCAATTTCGTTGGTCTCGGTGGTGTACTGGGTCATGTAGGAGATCCCACCCAACCCGTCGTTGGAGATCAGATCGGTTACACCGTCACCATCCACATCGCTTGCAACAACGTTCGTTGCGCTTGTCACGAAGTCGAATGTGGCAGCGCCTTCAAATGTTCCATCACCATTTCCAAGGAGGATCTGTCCGTAGGCTGGCACGTCATTTTGGGCAAGAAAGATATCGAGAATCCCGTCTCCATTGAAATCACCGATTCCAATATTGTCACGGGATGAGAGTGTATCCGTCGCCGCTGAGATTTCTGTTTGAAAAGTTCCGTCTCCATTTCCGAAACGAACACCAACGACACCGTCGGAGATTGCAATAAGGTCAGTTCTCCCGTCGTTGTTGACATCGGCGAGGAGCGCATCTCCACCAACTGACGACGTGATCGTGTCGATGACGGTTAGCCCGTTCGTTTCATCATAGCCATACACATCGAAATCTGTTCCATTTGCGAGCAGAATATCAGTATCGCCATCTCCATCAACGTCACCGAGCGTGGGCCCGTATGTTCCGACATCAGACAAAATGGTCGTCTTTCCTTGAAATGTTCCTGAGCCGTTGCCGAGAAAGATAGCATCTTTGAATGCTGGAATGGTGGTCGCGAGAACATCATCGAATCCATCCCCATCGAAATCGCCAACTTTCAGATCGATAATGGCCGTGATTCCGCTTGCGTAAGTCGTTCCAGTTTGAAACGTTCCGTCCCCATTTCCGAGAAGAATAGCGAGATCGTTTCCGTCTCTTGTGAAGAGGTCTGTTATCCCATCTCCGTTTGCATCTCCTGTAACGATTTGGACAGTACTTGAGTCGAGACCGGAACTAACCGTGGCGAAGGATGTGAACGTCCCGTCCCCATTCGAGAGTTGAATATTAACGGAAGTTCCCACCGTCACCGCGAGATCATCAAAGCCATCCCCATCGAAATCTGCGGATCCGTATTGGAGACCGGCTACCGTAATGACATCAGAGCTACCGGTAAACTCTCCCGTCCCAACCGTGCGAGCGAGTTCTTCAGAGAGCTTGAGAAGAACTGAAGCATCAGTTCCAAAGCCTCCCTGAATTCTCATGTTCAATCCAACTGTTCCGAGAAGCGCCTGATCGTTGAATTGGACGCTTTCAACTATACGATTAAATTCCTTTACGAGTTCATTGTACTCCGTATGAAGTGCCTGGCGTTGGTCTGTGGAATAGACTCCATTTGAAGCTTGCTCTGCGAGCTCCTCTTGCCGAGTGAGAATAGTCGTGAGTTGTTCGAGAGCTCCATCGTAAATATTGAGAAGGCTGATCCCATCATTAATATTTCTGATTCCTTGCTGAAACACTCTGCTTGAGAGATTGAGAGATGAAGCTATTGCGAGGCCGGCGGCATCGTCAGAGGCGCGATTGATTCGCTGTCCGGAGGAGAGCCTTTCAAAGACATTTGAAAGTTCGGCGTTGGTTTGCGAGAGCTGCCGCTGCGCACCAAGACTTCCGATGTTATTCCCGATCGTTACTGCCACTACTGCCATTCCCTGGCGAACTACCAACTACAATTTGTCTCCACATTCAACATGCGAAAGACACGTCTCTTCGGCTGCAGAACACGAATCGTTGTGTGCTCAGCCGCCTGGTAAAAAGCGACAGAAATCTGAAATCACTATAGAATCTGGAGTGAAAGAATCTTCGGGAGAGGAGATTTCCATTACGCGATTTCTCCTGAGTTTTCTTAGAGAAGGACCACTTCGGGAAGTTTTGAGCCGCGATAAGCTACAAAAATCAGAGGGAAGGCGTCCTTAATTATCTGAAATGAATGACATTATAGGCTGTTATTTCCGTGCGAGTAGAAATGAGTCACGAGCGTGCGAGATCCCCATAACTCTTTAGAGACAAAACGTCCTTTCCGGTGCCTGGTGATTTCAGCAGGGTCGGGAACTCGAAAGAATCTCTCGAGGTACTTTCGAGTAAGGTTCTTTTTTTGGTGAGAATTTCACCAACGAGGTTTTCTGCATTCGCGGCCAAGGTTCGTTCTGAGCGGAGTGCGCTCATAAAACGAAAGTACGCAGGAGCGGAAGACTATGCCATCTTTAGCCAAAAAACGTCGATCATCTCCCTTTCATAGAGGGAACATCTTTGCTGCGCTCGTAGTTCTCGGAGTCGTAGGGCTCTTCTTCTTTCTTCCTGAGTTGGTTCCAGTAAAGCAGAGTGCGAATGCACCTGCCGGAAAGGATCAAGAGGCAAAGCTTACTGACCAAGCCTCTCCCAACGAAACTCCCCAGGAATCAATCGATAGTATCCTCTTCCCGCGAGAAATCGTTGAAGTGAGCGAATCAGAGATTGAATCTGCGCAACAGGAGTTGCCATCCCAAAGGGCCGATGTGGATCAAGACGGGCCGGTTCCAGTAAAGATGGAGCTTAACGAGCCAGCTCAACCTGCTCAGATTTCCGGAACTCAAGCGGCAGGCGCTCCATGTGAACCAGCAGTAACTTCGCCGAAAGACTCCGATGAATTGATCCCAGCAGGCGTGCCGCTCACCTGGGATATTTTGCTTACCTCGAAGCGAAAAAAGATTCTTGCGACAGCACGTCGTGACGTTACAAAGCTCTACCGTGAGTTACCGAAGCAGGCTACGAACACAAAATTCGAGGTGCTCGCATTCATTAAAGCCCTTGATACTGTGCTCGCGGGGAGTGGAAACGGATTAGTTGAGCCAAATGCCGTTCTCGACTATCTGAACTATGCAAACAAACGTGTGAGCCAAGCCATGTATCGAGATATTTTGGACCGCCGATACGCGCTCACCTGGAATGAGGTCTCACTCGGATCTGTGCTTGAATCAAGCCAAGCCGCTCAGGCTCGTGAGCGTGCTCTTCGTCCGTATAACCCAAATATCACCGCTACCGACTTTCGTGTTTCTCAAAGCGTCACGTCAACAGCCGCGGTAAATACAAGTGCGCCAGCCTATTTCTCAATTCGAGGATATCTCCTCGGAGAAGATACAATTCGTCTCTCAGTTTATATCGGCCAATACGGCATCAAGCGTTCTGTTCGGCTCGGAAAGAGTGATTCGACCCTCGGTACCCGCGATTGGCAGATCAGTGGGGTTCTTGAGAATCCAAAGGATGTGATCATTGTAGAGGCAGAGGACAAGGCTGGGGAGAAGATTCGAAAACTCTACCGTCTGACCCCTGGGATCTACCGTTTCAAACGTGAGCGCTTGAAGGGGAATGATATCTATACAAGTACGTACGGTCGACCGAACCCAAGAATTGACAACTACCTCCGGGTAGAGGGCGGTCTACAGAGAGCGACTGCTTCTACCGGAAAGTTTCAGTCGGTCAGGGATGCGGGTTCTTCTACCGAACAGCGCAACTATTCTACTTTCTAGGGGAAATCACCTACTCCTTCTCCTCGTCCTGCTCGAGACGAGAAGAGAAGAAACTTAAAGAAAGCGATAGCAAAGCCATCAGCCCTGTTGTTGATGTTTTGCGAGTTGAGCAAGGGTCGTTCGGAGTATTTGCGTAGTTTCTTCCAAAGAACTTGATGCATCTACCTGCGAAATCGGACAAATGCTCTCGAGTGCCCTCTGAAGAGCATTCGCGTGGCTGAGATACTCTTTGTATCGTTCTGTGAGCTTTTCTGGAGTGTCGTCCTCTCGAGTGCTCCCTTGAGCAATTCTCGTCAGAAGTCTTTTATGGGCTTCTTTCTCGGGGACATTTAGTTCCAAAACGCCTGAGAGTCGCATTCCGAATTCTTCAAGGAGAGCTGGAAGGAGCAAGGCTTGGTGAGCAGTTCTCGGACATCCGTCAAGGACAACACCCTTCTCTCTATCGATGTGGCTCAACCTTTTGCGAAGGAGATCCATAACAATTTCATCCGGGATGAGTTTCCCTTGAGCTGCGAGCGATTCAATCGTTGCCTTGCGAGGTCCATTTGATGAGATTTCGTGTCTTACGAGGTCCCCAGTCGATATATGGGTGGGTCCATACTCCGAAGAGAGTATTCGACTCTGGGTTCCTTTGCCGGCGGCAGGAGAGCCGAGGAGTGAGATAACGCCGAAGTGGAATAGCCCGCGAACAAGCGATTCCTCTCTCACGCTCTCCGAGATGCTTGGAAGCGACTCAGAGTGGGAGCCATCACAGGATCGTTCTGAAAAAGGCTCTTGTTGTGATGAAATTTCAAACATTTGATAGAGATTCTCACACCGCTTGAAGATATTAGGCAAATTCTAAACCATCTTCACACTTTTACCGAACCGTTTGACGACCCACCGCAACTGAAACTCTGGATATTCCCCATCTCAAACCCCCATCTGAGTTCCATTTGCGAGAGCGAAGGCTCTTCGAGTGATCAAGAGGTGAAGTCACTGTTTTGAAGAGGGTGGGGAATGGCTGGATTGCCGCAGCCTCAAGAGAGTCAGAGTGTTGCTCCAGCGCTAAAGCGTGAACTACAACCTCATGAGGGAGTTGACTTCTCTCAGGCATCTCTTCCTTCTCTTCCGATTCAAAACTTTGAAGATCTCCGTGAACCTCCTTGCCCCCCAACATCTGATATCGATCATTCTCTTCCAGGTGGAAGTGTCCTCTCTACTGTTGAAAAGTTAGTTGGAGAGGGTGCAGGCCTTTCGTGGCATGTTGCCGATCCGAAAGCACTCGATCGGCCCGGGTACTTCGAGCGACTTTCAAAGCCGTTCATCATACCGGGGCGAACAGATCTTTCGAGTTTTCTCTTTTTCGGCGGATTAACCGCGACGGGTTATCCGTGGCGTGACTTTGCTCTCAAACTCTTTGACCGAAGTGGAATTCATTCCGAAATCTATTCCCTCGCCGGTCATGATGGTACCTGGAAAAGCCTTCGAGACACGACGGCCGATCAATGGGTTAGCGACATGCATGAGAAGGCAAGTCGATTTGAGCGCCCTCCGATTCTTTTTTGTTACTCCACAAGTGTTCCGGTTGCCTTCGAAGTTGAGCGAAGATTTCCAGGGACTTTCGCTGCGATAGTCGCTGTGGCCGGGCCGTTCAAACTCCGAAATGAAAGGCTAGAGACCTATCTCGATAGAGGAATTGCAGCCTCTCGCCTGATTCGGAGTCTGACCCTCAATGCACTGCGCCTCTTTCGGTTCGCCTCGGTCCCTTCGGAAGATTCGGTAGATCGTGAAGAACAGAGACTTGGAAAACGCAATCCGAGCTTTCGAAAGATTCCCATCCCGACAGCCTTTTCCCTCAGAGTCATCCAGAAAAAGGGACTTCGAGCTGCGTCCGACATTCAGTGCCCCGTTTGCTATCTCCAGGGAGAGAAAGATCACGTCGTCTCCTCAGACGTGATCGAAATGCTGCGTGAGCGCATCCCCTCTCAAAGAGTTGAGTTCCACACCTATGAAAACGGTGGACACGGCCTTCAGATCGGCCAGGAGAAAAAGCAGGCCTTTACCGACATAGCGCGTTTTCTTGAGCGTACATTACGTGAGCTTCACCCCAATCGAGCAGTTCCGACCTTTGAACAGCGAATCTCTCGGAATGCCGTCTCTCTCTTTGTTACCGGACTTGTAGAAGCCGTTATTGCCAAAAGGCGAGCTCAAATTGGAGGTGACCATGACGCTCTCGCCTGAAGAAATTGCCCTCCAAACAGAACTTCCGGGATTGCTCGAATATCTCACGACTCTAACACCAAACGAGATAGCGCTTAGCTATTCAGAGGGCTCTTACGATACAGAGGGGGACTTTGAGAGGGATAAGCCTTCTCAGAACCGCTCGGTCAGCTACCGGGAGATTACTGCCGTAGCTGAAGGAGTCGCGCAGCAGCTTCGCGAAGCAGGAATTAGACCCGGCGATAGAGTTGGGATACTTTCAAATACGAGGCCCGAGTGGATCATCGCAGAACTCGCAACGTATCTCGTTGGAGCAACGGTTGTTACCCTCTATACCTCTGATTCAGCAGAACGAAACGGGTACATCCTCAAAGATGCAGATGTCTCGGCTTTGTTCCTCGAAAACAAGGAACAGCTTGAGAAACTCGCTCGACTTTTTCAGCGACCATTTTCGATCGTAAGTGGAAGTGGAGAGGAGCGGAGCTACTCCCCGATTTTGCTAAAGCGAATTATCTCATTTGAAGATTGTGGAAGAGATTCCGTATCTGAGATTGAGATCGAGCGGCTGGCCCAAACGGAACTCCCCAAAGGTGCTCGATTTGAACGACATCGAAACCACCCGGACGACCCAGCAACAATCATCTATACCTCAGGCACTACTGGACTTGCCAAGGGAGTAGTCGCAACTCACGCCCAACACCTTGAAAATTTGCGACAGATTCTTGTATCGGGACTCATTGACGAGAGTCGCTCAGCGCTTCATCTCCTCCCTCAAGCTCACGGTTTTGGCATGCGGATGGTTCATATCACCATGTTGACCGGGCGTGAGTCGAGGTTCCCGAGAGTTTCAAGCACGAAGAGTTCGCAGCTCACCTCCCTTGCTCGCGAACTCGGACAAGAGGATATGAAGCGAGCGGGGGCACATATCGTTCCAGTTGTGCCAAAGATTCTTCAGAGAATTAAGGATGGGATTCTCGAAGAGGCGCGAAAGAAATCCCCGAAAGGAATTCTTCTTGGAGCCGTGATCGACACGTATCTCGAGATATTTCTGGCGAACCAAGAAGGGAGAGAACCTCACCCGAAAGCATCAGTACTGAAGAATATTCTTGAAGCAAAGCCGTTTGGTGCGCTCGGTCCGAGGATAAAGGCAGCGTTGAAAAAGGAGATTGTGGGGAAGGAGTTTCAATTTTTTATCAGTGGAGGGGCCGCTCTCCCATCTGATCTGTACGACTTCTTTTGGGCGCTCGACTTGCCCGTTCTTGAAGGGTACGGCTCGACTGAAACGAATGTTCCTGTAACGTGCAACACGATGGAGCACCACCGAAAGGGGACCGTTGGCCGGGTTCTCTCTGACGATATTGAACTCAAAGTATCGCCATCTGGGGAACTTCTCATCCGGAGTTCGAGCTTGGCGAGTTCGTATCTCAATCGGCCTGATGCTACAGAAGCTCGTTTCGACAAAGATGGCTATTATCACACGAGTGACCAGGCAGTGATCGACGGAGACGGATACCTCTCTATTGGAGGCCGCATTGATGACGTAATCGTTACAACGAGTGGCGAAAATATCCAATCGCAAGATCTCGAGCGAAGCCTGTGTGAATCAGAATTTATTGCTGATGCGGTGGTTGAGGGACACCGGCATTCCCACCTTGTTGCGTTGGTCTCAATTAACCGAGAACGGGTAGCTCGACATCTCCACCTTGACCCCTCAGCTGAGATATCGCTTCATAACCCAAACGTCATAGCCCTCATTCACGATGAGATCGAGCGCTACAATCGAGAGCGCGCGAGAAGAAATGTAGAGAAAATTCGAGCCTTTCATCTGATTGAATCACTCTCAGTAGGCGATGGACTAACTCCGACTCTTAAAGTCCAACGTGCTAAGGTGCTCTCTAAATACGCTATGGCTGTCGAAGAAATGTTTGAAAATCTCGAGAGGAAGGCGGCTTAAATTATCTTCATTTCTGATGCGAACAGCTACATTCAAAATTTCTTTGACTAGGGAAGAATCGCTCATACACTATTCTTAGGGGAGCGCCGCAATGTTTGAATCTTTCTCAAAGTGAGATTTTCTTCATTTGATTAGAGCGGCAACAAAGTTGTGGCCAAAATAAGTCGAGCAGCAAAACGAGCACTTGCTAACTCTGGACTTGGAGATTTAGTCGTGAGTGAAATTATGAAGCTCTTGCGACAAGATCTGGACACACCGGTTGTCCCGGATTCGTTGCGAAAGACCGATCAAGAGCGCCACGAGTTTGAAGAGTCACGGGAGACTCGGATTCCATCTCATCTCGATGATCAACTGAATCTTGATAGAGATAACCTCACTCCACGTGAATACGAACGCGCTTTGATTGAAGAGCTGGCAGATTTGGCCCAGACTTCGTGAAGCATTGAGGGGATCCTCGAGAAACATTGGAGAGGCGTGCTGACGTTATGATGAATCAAGAGCCCCACATCCCTCGTCCCCTGCAGCTTGAGTCTGATACCGGATCAGCTCTCCCCTGTTCGCCGAGTCCAGGAAAATCTCAAGCTGAACAAAAGCGCACTGGTCCGTCCATCGAACGTGTTGAGGGCAATCTGCTGGATCAAAAAGTTGATGCAATTGTGAACGCATGGAACAGAAACCTTATTCCATATTGGCTGCTTGTCACTCAGGGTGTTTCTAGAGCGATAAAGAGAGCCGCAGGGACAGAACCGTTTCAGGAGCTGCGAACGTTTGGAGTTCTCCCGTTGGGAGCCTCGCGTCTTACCGGGGCCGGCGAACTCTCCGACCAGTTCAAAGGAATCATACACTCAGCTGGAATTAACCACGCTTGGAGATCCTCGGAGGATTCAGTTCGGGAATGTGTTCGAACAGCACTTCGAATTGCTGAACAGCAAGGTTTTGAATCAGTGGCTTTTCCCGCGATTGGAGCAGGGTCTTCCGGTATCTGGGGAATCTCAGAAAAGCGCTCTCTTGAGATTATAGAAGATCAGGCTCGCCGGTCCTCTTTCTCGGGAAAGGTGGTCCTTGTGAAGTTTCGTCGTTAGAACTGAGCTGAAGGTCGGAGGGCTTTTCTCTCTTTCGTCCCAAAGATTGAGAAGTCCCTACCCAGTTAACCCACCGTGAATAAAGCAACTGTTGCCTAGCTGCCGAAAGAAAGGCTCGCAGTCTGCGGCGAGAAATACATTTTTCTCCGAATCGTTCTTTCCTTTCCCGCATCCCAACGGCGGTCTCGGAAAATTTCCGCATTTTGACCAGTCACCCATCTCCAAACGGTTTTTGAAAGAGAAGGCAGTTCGCTTCTTTGGTTTTTGAACCTTTCTCACCGTTTGGAGTGCTCCTGATGCAGTTTGTCCAAGAACCTACACCAGACCCGAGTCGTCCACAGTCTGCGGATCCTCACGACGAAGGGATAATTGAAAAAACAGCCCGAGCGTTCGACACGAATATCGATGAGGCACTCAAGCTCGGCCAAATTGATCGCGCTGATCGTGGAGTAGAAGCCACGTTCGAAAAGGGTCGACGTACGGAAGATAGTCCGAGCAATCAATCGATCTGGAATCGTGGGAGTGCTGCGCAGTTTGCTTCGAGTGAACTCGTTTTAGCTCCTGAAATCGCCCAGCGAATTCAAGACTGCGTTGACTGTGTCAGGCGTCACCACGTGGCTGGCACCAACCTCGACGGGAACGGAAAGATCTCCTCTGAGCTGCTCTCAGAGCTCGGTACTTTTGGATACTGGGGAATGCTCATACCACGCGAGCACGGCGGAGTTGGTCTTCGCTTCCGCGAATTCGCTCACCTTATTACCGAGATGGCAAAAGTTGATCCTACGGTTGCTGGACTTGCGAGTGTTCATGGATGTATCGGAGCTGTTGACCCTCTCGTAACGTTTGGAAGTGATGCGCTCAAAGAGAAATATCTTCCACGGCTTGCATCGGGAGAGCGATTGAGTGCTTTTGCCCTTACTGAAAAGGGAGCTGGCTCAGATCTCACCGCGATTCAGACAACTGCCACGAGAGATGGAGATGACTTTGTTATCAACGGCGAGAAGCTCTTTATCACAAATGCCGGTCCAGGGAGAACGATCGGGTTGGTGGCGATGCTTGACGGCAAGCAGGCGGTTTTCATTGTGGATCTTCCAGATCAGGAGAACGAACACTTTCAGGTGAAGCGATACGATATCTATGCTCTCCGACATGCCAACAATGTTGGTCTGAAATTTACTGACCTGCGGATTCCGAAAGAAAATCTACTGCAAGTCACCGGTCCCGATGGAGAACTCCGCGCTGACCGTGGGCTCGTTATCGCCTATCACGGTTTAAACCGTGGGCGAATTGCGCTTTGCGCAAATGCGGCAGGAGCGATGCGTCAGCTTCTCTCAAGCACTCTTCCCTGGGCAGAGTTTCGAACCACCTATGACAAGCCGATCGCTGAGCGAGAGCTTGTTCAGCGTCGAATAGGGAAGATGGCAGCGCGAATAGCGGCTGCTGATGCGCTCACCGCCTGGACGGCTGATCTGCTCGATAACGGCTATCGAGGAGAGGCCGAGTGTATCATCGCCAAGATCTTCGGAAGTGAAGCTCAGAAAGAGGCTGCCATAGAACTCGCCCTAAAAACGCATGGGGGGAGATCGTTTCTCAAGGGACACCTCGTTGGAGATAACATTCACGACTATCTCGCACCGTGCATCTATGAGGGAGAAGGGGAGATGCTTTCGATGGCGTTTTTTAAGGCGCTTACGAAAGAGCACGGCGAGAAATTCTTTCTCCCAATCGCAGAAAAGGTGAACGAACTGCGAGAGGCGGGAAAGATGAAGTACTTTGTCCCATCAAACCCAATGCACGCTTGGTGGATGCGGGGCCCGATGAGCGCATATGGAGGTTGGGTTGCAAAGAGAACACTCTCGCTTGGAGTGCGAAAGCTCGCGTCAGCACTTGGGTCTGGAAGAGATGGAGTAGAAGATCTCCCTCGTGAGTTGGGAAAACTCGTTTCTTTCGCACTGCAAGGGCTTGAGCGAATGTCGCTTGAGATTAGCGGTTCGATGGTTAAGCACCAAGCGGGTTTGCCAGATCGCCAGTGCCGCATGATAGCGATCTCTCAGAAAGCTCAAGATCTCATGACCATTGCCGTGACGGCTCTCTGGGGAGCGCAGCAGGAGTCGCCTTTACAGCAACAAGCAGCGCTTGCGATGTGCGAAGAACTCACAATGAAAATGAACGGCAAGCTCCATTCACCAAGCGATGCTTCGTTAAAACGCCTCACTCGGCTTGGGAAGCAAGTGATAGAGGATGCTTCGGTCTTTACGCGAGGAACGCCAACGCCAGAGATCCTCCAGCAATACCAGCGAAAAGGAGGCGAGGCATGATTGAGCATGTTACCGGTCCCGAAGGTGGAACGGATCCGCAGCATCCAGATCCCTCGTGTGACAACCCCCTCGCTTCAGCGTCGTTCTCAAAAGATCCAGTCCCGCCAACCGAGGTGGAAAGTCTCAAGACTAAGACCTCTGAAGGGAGGGCTCGGTACTGTATCCGACAAGACGGGATAGCTGAAGTTCAGCTTGGAGATGCGCGAGAGGGGGTGCTCCGACTCACTCGGGATAGGCTCGATTCCCTAAAGGAGATTGTGTCTGAACTGACAGTCCTTGCTCAAGCTCGAGAGATTAAAGGAGTGATCTTTATCAGCGGTCATCCAAAGATGTTTTGTGCTGGAGCCGACATCTCGCTCTTTCAAAAGATAGAGAACAGGCAGCAAGCGTTTGATTTTATCAGAGAGGGCCAAGCCCTTTTTCGTGAGATAGCCAGCCTCCCCGTGAAAACTGTCGCTGTTATACACGGGCTGTGTCTTGGAGGAGGCCTCGAATTCGCTCTCAATTGCGACCATATCGTTGCATCTGATTCACCTCAGACGAGTCTCGGGTTTCCAGAGGTAAAACTCGGTATCCTCCCGGGTTGGACCGGTACTCAAGTAGCTCCGAGAAAGATGGGGCTACCGAATGCGCTAAAGCTCATGCAGTCGGGAGAGCCAATTGATGCCCGGGCTGCTCAGCAAAACCGGCTGGTTGATCACGTTTGCCATGAGAGTGAATTGGAGAGCGCGGCTCAAAGAATCATCTCTGGCGATCTGCGAGCGAAGCTCCCGCGACTCTCCTTAAAAGACTGGATAGCTACGAAGACGTCCTTCGGGCGAAATAAAACTGCTGCAGCCGTTAAGGCGATTCTTGAAAAGAAAAAGCTCTTGCATCTCCCAGCCCCGAAAAAAATTCTTGAGTCAGCTCTCTATGGCTTAGAGGAAGGTATCGAGAAGGGGCTCGCCAGGGAAGCACGGATTGAGTCCGAACTTTTGTTTACTCCTGAATCTCGCGCTTTTGTGAACGTTCACTTTGCAATTGAGAATGCAAAAGAGATCGGCAGACGAGCCAAGCCGGACATGAGCCAACAGCACGCTCTCGTTGTAGGCGCTGGAGTGATGGGTGCTGGAATTGCTGGCGTGTTCTCAAAATCTGGAGCCGAGGTCTCCCTTCAGGATACATCGAAAGAACAGCTCGAGCGCGGGAGAAAAGCGGTAGAGCGGATTCTTGAACACTCGCGATCTCTCTCAGATGAAGAGAAAGCAGCCCAAGCTGCTCGACTGAACCTTGTCCAAGAAACACCCGCAACCGAAAAGAATGTCTCGACTGTGGTTGAGGCGGTGCCAGAGATCCTCGAACTCAAGAAGAAACTCCTTGGAGCGATTTCAGCGAGTGTTTCGAGTGAGGCTATCGTTGCGACGAACACCTCTTCGCTCTCTGTTACTGAATTAAGTAGCTGCGTTGAACATCCTGAACGGTTTATCGGAATGCACTTCTTTAATCCAGCTGAACGAATGAAGCTCATTGAGATTATCCCTGGTGCTGAAACGTCTGAGCAGACAATCAATCAACTCTCTGGCATTGCAACTCGGCTCGGCAAGCTCCCCATCGTCGTAAAAGATGTTCCGGGCTTTCTCGTGAATCGAATGCTCATGCCGTATTTAAACGAAGCGGGATTTCTCCTGCGAGAGGGTGTTCCAGCTGAGCAGATAGAACGGGTGGCAGTTGAGTTTGGTATGCCGATGGGGCCGATTCGATTGCTCGATGAGATCGGACTCGATACGGCAGAGAAGGTCGGAAAAGTAATTCACAGTGGGTATGCAGATCGCATGAGACAGCCGGAGTCGTTTGGAGCAATCCTCGCAGAGCAGAAATTCGGACGGGTCAAGAGTCAGGCCGGGTTCTATCGATATGAAGGTCCAAACGATATGAAAGGAACGCTTGATCTTGAAACACTCAGTGCCTTTTCTGGCTTCGCAGGGAACCCCGAGCTGTCAGACGAAGAGGTTCGGGACCGGCTCGTACTCGTGATGGTCAACGAAGCTATTCGGTGCCTCGATGAGGGAGTCGCTGGCGAAGAGAAGCGTTCAGCTTCGCTTCAGATAGATCTCGGATCTGTTATGGGCTTTGGATTTCCTCCGCATCGAGGTGGATTGATCCAGTATGCTCGAGAACGGGGCGCAAAAGACCTCAAACTCTCTCTGGAACATCTTGCAGAGCGGTTTGGAAAGCGGTTTGTCCCATCGGAGGGAGTGGTTGCTCGAGCAGAACACGGCGATGGATTTTAAAGTTGGGGGACATTGAGAATGGAGCAGGAGAGAGTGAATCCCGAACGAGACCATGGTCGTGAAGCACAAGACCTCTCTTCGTTGACATCTTCTGCAGCCTCGAAGCTTCGAGACGAAGTTCTTCAGAAGCACCGAGTCGCTATCGTCGGAGGCTTACGAACTCCCTTTGTCAAAGCCGGGGGATCACTTGGCCAGTACGGACAGCTCGAGCTTGGAACACATGCAGTGGCAAAGACCCTTGAAGGGCTCGATCTCAAATCGCGTGATATTGATGAGATAATTTATGGTGCTGTCGTTCTTAATCCCCGGGTTCCAAATCTCGCGCGGCAGATAGCGATCGATACCGATCTTCCAAAGCACGAAGCACACTTTGTGAGTAACAACTGTATTACGAGTCTCGTAGCGGTACACCAACTTGCAAACGATATTGCAACGGGGAGGATTCGTTCAGGAATAGCCGGTGGAGTCGAGTCACTCTCAAATCCAACACTCATGCTGACCCCTCAGGCCGAGAAATTTTGGATGAAGATGAATGCCGCAAGGACCCTAAAACAACGGGTAGGGCTACTGAGAGAGTTTCGGTTCGGCTACCTCATTCCTCAGGGGCCGAGCCCACGAGAGGCGAGCACTGGTCTCACTATGGGGCAACACTGTGAACTTACGGCTCGAGAGCTTTCGATTCCAAGAGACGCCCAAGACGAGCTGGCGTTTCGAAGCCATCAGAATGCCGCGCGCGCTAAAGAGCAAGGGTATCTTGCAACAGAGATTGCCCCGCTCGGAGATGTAAACGAAGACAATATTATTCGGGCGAGTACCACTCTTGAAAAGCTCGCTTCTCTTTCTCCGGCATTCCGCCTTCCGTCACGACTCTCTCAACAGTATCCCGGTATTGATTTTGGAAGTGAAGGAACGCTTACCGCCGGAAACTCGAGTGCTATGACTGATGGAGCTTCTGCCGTATGTCTCATGTCTGAGAGCGAGGCGAGACGACAGGGACGCGAAGTACTTGGGTATGTGTCAGGCATAGAATTCGCGGCAGTTGACCCTCATGACGGCTTACTCCAAGCGCCAGGAGTAGCGCTCCCAAAGCTCATGCAGCGACACGGATTGTCAGTGGACGACATTGATCGTTTTGAAGTGCATGAGGCCTTTGCTGCGCAAGTTCTTGCGAATCAAAGTGTCTGGAGAGACGGCTGGGAGAAGTACGGAGTGTCACCTATTGGAGAGATCCCAGGGGATAGGATGAACGTAAATGGAGGCTCTCTTGCCCTCGGACATCCGTTTGCGGCTACTGGGAGCCGAATCGTACTTTCGCTCGTAAACGAACTGAAACGCTCAGGTCTCTCTACAGGAGTGATAAGTGTTTGCGCTGCGGGTGGGATGGCGTGCGCGATGCTTGTGAAAGCTGGAAAGGAATAAGATGCCTGATTTGGGTGGACGCATACGTTCTGCTGAGTCAAAGGAGTTCAGGATTCCTCTTCCTATTCTAGAGATTCGCCATCTCGAGGGTTTTCGGCCACCCAAAGCAGAAGCGCTTCGAACGTTGCGAGATGCGACTTCGGCTCTCGTCGAATTTGTCATGAAAGCGGTTCCCGAAAGAGCTTCTCCCTTTGGCCACAAATCTCTCTTTGAACGCCATGTGGAGTCGCTCAATACAATTGGACTTGAACAACAGGTAGAGGAAGCCGCCACGTTATTTCTCAATAAGCTCGTGTTCCCGCTTTCCGCTACCGCGCAGTCTGATCCAGTGCTGAAGGAGGAACTCATGCAGGCATACACTGTGGTGTTGAGTACGAGAGATTTTGTAGTGCGCTCAGTTTCTGGATACGACAAAAATGGTCTCGATATCTGCGGAGAAGCCTCGCTCCCTGCTCTCGAGAGGCTCACTACGGGGCTCCAGGCGCTGACGAAGGAGTTGGCCGAAGCTCTCCGATCCCGCCTTCTCTCGATTACACCACCTGAAGGTGAAGACGAAGCAGGTAAAGATCTTCGGCACAAACCTCGCTTTCGAATCTTTGGTCGGAACGGGTAGATCTTATTGGGATAGAATAGCACTGCGAGCGACGTTGCCACGCCAAGTAGGCCAGTCGAGTCGAGCGCTATCGAGCGTACCGGGGGTACTCGCAAGTTCTTCGAGATCGGTCCAGACGTAGATTGCTCCGCTGCTTCCCTTATCGCTTGAAAGGAGCAGATCGTTTTGACCATCTTGGTTAATATCTGCAACGGTCGGTGTTCCGTTGCTGCCACCAGTTTTTAATCTCGGTAAACCATCATTACAACCTTTTTGGGCACATGTAAGGTGCGTTCCAGTGCTCCCTTCGAGCACGACAAGCGCTGACTGATTTGAAACGATAACTTCTTGTGAACCGTTTTTGTCGAGGTCAGCGATAATCGGACTCTGAAAGTGCGCACCCCACTCCTGATTCCCTCCCGCATCCTTTGGGATGGTGCTCCAGAGGACCTCTCCACTCTCTGGGATCCACGCCGTCACCCGGCTCGAACCATCTCCCCCGATGCTCGAAGATCCATTTTCTGTGATAACGACCTCATTCTTTCCATCGCCATTTATGTCTCCGAGTGCTGGAGAAGCTTCGGTACAAGCGCTTGTCTTGAGTGTCTGGAGCACCTCGCCAGTCTGTGAACTTAAGATCTTTACCCACTTTCCATCTTTATCGTTGCTTGATTGTGGGAAGAAGCACCCCGACC
>JAGRAO010000058.1 GCA_020434565.1 Bdellovibrionales bacterium
TACTTATACTACGCAACGTTTTTTCGCCCGGCCAACGGGAGTGCCTCAATTAGAGAGATTCATGAACAAGCTTTTTGTAACACTGGTTGCGGCATTTATTCTCTTTGGTGCCCTCCTCACCTATCAAGCGAGCAAGCAGGGAACCTCTGAGGTATTTACTCCCTCTGAACTTGTAGCCAAAGAGCACGACCTCACCCGAATTCGGGTAGCAGGTCGAGTATCGAGCAGACCGATCTCCTATCAAGTCGAGCCAGAGATTCGGCTCGAGTTTACTATCCAGACTCCCGGCAAAGAGGAAGGCTTTACCCCTGTTGTGTACTCGAAACTCAAACCTGACATGTTTGCCCCGGGCCGAGATGTCATAATCGATGGAGACTTTAAAGGGGGGATTCTGTACGCGCACCAGATGCTCACCCAGTGCCCATCGAAGTATCAACCGCCAAAGCCCGGCGCAGCCCCAGGGGAGGGAGCCCTCGACACACCAAGCACGCCCCTTTGAGAAATGGTGAAAGGAGGGGGCGTTTTTCAAGAGAGGGTCTCGTTTCCCTTTCCCCCCACCACGATTTTTGATTGAGTACCTCTGGAGGCGAAGTGGTCGATGAATAGCTTTGGTTTTGTTGCACTCTCGTTAGCGTGGCTCTTTGCTCTCACGGGTATCGCCAGCGGACTACTCGGTGGACGATTTGGGAACACCCGAACGATTCTCGTTGCTCGAAACGCAACGTTTCTCGTGTCAATCTGTACCTTCCTCGCTATCTTTTCACTCGGATATCTTTTTTTCGTCTCGGACTTTTCCAACCAATACGTTTGGCAATTCTCAAACCTTGACATGCCAGATATCTATCGTGTCTCTGCTATTTGGGGAGGGATGGACGGAAGTATGCTGCTCTGGTGCTTCTTCCTCTCAATCAGCACCGGTATCCTCGCTCGAAACGCGGTGCTCTATCCGAGGAACCTCATCCCTTGGGTCCTTGCGATAGCAAATTCGTCACTCCTCTTTTTCCTGACAGTGACTCTCTTTGTCACAAATCCCTTCCGGTACATTCAGGCTCCGTTTGTACCGCCAGACGGAAATGGTTTGAACCCGCTGCTGCAAAATCCCTACATGGCGATTCATCCACCGATGCTGTATGCCGGTTTTACGACACTCGCCATTCCGTATGCCTTTTGTATGGGCGCTCTTCTCTCACAGCGCGATGGTGATGACTGGATTCGATATGCCCGTCGGTGGACTCTCGCTGGCTGGAGTTTTCTCACCGCAGGAATCTGTCTTGGAGGATACTGGGCATATATTGAGCTGGGTTGGGGAGGATTCTGGGCGTGGGATCCGGTCGAAAACTCCTCGTTTATGCCTTGGCTTACCGCAACCGCGTACCTTCATTCTGTGATGGTGCAGGAGCGTAAGGAGATGTTGAGATTTTGGAACGTTTCTCTGATCGTTCTCACGTATGCCTTGACTGTGTTTGGCACCTTCCTCACCCGCTCGGGTGTTGTGCAAAGCGTGCATGCATTTGCATCGACCGATGTGGGGTGGGTATTTCTTGCGTACCTGGGATTGATCTTTTTGGTTGCTGCCCTCTACCTTTTTCTTCGGCGAGAACGGCTCCGTTCTCCTCGGAAGATAGAGAGCTTCCTCTCAAGGGAATCGGCCTTCCTCATTAATAATCTCATTTTCCTCAGCATCCTTTTTGCCACTTTCTGGGGTGTCATGTTTCCGGTCTTTTCCGAGTGGCTCACAGGAAAGAAACAGGCCGTCGGAATTCCATTTTTCAATGCCGTTAATATTCCTCTCTTCCTCTTGATGCTCTTTCTTATGGGAGTTGGACCACTCATTGCGTGGAAGAAAGCGAGCCTGCAATCTCTTCGGAAGGTGTTTCTCTTCCCGCTCATTTCAGGCTTTGTTGCTGGAGGAGCGCTGACCTGGGCTGGTGTTCAGAGTGTTTATGCTGTCATCTCATATTCCCTCTGTTTCTTTGTTTCCATGACGATTCTTGGAGAACTTCATAGAGGTCTTCGAGTCCAGAAAGCTACCGTGCCAGATTCGAATTTGACGTCTGCTGCTTCGCGCCTTATTCGTCGAAACAAACCGCGCTACGCCGGGTACCTGATCCACATCGGCGTGCTTGTTGCGGCCATCGGCGTCACTGCCTCCATGGCTCACAAACAAGAAGAAGAGTTTACCTTGGCGCTCAATGAGCAGCTCAAGATCGGGCGCTATTCCCTTGAGCTAGTCTCTCTTAAAGAAGTAAACACGAATAATTTTACGGCTTTGAGAACTCTCGTCTCTGTACACAACGAGAACGACTTGGTAACAACCCTTCAGCCGGAACTCCGGATGTACAAACGGGGGCGAGAGAATACGACTGAGGTAGCCCTCAGCCGAGGGTTACGAGAGGATCTCTACCTTGTACTTGCAGGCTTAAATGAAGAGGGAACTCGCGCTTCGTTTAAGGTGTTCATTAATCCCCTGCAGGCATGGCTCTGGATCGGTGTGCTCATTATGCTCGTTGGGAGCATGTGGCTCTTCGTATCGCTCCCGAATCTTCGACATCAGATGATGGCTATCGAGTCACGGAGCACCTCTCGAGAAGAAAAAGGAACAGCGGCAATATCGTGAACGCAGAAGTAATCGTAGCTATCATCTTTTCTCTGTTTGCATTTGGAGTGTTGCTGTCGCCGTATCTTCGAAACCTTGACCCGTCGCGTTACTTTATAAACGCGAATGAGTTGCGAACCCTCCTTCGAGAAAAGGAGCAAACTGTCCAACGGCTTAGAGATCTCGAATCGGATTTTTCTGCGGGAACCCTGTCTGAAATTGATTATTCGGGTGAGCGAGAAACGCTCCGTTCTGAATTAGCAACGATCCTGACGAAACTCGACTCGTTCCCTACCGTTCAGTGACAAATCCCCCCTACTCGAAAGAGTGTTTTATACCTTCTGAGAGGCCAACAGCACGACCTACTCAAAGCGAGCAAGAGCCATTCGCTTTTTTAACATAAAGATCGGACATTTTCATTGGCGGGTAGTTTCCTATAGATTGAGTTCGACGACGAAGAGAGGCTCGCCCGCAGAGATGAAACCGCGAATTCAATTAGCACAGGTATCTCATCGGTACCACGAGAGACGAGTCATCCGAGATATCACCTTAGATATCTTTCCGGGAGAGAGAATTCTCCTAGCTGGTTCAAACGGTTCGGGCAAAAGTACACTCTTAAAAATCGCAGCTGGACTTATCACTCCGTGGAAGGGAACGTGTCGCTTTGGGCGAGCACCAAAAGCCCAGCGTCCTTTTTCTGGCTTCGGGTACCTCGGTCACGAACTCCTGCTTTATCGAGGACTGACCGTCCATCAAAACCTCGGCCTTTTCTCAAAACTCAAACGCTCTCCTTTAGACCTCGAACAGGTTCTTCAGCAGTGGGATCTCTCTGACAAGAAGCATAGAATTTTGAACGAACTTTCTCGTGGGGAGCGCGCGCGGGTGGCCCTCGCTCGGAGCTTTCTCGGTTCGCCGCGAGTGCTCCTCTTAGATGAACCGACGGCCCACCTTGATACGGACGGGGTTGCGCTGCTACGGAGTCATCTCGCTCAAATCTCGGAAGATACGGTGGTAGTGCTCTCAACTCACGAGCATGATCTTTTCAGGAGTTTTTCGAATCGGGTGATTATACTTCATAAAGGAGAGCTCCAATTTCGAGAGAGAGAAGATCAGCTCGCAACCAAACGGATGTTTGATGTTTGTGCAACGAGACGGAACCTCCAAACTGGCGGGCAAGAGATTAATCAATGAGAGCAATATTTATCCTCTTCCAAAAGGATCTCATTCACGAGCGAAACTCTGGTGAGCTCATTCTCGTCTCAGTCACTTTGTGTCTTCTCCTCGGAACTCTTACAGCATTTGGGTTGAGAGAGGCGGTACTCGCTCCTGAAGCCATCGATAGAACATTTGGGACTCTTGTTTGGCTCCTCTTTCTCTTTAGCGGTATGCTCGTTTCAGTACGGCTCCTTGATTCCGATCTGAGAGATTCTGCTTATCAAGCGCTCCTCCTGAGTGGCGCAAGCCCTACACAGCTCTTTCTTTCCAAGGCTCTGTTTGGTGGAATCCTCCTTCTTGCTCTCCATGCTCTTCAATTTGCTATTCTGTATATTTTCCTTCAGCCGACTTTTTCTCCTCAGATACTGCTTTTTTTCTTGATTTCTGTATGTGTCGTTTGCTGTTTCGTTTCGCTCTCCCTTCTTTTATCGGCAATTGCAGAGCATTCGCGCTTAAAGGCAGTGCTCTTTCCAATTCTTCTGCTGCCTGTGCTCTTTCCGGTCTTTTTTGGAGCGCTCTCTACAACTCAGGACCTCTTTTTGAATCAGCAATTTGACCTAACCTCGTTTTGGGTTGAAGCGCTGCCAGCTCTGGCGCTTGTATACCTTGGTCTGGGAGTGAGCCTCTTTGAGTATGTTATTCTCGAATAGTGCAAAGGGGGGGCACTCTTGCGTTTTCACTCTGTGAGAGGGAACATCCTGGAAGTTTTAAATAACGAACTGAGGTATTTCGTTTGTTTCGCCGCTTCTATGCCCCGATCACCTTGTGTGTAGCTGCCCTTGTCTCGGCGCTGCTCTACTCGGTTTTTTTGAGGGTTCCGAACGATGAATGGCTTGGTCCTATCCAACGAATTCTCTACTTTCACGTCGGAAGTGCGCTGGCAGCATATGTTGCTATCTTTGCGGTTTTTGTCGGAGCACTTGTTCACCTGGCAACACGTGAACCGTGGTGCGATGCACTCATGGAGGCGGGAGGTGAGCTTGCTCTCTTGTTCTGTTCAATCGTGCTTGCCACCGGAATGATCTGGGGATATACCGCGTGGAATACTCCCTTTAGTTTTGAACCGAGGCTGGTTACGTTTCTGCTGCTCTGGTTCATTTTCTTAAGTTTTAATCTCCTAAGAATCTTTGGCGATCGTACAAGACTTGCAAATCATTCAGCAGTCCTGGGAATTATTGGCACCCTCACCGTGCCACTGGTGATCTATTCGATTGATTTCACCCAGGTCCAGCTCCATCCAAAAGTCATCGGCAAAGGAGGGGTAAAAGATCCCCTGATGAGCGAAACCCTCCGGTTTGGAATGATCACGTTGATTCTTTTTCAACTCTTCCTCCTTTGGTTTCGAACAAAAATTGCACTGTTACATAAACGACTTGACGAGAGGGGCGACCATGACTGAAGTTCCAAATTCCTTTCCAGGACTCTTTTGGGCGTACCTTGTGGTATGGGCTCTGATCACCGTGTACATCCTGCACCTTGGAAGAAAGGTTTCAAAGCTCGAGTCAAAGATGGACGCCATCAAAAGCGAGTCTTCGAATAACTCTCCATCATGAAGATCGCAGAATCCTCGTTTCTTGTTCCGATCACTGAGAAGCATCAGATCGAAAAACTCGAGTCCGCAAATGCGGAGATTGCCTTCTTTGGTCGTTCAAACGTTGGTAAATCTACTTTTGTTAACAACATTACAGCCCGCAAGAGTCTCGCTCGAACCAGTGGAAAGCCCGGAAAGACGCAGGAGATTAATCTCTTTCAGCTCCGTTTTAAGGAACCAGAAATTTCAGTAACGCTTGCGGACCTCCCTGGATTTGGATTTGCCGAATTTTCCAAGCGAAAAAGAGAGTACCTCTCGGACCTCTCGATTACCTATCTTCAAAAGAGACCGAACCTCAAACTCGTGTGTATTCTAAATGATATTCGAAGACCCGCAGAAGAAGAGGAGCTCGCCTTGCGGGATCTCCTTTTTGAACTGGGTCGTCACTGTCTCGTCATTCTCACGAAATGTGACAAGCTCAATCAGTCAGAGAGATCGAAACTCCCCGTCGCTCGGGCAAAGGAATATAATCTCGAAAAGACTGATTTCTTTCTCTCCAACATAAAAACGACTCCAGAGCAGTTTTGGCAAAAAATCCTCCCTCTCGTTGAATAGCGATATGTTTCAAGACCTCACCGTGATCGTTGCATGTCGGAACGAGGAAGCGAGCATCGAGCAGTGCATTTCTCGAATTTTGAGGTCGTGCCCAAACGCTGCACTCGTCGTTGTTGATGGTGGAAGTGACCGAACGGAAGAACTCGTCGCTGAACTCACACGAGAGCACAAAACCGTCCGCTATATCCGAAATGTTGATGACAGGGGAAAAGGCCACGCCATTCGGGTAGGAACGAGAGCGGCTACAACACAGTTCATAGCGCAGCTCGACGCTGACCTCCAGTTTCTCCCAGAAGAGTTACCAGTCCTTTTTGAGCGCTTGCGAGAGGATCGAATTGACATGATTCTCGGCTCGCGCTTCTTACTATCCTCACGCCGGATGGAGGGGAGTACGCCAGCTATTCGTCGCATCGGCAATTACGCAATCAACGCGTACGCATCAATTCTCTTTGGTACGCGCTTTACTGATCTTCTCGCTGGAGTAAAGGTGTGGAGAGCAAAGGTTACAAACGCTTTCGAACTCGAGAGTGATTCTTACTCGTATGAGGCTGAACTCGCGCTCAAAGCCTTCGCACTTGGATTTCGCGTGCAGGAATGGCCCGTAACAACGGAACCGAGGAGAACGGGGAAAAGCTCGGTACACATTTTCTCAGTTGGGAGAAAGTTACTGAGGGATATTTTTTGCTTCCGAGTTTGGGCGTCTCGGCATCGACACTTCCGTCCAAGGGTTCACTCAGAGCTTCCCTAGAAAAAATCCAGTATCTTTCGTGGTCACCGATAAGACTATCGACGCTTAAGGCATTTCGTTTTTGCCTTATTTGCTTTTGTTCCCTTCTTGCATCGAACACAGCGAGTGGAACCTGTTCGGGAAGCGATCTTATTTCCAGTGCATGCTTCACACTGGGCAGATCCTTCCTCGCCACTGAAAGTTCCCTTTTCGCATTCAGTACAGGAAGTTGCTCCAGAATCTCCTACCGCTGTTCCAACGGGACACAGGGTACACGCCGTTTGTCCTGAATCCTCCGCAAAACTCCCGGCTTCACACTGGGTGCACTCGGTCGAGCCCGATGCTTCCGAAAAACTCCCTGCCGGGCATGCTGAGCAGCTCGAAGAGCCAGCGCTTGCCGCGAATGTCCCTGCCTCACACTCACTACACGCAACTGAACCAGAAGAAACCGTAAACGTTCCTGGTTCACATTCTGTACAGACTGAAGATCCGACACTTGCGTTAAAAGTACCTGGTTCACACAGGTCGCAATCTTGAGATCCGCTTGAATCAGCATACGTACCCACTGGACAGGAGGAACAATCGGCTGAACCCGCACTCGGAGCATACGTACCGGGAGAACAGTTCGTGCAAGTGGTGGCGCTTCCTCCCGAAAACTTTCCAGCCTCGCAGGCAGTGCAGGTGGATGAACCCGGAGACGCAGAAAATGTTCCCGTTGGGCAACTTATACACGAAGCAAGCCCTTCTACCGGAGCATAAAAACCTTCCGAGCAAACAGTACAGCTTGAGCCTCCAGCTGAGGCACTAAACTTTCCTCTCTCACACGGGGTGCACTCAGACGCTTCATCGTCAGAGATCGTTCCAGCCGGGCAGTCGACGCAATCAACAGCGCCGGTAGAAGGCGCGTATGTTCCGGCGAGACAGATATCACAACCATCCGACCCAACCGAGTCGTTAAACCGCCCCACGGGGCACGGAGTGCACTCCGAAGCCGCTGCCGCTGAGAACGTACCCAACGGACAATCAATACATTCGGCCAATCCAGTGGAAGGAGCATAGGTCCCTGCTTCGCAGTCATCGCACGAAGGGCTCGCTGGAACCTGAGCAAATGTTCCGACATCGCAGGGAAGACAAACACTCGCTCCAGCGTTCGAAGTTTGGCCCGCCGGACAATCAGTACAGCTCGATGCAAAGGTATCCGCATTAAATGTTCCAGCACTACATCCGACACACGCCATTCCGTCGTAGAAATTTCCAGCTCCACACCCCTGGCATGCTGTATTGCCTGTGCCACTGTTAAAGGAACCGGTTGGGCAGGGATCGCAGCTTACGGTCCCAGTAAAAGCGGAATAAGTACCCTCGGCACAAGGAGCACATGTGATGTCTGTGGGGTCGCTGGAAAAGCGCCCTAAAGGACACGGTTGGCATTCGAATTCACCGGAAGGAACAATGTTTCCGGAAGAACAGGTACTTCCACAAGACGAGAAGCCGCTTCCTGAACCGTTCGTAAGCGCAAACGCAATCTTTCCGCATTTCCCAGACGAAGCGCCACAATCAACGTTATCAGCACAGACATCGCCAAAGTCTGCCGCTCCATCTGAAACTACCACGCACACATTGTGGAAAAGATTGAGACCATCAACGATCGTATCAATTAAGGGATACGCGGCCCGAAGCGCTGCATTCGCCTGACAACCAACTCCTCCTTGGAGCTTGTTGAGGAGATCGGCAAGTTCGTCGAGATCGTCGATCTCGGATGGTGTTGCGCTAAATCCAAGCCCGGTTCCATCTGTTGAAAGGTCAGCGGCAACATCGAAACAGAGTGCCTCAAGATTATCTGCAAAGGTAATCAGGAGATCTTCGAGATCAGTTCCAGGATTTGCTCTCGCTGCCGCAACACTCCCAGAGCCGAGTAAATTGACACCGGAATCGAGAACACCTTCCGCACACTCTCCACTGCCCTCAATCAAGAGCGCTCCTCGACACGTATCGGCCGCGCTTGAGTCAGCCGACTGATCACACTGAATGTACGCTTGAAGACACGTCGCAATGGCATCGGCGCGAGCAGCGATATAAAGAGAAGTCTCGGATTCGATTTTCGCCTGACACGCTTCGCTCAGCGTACTGATCTGCTGCGTCGGATTAGTGTTATCTCCTCCGATCGCATATGCGCAAAAAGGAACCGAGACACTGATCACCAAAAATATGATACGGAGGAGTGTTTTCATATTGAGATACCCATAGGATTTCCTGAAGCAACGACTTCTTTTCGATGCAAAAAGGAGCATACGGAGCCCTGTCATTGTTGGAAACTAGCCTCATCACGTCCGTACTCATTGAGAATGTCCCTCAGCCCATGAGCCCGGGAAGAAAGCGTGAGGCATTTGGATAATTCTAACGCAGTTTTCCTGAAAGGGAGTTCTTCCGAGGTACGCTCAGCCTCAAAGGTAAAATCAGCTAATTCCTCGATATCTCGAACCTTCCTTCGCACGTTCAGACAACTCCCTGCAAACTGACTCGTAAATTGAATCTCAAGCTGTCTTTTCGTTGAAGGATCAGGCCCCACTTCTCGGAGCTGGCGTAACCATATCGTGGCGGCAGCAAGGAGTTCTCCTTTTCGCTGATGCGCAAGCCCCAGATTATAACGAGCAGGACCAAATGCCGGATCTCGAGCTATGGCCTGTTCGAATTTGGAAATCGCTTGATCATATTCTCCTCTATCCGCGTGCATAAAGCCGAGATGGTTCAGTGCGACTGGATAGTGAGGATTCAATCGAGCTGCTTCCGTAAAGTGAAAGAATGCTTCGCGCCTCTCCCCCCTCTCGAGGAGGGCGGCTCCCAGATTCGAGTGGGCCATGAAGTTGTTTGGTGTTAGCTGGAGAGTGTATCGAAAGAGAGTTTCGCTATCTCTCCAATTCGGGAGAAATGTGCTGGTAGCGTAAAAGCTCCCAACGACTGCTATCAACGATGAACTCACGAGGAAAGTACTCGACAGCCGCTCTCGGCACCACCAGCCAACACCGATGAGAAGCCCAAGATGAGGAAGATATGTCCAACGATCGGCAAAGCTCTGGCCACCGACTGGAATGAATCCAATCACTGGAAGAAGAGAAACAAGAAACCAGAGATAGCCAATCCTCAAAGCGATTGGCGTTGATCTTCTCAGAAAACAATAGGATAGAAACGCAAAACCAAAGAAAGCTCCCACTCCAACTCCAGGCGGGTAGCTCTGAAACGGATAAAAAATTCCTACTCCACCGGTCCAAAAGAGCTTACCGAAATATGCGAGAAACGAGAGAAAGACGTTTGGCATACGATCAGAAAACGGAATGTTGTGAATTCCTCCTCCCTCGGCTTGGGCTGAGAGAGCAAAAAGGGAAACGGCGAAGGCGAGAGCGAGTAGCGGGAGCTTTTCAAGTACTCGTGCTGACAACAGCCCCTCTCCATTTGATATCTGACGGAGTGGCCATATATCGAGTAGCAGGAGGAGCACCGGGACAACGACGATCGAAGGCTTACAAAGCAGACCGAGCACAAATGGAATAAGGACAAAGAGGTATCTCCTCCAACTACGCTCCTGAGAGAAAGAAAGGTAGCCGTGAAACGTGAGGAGAGCAAAGAAGACACTCAAGACATCCTTTCGCTCAGAAACCCACGCTACTGATTCAATTCGAAGAGGATGAAAGGCAAAGATGCCCGCTATGACCAGAGCAAACCAGCGTTCCGCAAAGAGGCGGTTCAGCAGGAGAAAAACAAGTACTCCGTTCAATGCATGAATGAGGACGTTTTCGATGTGGGGAACGAACGGTGAAAGTCCGAAGAGAGAACAGTCGAGCATATGTGAAATCCACGTAAGCGGATGCCAATGACCGACTCGAGTATGAAGAAAGGCCCACTCTATATTTTCCCATGACAGCCCCGTAACAACGAAAGGGTTCTCTGTGATGTAGGCGTTGTCATCAAAGTTGAGGAATGAAAAATCAAGAACCGGCAGGTAGAGCAAAAGTACACAAAGGAATAAGAGAGCGGAGAGAGTTAGATTGGGTTTTCGAGAGATCATGATCGGCGAAATCGTAACTTCTCTGTTCGCCAAGCGCTATGAAAAGAAAAAGCTGAGCCTGTCTGAGGTGGAGGGGGGTTAGTTCAGACAGGCTCAGCAAACGGTGAGCATTCCAGAAAGGGGAGGGTCAATTCTCTTTCTCGGCCTCGCTCACCAAAAAGGCTTTGGTTGTGTTGGGTAAAACTCCAGCTTGGTGAGAGCTGAAGTGGGTCGAAACTGTAGAGCATCACCTTTGAAACTGCCGCTGAAAGCGCACGAGGTCGATTCGCTCAACAAGCCGTCTTCAGACCTGTTTTGAGAACTTTCCCTCATGTAGCCGCCATGCTCCTCGCCAACCGCGTTTTCTCTTTTATGTGATTTTTTCACACAAAGTGACATAAGTTTTGCGGCGCGGGTCTCTTTTTTCGGCAAATAAATCCCTCGCTTTTTCAATGAATTAATCCGCTTTAAGTTCTAGTACCCTGAAAACGTGTTCATGGTTCAATCTTCATGGGCCAGCTTATGGTTGATCTCGATAGGGTTCTCCTGACCGCTGCGGCACATCGTCTTCAGAATGAAATCCTCTTATCGCCATCATTACTCTCATTCGCTTGAGATCCCTCCCAAAAGGTCTACAATCGCTGTGAATTTCAGGACAGGTTCAAGGCGAAAAGCGTTATGTCTATACGTATTGGCACTCGAGGGAGTTTGCTCGCCCTCACTCAGTCCAAGCTCGTGCTCTCCCATCTCAATCAGATTCGACCAGAACTCGCGTGTGAATTGGTTGAGATCAAAACTCTTGGAGATAGAAAGCAGGGTACCGCCAACGCTCGCCAGAGCGATAAGAAGGATTGGGTGTACGACCTCGAAATTGCACTTCTTCATAATGAGATCGATTTCGCGATTCATTCGGGAAAGGATTGCCCTAGTGAAGTCGAACCGGGAACAGCTCTTCGGTCGGTCCTCGAGCGAGCCGATCCACGGGACGCGTTTATTGGGCGTAAAGATCCGGAAAGAGGGACTCGCCTGAGTTTTGCGGAGCTTTCTGAACAATCAGTTATAGGCACAGCAAGTTTAAGAAGACGAGCGCAGATTCTCAAGCGACATCCGAACGCTCGAGTTCTTGAACACCGGGGAAATGTCCCTACTCGAATTCAGAAGTTAGATGAGAGCAAGGAACTGGACGGTATCATCCTCGCATGCGCCGGACTGAACAGACTCGCCCCGCATGGACTTACCTTTGAGCCGATTGAGACAACCAACATGCTCCCTGCTCTAAACCAGGGAACACTCGTTGTTCAGTTTCGCGAAGGAGATACCCAAATAGAGTCAATACTCGAGCCACTGAGTCACTCGGACACTCAAGCCTCCTGGCTCGCTGAGCGCGCCGTAGCAAAAGCTCTCGAGGGAGATTGTCGATCTGCGATTGGTATTTTTGCCACTGTGAGAGAAAACCTCATTTCGCTCTCGGCTGAAGTGCTCTTACCCGATGGTTCACAGTTTCTCGAGTACTCGCTTGAGGGAGACGTGCTCGACGCTGAAAATATTGGCTCTGTCGTTGGCGAAGAGCTCTTGAAGAGGGGAGCGAAGGCTCTTCTCGATGCTTCACATCGTTAGCCTCACGCATTATTAGAGGCCACCAAGAACTTGGTCTCTATTTCCCCTTTGACTTGCGCTTGAATAGCCTGTGTCCTGAAGCCTCGGGGAAGATGGATAAACTCTTCCTCTCTCCTTTTAATCCTCTCAGGGTGAACGCCGTTAATATGGCTGCAGGTTCCAACAGAAAGCTGCTTGATGTAATGAATCTGTAGACTTCAGTCAGGACAGTACAAGCACAACAAGTTCAAGGAGAAAATGAAATTCTTGAAAAAACGACGAATCAAGCAAAGTTTCGTGGTGACGACTTAGTCACCGGTAGGAATCTCTTCATACCTCGATCCCATCTTTGCGAGAGCTTCTTTCCGTCTCTTCCTCCGAGCTATTGCCAGCTCAAGCGCTTTTTTCTGCTGCTGATGAGCAAGCACTCCACTTAAGAGCCGCGTTATTGGGAGGAGGATACAAAAGAGCCAAAATATGTTGCGACTCACCCGATCCACACCTCTCCAAAACGGTTTATGTGCCTTGGTGATGGCAAAGGAGTCAACAAAAAGCACTTCGCACGCTCCGTTTCCAGTATCAGTCCGAACGAGACTCGATTTTCGATAATTTGTCGGATGCTCCTTTGGGGCATAGTTGATGAGTTTACCCCTCAAGTGAATCTGATCTCCGACTCCAGCTCCCATAACGGCATCCCGAACGCTAGAGCTATCACTGAGGATATGATTATTAGAAAGTTTTGAATGAAAAAATCTTTCGTTCGCTTCAAATGATTTCGGATGATAAAAACACGTCCACGGAGCGCTGCTGTAGTCCGCTTCTTTGTAGATTCCTGTCGACACGTTCGCGCCCCAAACAACACACAGGTCTTTAAAGTCAACAGACCGGCTGTTGTGGTACATATCAAACCACGAATGAATATCATTGTGAGAAACTACGAGCCCAGAGAGTTCATAGTCCTGAACGGGTTCCACAAGAAACTCGCGACCTCGGTATTCAAAGATGAATGGCTCTTCTGTTGTCTCTGTTTGTTGGGGCTCGGTGAGAGTCTCCTGGCGGATGTCCGAATCTTGTGGCCACTCTTTAAGTTCCTGAGTAGCTTTGTAACGCGCAGAAACCGCACATAACATTCCTATGAGGAGCACACGACGGAGAAGCTTCTCTTTCTTTCCAGTTTTCACAATGAGCCCATTCCTTAAGACGGAGAGCCTTCTTGAAGTTGATACTCTTTCAACTTGTTGAGAAGCGTTTTGTAGCTCACACCGAGGATCTTTGCGGCTTGGGTTTTGTTGCCGTCGGTCTGAGCCAAAATTCGATTGATCACTTGGATTTCGGCAGCTCGGGTAGCCTCTTGGACCACTTCGGGGAGGGTTTTGGTCGCTTGCTCTATGCTTTCGATATCGAGCCCGAGTTTAATTCCGAGATGCTCTGGTTCGACGACTTGCCCGGCGAGTATCATCGCCCGCTCAATACAGTTTTCCAATTCGCGAACGTTTCCGGGCCAGGTGTACTTTTTCATAAGTCGGAGAGCTTCTTTTGAAAACGTTATCCCTTCCTTGCCCATGACACTTGAAAAGTAGTCGACAAAGTATCGCGCAAGTTCTTCGACATCGTTTGGCCTCTCGCGAAGAGGAGGGAGTCTCAAGGTCACCACTGCTATTCGATAGTAAAAGTCTTCGCGGAGCCGTCCTGCATCAAGCGCGGCCGGAACATCAACATGCGTTGCTGCTATCACTCGCGGATTGGCTTTGATGATCTTGGTTCCACCAACACGCTTAATCTCCCGTTCTTGGAGCGCTCGTAGCAACTTTACCTGAAGCGGGTAGGGCATATCACCGACTTCGTCGAGAAATATTGTTCCCTCAGATGCATATTCAAATACTCCAACTCGCGTTTCTGTAGCACCGGTAAAGGCTCCGGCCTCATGACCAAAAAATTCACTCTCAAGGAGTGCTTCGGGCATGGCGGCACAATTCACTGCAATAAACGGTTTTTCGCTCCGTGGGCTATTTTCATGAATCATCCGGGCAATGAGCTCTTTCCCGGTACCGCTCTCTCCGAGTATGAGAACCGAAGTGTCAACTCGGGCCACTTTTTTCGCTTGAGACACAACCTTATTGGTCTTTTGGTCGTGCGTAAGATATCTTCTCGGACGTTTCGTTTCTTTCCCGAGATTCCGGTGAATAATTCGCCGGTGTTCGATCAGTTCTCGAAGCATCGAGGTAAGATCAGACGGCTCAAAGGGCTTTGTTATAAAATCGTTGGCGCCTTCCTTCATCGCTTCTACAGCGATCTCAATTGAACCAAACGCAGTCATGATGAGAAACGGCGCGCGTTGGCCGCCCTTGCGAAGCTCTGTAAGGAGCTCAATTCCGTTTTTCTCGGGAAGTTTAAAATCAGAAACAATGCAGTCGATCTCTTTTCTGAGAAGGGCCGGGAGAGCTTGTTCAGCAGAGCTGAAGACATCGACAGCGTAGCCCTCACTCTCGAGTAAGGTCGCAAGGACCTCCCGCAGGGTGTCGGCATCTTCAACGATTGCTATCCGTTGCTTCATGACTCTGTCCAATCCGAAAGCGAGAGACTAAGAATAAGAAAGCCTCCTGGAGATCTGTCGGCAGGTAGGGCTTCGAGCGTGAACGAAATCTCTCGTACGAAAAGGGACTTACGGACGATATGCCTTTAGAATACTCCGTGTAGGAGCGTGGTATCCCTCTATGGTCTTTGTGTGATCATTCGGGTCGAGAAAATCTACGAGACTTTCGTATGGCGCAAGCGGAGTTCTCCTCTGTTCTTCGATTGTAACCATCCCCGTACTTACGACCTCGACATCGGTAAATCCAGCCTTTTCAAGCCATACACCTAGGCACGATACGGTAGGAATAAACCACACATTTCGCATCTTGGCGTAGCGGCCAGGTACACAGAGGGCGGTAGGTTCTTCGCCTGGAATAACGAGACTTTCAAGGAAAACAGTCCCTCCAGGACGCATGCACTCAAAGAGCATTCGGCACGAAGTAAAAGGATCTCTTCGGTGATAGATCACTCCAAGACACAAAACACAGTCAAAGAACTCTGGAAAAACATGCATATGCTCGATTCCGAGCAATTCGAATACGAGTCGATCGTCTCTTAAGAACCGTTGAAACAGATCGAATTGATACAGGCAACGGCCGCTCGGATCAAAACCAGCGATAAGCTGCGGGTCGTATTTGAGCATCCGCATCATGTAATACCCGTTATTACAACCGACATCCGCGATCCTCTTTCCACGAAGATCGGGAAGAAATGGAGCAAGTCGATTCCACTTAAGATCCGATCTCCATTCGGCATCGATTTCTATACCGAGGAGGTTGAAGGGGCCTTTTCTCCACGGAAGGAGGCCCCGCACCATTTCCCCGATACATTCTGCATATTCTGCTTCAAGTTCGGGAGCGGCTCGAATGGCAAAAATGTCCTCGTCTCGAATGGAAAGCTCTGAGCGTGGAGGCGGCGAAAATTGGAGCAGCCGCTCACGGTGTCGATCCCAATGATCGATATGAAGAAGCGATTCCTCCTGTTCTTTTCGAATCCGTTGAAGCTGTTCGCTATCAAAAAATCTCGAGTATTCCTCTAACATCCAGAGGCTCATACCGCATTTTGTCTCCGTTTTCTAGAAACTCCCTTCCTTTAAGACCTGAAACGAGTGAAAACTACCCAAGAAACCATCTCTGAACGGGTTGTTGTAAAAATCGAATGAAGATTTTCAATTTTAGAAAACAAGACAGCGACTCGCACAGTGCTTCCCGCGGATCTTTCGTTGCGAACCTCCTGTTCCTATTCGGACTTCTTCTTGGCTTTCTCGTGCCTGCGGCACCGCAAATTCTCATTCACTTTCGATACGAGAGATCATTTGGACTCGAGGAGGCCCTCGACTCACAAGATCGTGAATCCGTCATGAGAGCTTACGATAGTTCAGTCGACTTCAGGAACGTGAGTTTCAATCCGCCGAATCTCCCAACTCCCTTTGTCGGAACGGCACCACGCCCGGGGAGAGATCGCAATGCCACGATCAACATTCAACAGTTTCGATACCCAGAGGACTTGGAGAAGACAAAACCTGCCAATGAGTTTCGAATCTTTCTTACGGGAGGATCAACTGCATACGGCGCCGGGGCATCGTCCATGGAGAAAACAATCGCCGGGTTTCTTGAGCAGCTCTTTCTCGAGTGGAAAACGGAGAAGAGAGTCAGAGTGATCACAGCCGCTAATACCGGATGGTCTTCAACTCACGAGCGAAATTGGATTATCAACCATATCATGCGTTTTCAACCGGACGTCGTTCTTTCTCTGACCGGTTTCAATGACGTTCATTATGGAGCTATCGGTCTCGAACCAGTTCTCGTCACTTCTCCTCACGAGAACTACTTTCGAAACATTGCACTGCTCGTACAAAAGACTATTTTCTTCTCCGACCTACCTCGCACGAATGTTCCAGAAAATACTCCCATTTCATGTGATACCGTCATTTCGCAATTTATCCAAAATCTTCGAGTCGCGGGTTTTGCCCTTCAACAGCAGAAAATACCGTACTTTGTTTTTCTTCAGCCCTCGCTGTTTACTTCATCCAAAGCACTTTCACACCGAGAGACAAACGTTCGAGATCGGGAGCGAGATCCCTACTTCTCGAACTGTTACTCGGCACTCGAGACTATCCTCGAACACGAGCAG
>JAGRAO010000005.1 GCA_020434565.1 Bdellovibrionales bacterium
GACCTGTCCTAGCGAAGACCCCGTAGGCAGAGTTCGAGAAGAGATATCTCTCGAAACAACCGGAGCTCCCAAGGGAGTCCTCGAATCAGCGCTTCGAGAATCAAAAGAGGTATCTCCCTTGAAGCGCACGCTATCTTGAGAAAGCCGACGCAACTCATCTATCTGGTTCTTTTGAGCTTCGATGATTTTGTCTTGTCGCTCTAGAGCAAGATCCTGAGAGCTAATCGCTTGATCCCGCTCATCAAGAGCGTTCCCGACCGCTGCTCCAGCACCAGCGCCGGCAAGACCTCCTATCACGAGGCCACCGGCTGCATCTCCGGTCTGACTTCCGATCACGGCACCCAAGCCGGCGCCCACCGCTCCGCCAGAGATCGCCCCCACCTTGGTCGATTCACCAGCCTCCGTACATCCCAAAAGAAACACGAGCGCAGTCGCGAGCAGAATTACCGTTCCTCGTCTCATTTCCGTATTACTCCTTGTCTTACTTCTTCATTCACTTTTACAGAACTGTGCTAGCGGGAACCACAAAAGAACATCTCCTTCGGGCCCTTCTTAAAAGATTGCCTAGGGGGTGTCCCCGTCAGGCTTCTTTTCGTACTCCTGCAACGCCTTGTTGTAGTACTTCTGCCTCTTGAGCTCTCGAATCTCTCGATTCTGTCGCTCTTTTTCCAACTCTTGTCGGCGGAGGATCTCCTTTCGGCGAGCGACTTTCTCTTCGAATGTGTCTTCCTCTTCGTCTTCCACAATCAATGAGCCGGGATCTGCGCCGTCTTGGTAATTAAATTCATCCGGATTTGCAGGCGATGAGGAGCATCCAAGAGTCATGACGTTCAGAACCGCAAGGCTCACGATGACTCCTCCACGCACGAGCAGCCTCTGCCACAAACTTGGAGAACCGCAACAGGTCGTTGGCAAAGAATTTTTCACGATCAAGCGTGCCATGAGAAACTTTCACTCACCAATACATTTCACAGAGACCGCCCCACGACAAACAAGCGCAGGGCAACGTCCAAGTCCATTTTCGAACGTTCAACAAAAATAAGGCCAGGGAGTGGTATTAGTTTTGAAGAACGCTCCCAGTGTACACAATAGAGGATGCCCTAAAAAGAACAAGATTTTACTCTGCCTTTAACGCGGCGCCTCAAGAGGAGGAACGAGATGGAAGAGAGATCGATTGGCAGGATTCAGGGACCGTCCGTGAGATGGGAAGAAAACGGTGTACTGTCGGTTCTTAGAGAACCCTTAGGGCAAGAACATGGTGCCTCCAGAAAAAAAGACCGGTTAGCTAGCCTCCGCTTGGCTAACACGGCACAAGTCATCACCTCAGCATCCTGCTTCGGTTTGAGAAGATCGCTTCTTTGCGATCGCGGGTCAGCCACCCTGACGACGGAACGACGTTGAGGACTGGCCGAGAGACATGCTGTTCTCGCGGAAGTTCTTCTCGACGCTGCGGGTGGGCGACATGTGAGCCTGATCCACCTTGCCGAGCGTCGTTTCGACGTTCCGTCCGTACGCGTGCATGCCAATGATCAGCCCACCATCACCGTCAGCCTGACAGCCAACCGCACTCAGGGCACATCCCAGGCCCAGCGCCAAAGCGGTGAGCCTCCGAACACTGCGAAGCTTACTCATGATGCTTCTCCTAGGGACCAAAATGAACATCGAGAAACCGTTTCCCGACAGTTCACCGTTTTCTTCTGCCCAACACACGAACACGAAAAGAGCGCTGGAGCGTTCCTCGCAGTAGTGTCCGGAATCGGACATTCTTCTCGAAGAGTGCTCCAACCGGCGATTATAGGAAGGCACCCCAGCTACACAAAAATAATGTGCCCCAATTGAAAGGGTATTCAGGGTTAGGCGCGATTACAGGGCATGCCTCCCATAACCCCAAAAGCTCGTTCTTTCTCATTGGCACCGACATCGACTCAAGTGCCTCAAAATATTGCAGAAGTGGTGAGACAATGATTTCGGTACGCTTTTCCCCGAAGGGTTTAGCGTTTACTGCCTCTCACTCTGAAAGGAGCGCGGCGTCATGTTGAAATCACAATCACCGAAGTTCGCGCTGTATGCGGGAGCCGTTGTGCTTTTCCTCATTCAGCTGCTCAGTGCCGGGATCGACAAGATCGCGCCTGAGTACTTCTCGAGTCCGATCCTGTTCTTTACACACCAGATGGAAGAAGGAGTTCCTCTCGCTAAGGGTGGCCTCATCTTCTATGTGCTGGGGACCTACCTTCTCTGGCATTTCTTCTTCATGTTCAGGCGTGTGGTGCGCGATCGGATCAGCTTTGAAGGGATGAAGCCCGGTATCGCTTACGCGCTCGGTGCTCTCTGTCTCTTCTTGGCAGAGATCTTGGTGTATTGCGTCGGGGTGTGGCTTCCGAATCTGTACTCCCCTGTGACCCTCAATCTCCCCCTGATGGAGGGAGGCCAGTGGTCACTCGAATACTGGTGGAGCCAGGTTCCCTACTACGTCCCTGAGATTCTCATGATGGTGCTTGCATGGACTATTGTGGGCTTCGTCGCAGACTCTGCTATCAGCAGAGATGACAAGCGCCCTCGGCCTCAGATGGCCTGACACGGTACCAAGGAGTGGTACATGAATTGTCCTTGCAACCGGAAAGTAGCAGCGGCGGAGTCGCTCTACTTATCCTTTTTTTCTGAAAGGAGCTCTCTATGAGTGAATCGGTTCCCCCCTAAAGGTTCACAGAAGCGTATCGAAATGATTGTCCTCTTCACTTCTCATTACTCTTCTCTCCCCTCTCGCTCATGGCGAATCTGATCAAAAAGCCCACGCGAACACTGCCGTATCCATATGAAAGCTTTTTCGTAGGTCACCTCTCCATAGAGAGGTTCGGGAAGTTCTCGCATTCCAAGTTGGGTTGTCCATTCTGAAAACATTCTCACTTCGCCAGTGAGCTCTTCCGTCCAGAGATTCCGAACGAACCAAAAATTATCCTCCCTCATGCAAATGACAAGGGTCCGAGCCTGAAGGTGCTCCGCTTCCAACTGCCTCGACCTGTGCGCCTCAAGCGACAAACCTTGTTGGATCGAGAAACGCAACAGATCGCTCGGCACAGAGCGTGTCGCCTTTCCGGCATGAGATCCAGCTGAGTCTATCTGAACGCTTCGAGACAGATGATACTCCTGCGCCAGGGATCGACAATACGCAGCGGTGAGGGGAGCAAGAGAAGTGTCGGTATCATCGACAAAAAGGACCAAGTGAGAGGCAGCACCGGACACGATGATTCCACTTCTATAAAGTTGCCAACAGCACCGGTCCGTAGTAGTTCAAGGAAGCACCAGTCTTTTCAAAGTACTGCTTCCAGAACCCTTCTATTGCCCTTCCAGTGCTATCCGAAACTCCGCTCCCGACGCCTGCTACAGCTACCTGCACATCCCGAAGATCCCAAACAAGAGAAAGTTTCTCGGCCCGTTGAACAAAATCATTGGCGACAAAGTTCTTCACTCCATAAAAAGAGAGTTCCTTACTGTTCTGCATCATATCCGAAAAGATCACGAGCCGTTTTTTGGGAGAGTGGTCCGAGGAGAGCGCTTTACTTGCGAACGAAAGTGTTTCAAGCAGAGCCGAGGAAGGATGTTCTTCATCTTGAACGAGCATTTCACTTCTCAGCTGACCAAAACAGTCCTCAAAGTGCTTTTCCTGCGCACGAATCTTGAGCTTCGAAACCCAAAGCGATCCCTTGGGACGAACAATATCGAGAAGAATTCGTGTTTCGCTTGCCCGATCCGTACTTACCGCTGCAACGAGTCTCTCTCCAGGTTGGAGGAGCGCTTTAAGCGCTTCAAGGGATTTATCAAGATTATCGACGTTCTTTAACTCATCAGTTCGATCGATCAGAAGGAAAGTAACGCTTTCATGTTCGTTTGGAACGATACAGTTCGCTGCGTCCACAGCGAATGCGTCTTGGAAACAAGACAGCCCAACGATGACAAGAAACAAAAGAGATCTACACTCGGTTATCATGAGACACCTCCGATTGAGAATCGTTAATGAGTTTTTCTTTCATCTTTTCAAGCTTCAATGGAAAATCAAGATTGGCACTTATCGATTGAATTGTTGTTTCCCCGTTTCGGTATCGAAGATTCTCGTGACGATATACCGCAAGATTTTGCTGCAATCGGTGAAGGCACTGCCGCTCCAACTCCTCACCTTCCTTTAACACCTGGTCATACATCCCTTTGAGAAGAATAACCTCGACAAGCCCGTCCTGAAAATCTCTATTTGCTCGGTGTGTTTCAGCAATTTTCTTTTGTCCAAGCCTCACAAGGGTCTGCACCCGGCGTCTCTCCGCCGCTTCGATCTTTTTCCTGTTCTTTGAATGCAGGTGCTCAGCCTCTTGAAATCCCGGGACGGTATCGTGTGCAAGATACGAGACCACGATTGCCGCCGAAAACACCGCCAGGTTTAACCAGAAAAAGAGGAAACTGCTTTCGACCAGCGTGTCCGTCAAACCAAGGTCTTCCTTAAATTCCCCTAAATACGTCTGCCTCATGACCGACAATCCGTAGAGCGCTATGGTCACGACGGCAAAGGCGGCCAGGGCTTTCAAAGCATTTGGCCATGAGACCGTTCCTTCATGTTCGCGTAACTTAATACCGATGAAGTGGGCAACCAATGGAACCGAAAGGCCAATAATGAACGCCATAATCCAGGTCATAACTTGATTTTCGCCAAAGATCTGAAAGACAAGAGCGTTGAGTGGTATCTCCCCAACAAAAATGAGGAAGGCAAAAACGAGATACAACCAATGCGGTACATACACCACAGGAGCACGCCCGAAGCGCTCGTACTGCTGGTTAAATCGCTGCTCAGCTACTGAGTATGCTCTGTGGGCTTCGCTCAACCCAAAAGAGTTTTCGCAGGCATCAGTCTCAACTGAATAATTCGCTTCAATAGCTGCAAGCGCATCTTTGTGCTTGCGGTGCAAGAGTTCTTCTTCTGCTTTGATCTTTGCATCAAGCAACTCAAGAGAAGATTTGAAAGTAGAAGCTACCTTACTCGCAAGCGTAGAAGCTGCGTGTTGAAGCTGAAGTTCAAAAGGAGAGGGCTCGTGTGAATCTGGGAGCGGAAGACCACTCTCAGCGTCCGCTTTGGCGTGGTCCCGTATCTTCTGATCACTAAACTCACGCCTATGATCATCAAAAAGTCTCCGCAAGACCCTCATATCGGGAAGGAAGGCGCTCTTTTTCCACTTTCGAAACATAACCTCACCAACAAAAAACAAGAGAGGGGCCGTCGCACCCTCTCTTGCTGCTTTACCCTTTAAAAGCGCGGACTACACGTCCTTGCGGCTTCGCGAATAATGAATTCCGTCCGTTGGCTCCTCTGAAGGGTTCTCCTCCGAAGCTCCATTTGTTGAGTGGCTGACAGGTTTTGGTCCTTCAACCATATCCCCGAGATATTCGGGCAATTCTATTCCTGCCATCTTCGCAACTTCATGAAGCGGCGGAAGAGTCTTAATCATGTTGCTCATAAAGTTTGATGTACTGCTCCCGTTCCCGTTTGTGCCGCCAGCACTGTCCCAAACCGTGACTTTGTCGATTTGGATATTTCGAATGGCTTCGGTCTGCAGGCGAACGATCGTTTCGATTTTCTCAACCATCAACATCGTGGCAGCTTCTTTCGGAGAAGCGCTACACGCCTGAACCATCTTTCGGTATCCCTCAGCTTTGGCATTCAAGACTTTATCAATACCGGCCGCTTCGGCACTCTTTACCGCAACTATCGCATCGGCTTCCCCGACGGCTTCCTTACGCCGCTTTTCAGCCTCAGCTTCTGCGTTAATGGCAATCTTTCGCTTTTCAATCTCGCGAGGAACAACCTGCTCAGCGATAAGCCGTTTCTCTTCGGCTTGAGCCTTTGCGATCTGAATTTGTGCAGCAGCATTTTGTTCAGCTACCCGACCACGCTGTTGAGCGACCGCCTCTTGCTCGGCGAGATCCGCGTTGTATTGCGCAATATGTGCTTTCGCTCGGTTCTCCCCTTCAACCGCATTTGCGTTGTACTCAGACACCTTAATTCGTCTCTCCTTGTCCGCTTCGGCGGCTCCGATATCCCCTTTTTTCTCCTGCTCAGCCACATCAATCTTGGCTTGGTTTATCGCTGTAGAGGCCGCCTTCTTTCCGATAGATTCGATATACCCAGACGCATCGGTTATATCGGTTATGTTTACGTTGATAAGCGTCAGTCCGATCTTTCTCAGCTCCGGTCCAATGTTGTTTCGAATCGCTTCAAGGAAACGTTCTCTGTCTTGGTTAATCTCTTCAATCGTCAATGACGCAATCGTCAAACGGAGTTGCCCGAATATGATCTCTTTCGCCATCGACTCCAGCTCGTCGTGTTCCAGATCCATCAAACGGACGGCCGCATTCGTCATATTGTCTGGGCTCGTATCGATCGCTATGGTGAAGGTGCTTGGTACGTTAACCCGAATATTTTGCTGCGAAAGAGCACCTTGGAGTGGAATGCTAATCGTAATCGGGGTCAAATCGAGAAATTGTGCTTGCTGAATAAGTGGAATCACAAAGTGCGCGCCCCCGTGATAACACATTACTGAGCGACCCTTCCCAACTTTCCCCTGCACGGCAAGAATCTTGTTCGAAGGACACCGGACGTAGATCCGCGAGAGAAGCATTGGAATGACGACAAAGATCGACAATCCAGCAAGGATCGTTATAATCAGTAGCGAGCTATTCATTGCTTTCTCCTGTGGTAGTGGATAGCCGACCCACGACGACCATCCCGTTTTCTAAAACTTTGTGAACTTGAACAGCTTCGAATGAAGAGATTTCGCTCCCATCTTCAGCTTTGGCTTCAAGCTCATACAATTGATCATTGATAGTGACCTGAATCTTTCCAATCCCTGCTGCAGGTATTCGTTGATATACAGTCGCGGTGAGTCCAACGGCATCCTTCGGATTGAAATTAGCGCCCTCGCTCGCCAAGCGAAACGCAAGGCTGTACAAAACGGCGGTTACAATCATCGCACCGAAACCAACGGCAAACGCTATCGCAACTGATCCTCCCTCACTCCAGTGGAACTGAGAATATGCACAAAGACCGGACCAACCAAACATCATGAGAAAAGAGCCGATCGTGTTAAGTGAAAAGAGCCGAAAGCTTGAATCGGTTGAGTCACCGTGAAGATCTCCATGATGCTCAAGATGACTCGACGAACCAAATTCGAGCTCTCCGCCAAATCCCCCAAGAAACATAAGAGCCACTCGGGCGACAAAGAAGAGAGTCCCAACTACAGCGCACGTCCAGAGGGCGAGCTCCACACTTGAGGGGGCATCGGAGAGGAATGGGAGTGACATAAGAGAACCTCACCTGTAACCAAACATACACACATTATACATATTAATGTGTAGTTTGTATACTAATATACACAACTATGCGCAATTTAGACTCTTTCTCTAGCCGACGATCGATAGCCCTCCTCAAAAGGAACACCACTTTCTGGCATTATTGTAAGTGAACACTCTAAAAATCGGTCCCGCTTCTAGTACGAAGGTGTCGGTTTCTAGGGCTCGACTCGGCGCAAGGTATACACCAATGAGCTATCTGATGTGGACTGAAATGTTGGCGATGCGTTATCAGACCCTTTTCTCCGGACAATCCGTCAGAAAGGACCTGACAGAAATCAAACTCCGTGTGGAAGACTCACTCCGAAGCCGGTTCGCACTCCACATCGGAGCGGGCTGTGATCACAGCTCTCGGTCGACGAAGCAAGAGGATCACAACCCCAACACAGATTGCGGAGTCGGCAACATTGAATGCTGGCCAGTGGGATGAACCCACATAGACATCGAGAAAATCGACTACGTGGCCTATCTGAATTCGATCGAGGAGATTCCCTATCGCCCCCCCAAGGATTGCCCCGAGTGCTGCTTGGGCGATTCTATCTCTTTGATAGTCGTACAGAAGGAAGTAGAGAATGACTCCAAGCGCCAGAACCGTCACGCCAAAAATAATCAACTGTCGAACCGTTGATTCAAGTCCACCCAACATCCCGAATGCGGCTCCAGGGTTGAGCACGTGCGTGATATTGAAAAAATCCGGGATTACCTCGACCGACTCATACAGCCGAAGTTTTGATACAACCAAATGCTTCGTGACCTGATCGAAAATCACCACAACAAAAATACTCACCGATAATATTGTCAGTGCAGTTCGGTCCTGAAGCAACTCTTTCAACTTCTCTTTCACGCCACCTCGTTCTCTTTTTTCTCTCTCTTCTCTCTTCGATCTACCAAGAAGATCCTTCCTGAATTTCATCTGGGTCCAGCACTTCTTCACCAGCCTCGGGCTCTTCGGTAACCTCAACATCGTCGGCGACAGAGGACTGACGCTCCCCTCTACGAGCACTCCCTTGAAGTTTCTGCCCTTCGAGCTTAGCGGGATCAACCTCTAAGACTCTTCCGTTCTCCTCTGAGACAAGTAGAGTTCCGGACGGGAGAAAGAACAGCCGACGAGCATCGAGAAAAAGGCTCTCACTCGAAAGCTCAAGAGAAAAATCATTCTTTTCTCTAAGTGGATTCTCTTTTTCGGCCACTCTCCAGAAGCGCAAAACACCATCGCGGCCGAGAGATGCAATCAGCGCTCTCTGAGGTGAATAAACAACATCACGAACCAGCCCGCTGTGAGCTACCATCCTCGTCAACAACTCTGGACCACGAACCCGCCAAAGCTCTAACGCTCCGGTGTCGGTAGAGAGGAGAAATTCCTCTCTCCCAACCGCTACGATCTTTTCAATTCTCTCAGCTTTCCCGCGAGAAACCTTCCGCCGGAGAGCTTCTCGTGTAAAGAATCCGATATCGAAGAGATCGTCATCGGGATAGGGTTGCTCACTTCCTTCGTCATAGGGCAACCAGATACTGACCCCTCCAGCCCAATCGCCGGAGAAAAAGGCTCTCCCATCAGGATGAACCAGAAGGGCACTCACAACTGTCCCGTGACCGAGATACCTCTCGATGTTTCGAGAGTCCGGACCACCAGAAGAACGAAACGAAAGATTCCACCGATAAATCTTGCCATCAGCTCCACCGAGTAGAACTCGCGGGCGAAAAGGATCAAGCTCCGCAGATGCTGCACGAGTCCGAATCACGTTCGTCTCGACCACCATTTTTTTTTCGAGAAGACCCCACACCTGGATTGCCGAACCGTTCTGAACAACGAGGAACGGGAGTTCCGTCTGGGTTGGAATCACCTTTGCATTGTCGGGGAGGGACATGTACAGACGGGAGTCACCAGACGCCAAATCCCACAGATAAACTTTCCCCTCGTTTGAAACACTCCAAAATGCGACCGGGCTCGGTCCCTCTTGCGAAGCTCCACTTATTGGAACGAGTACGATCTGAACCGAAGCGGCTGAAGGGTGTTCTGACGGAAGAGCTTCGCGCCAACTCTTGACTTTGTTCGGTGTACCCCTGGACCTTTTGTAGAGCAGATCCCAGTTCGCTTCATCGGAGGACAAAGAATCACGGGACGGAGAGTCAGCGGGCACCGGATTGAAACTCTCTGGAACAAACCCCTCAAGCGAACCGCATCCTCCCAAAAGCAAAAGGACAACAAGGGCCGCACCTAAGTTCCGCCAAGATACTGGGAATAATGGCTTTTTCCTGAACTGCCCAGTCATTGATTTTCCCCTTAACCCCCTCACCGACGAGGGCTGGCAATAAGCCCCGTATACGCTTGAAAGTAATAGCCTTCCTGGGGCACTATGCCAGTCTCACATGTAAACAGAAAGTCCAGTGCAAGGACGACATGTGAGGGAACTCAGCGAAACCGTCTTCCACTGATTCTTTAAGAGCGGAAGACCAATGATCTGGGGCCTTGCATTTAGGGAACATGCATTAAAGGAAAGGAAGGGGCTAAACAGCGCCGCTCTTCCGGGAAGACTTGTAGCTATATCGAGAGACAAGCGTCGAGTTTAAAGGCGGTGGTTACTCAACCCCGAAAAGCAGCTCGACGAGGCCTCGTAAGACAACCATTCCATTATTACAGGAGAAACAATATGTCTCGTGACTCTGTTGGTCAGTCAGCAGGTACAGAAGCTGAAACGGATATACAGCTTACGGATGTGCTCACAAACGACTCGCTCCGCTCAGCTATTTCGGGCAAAGGCTTCCCGTCCTCAGCTTCCAAGATCCACACGGAACTGAAGGCCAAGAAAAATCTTTGTATCGTCAGCTCTGGTTATGAGGACCTCCTTGTTCCTACGGTCATCGCCGCACTTGATCTCACAGAAGACGAAAAGAAAGTTTTGGTCGTCACGTCAGATCGGAATGTAGGAAAGAAGCTCGCAAAAGATTGTGAGAACCTCGGCGTACAAGTTTTCGTCGACATGTCTGAAGAGAGCCATGGCCGAGGGAGCATTTCACCCATTGGTGATGCAAAGCTCGTAGTCGGCACTCCGAATGAGTTACTCTTGACCGCTCAGGAACACCCTTATCATTACCACTCGACGATTGTAATCTGCCCAAAGAAACGGGGGAGTTCAGTTCCAACTGCTGAAATTTCAACTCTGCTGAGCACAGTTGACGAGGAAAGCGTATCTCTCAAAGTGTTAATCGGAAATGAAATTCCTCAAGGTTACGAAAATCTCGTTTCAAGATACTGGAACGAAGGAAACCAATGCGAGGAGCTCAACCTCGATCGCGAGCAGATGCAGGCTGTCGATCACGTCTTTTTTGAAGTTGGCGCCGATCTCCTCGCAAAGCCCGAAGCTCTCTGTAATCTCATCACCGTCATGGGAAATCCGCGTGCCGCGGTTTTCTGTAATTCGCCGTCAGATACAGATCTCGTTGAGGTTCTCTTGAAGAAGCGTGGAATCTCAGCCAAGAAGCTCGTGGGACACATTCCCGACCGAGCTGTAGGTGGAATCATGGATCGAGTTCGAGAGGGCGAAGTAACAGCTCTCGTTCTTACCGACGTATCTGCTCAGCGGGTACCGGTTCAGGAGTTCGACATCGTGGTGAACCACGGGACGCCAGAGGATCCTCAAGCCTATCTTGATCGAATGGGTGCTCCGTCATCAAAGGCTCGGCTCAAAAAAGTCATCAGCCTTGTTGGAACAACTGATGTAGGAAACTTCCACCATTTGAAAAAAGTCTCAAAAATTGACTTTGTCCAGGAATCGCTCCCCTCTTCGGAAGCAATAGCGCGAGCTGGCTTTGATAACCTTAAGCGAGAAGCAATTGAGCATCTCGAAGGCATTCAAGCCGACTACTCCGAGACCATTAAGCTGATTCTGGAAGATGAGTCCAAGGAAGACCTCCTCCGATACCTGCTGCACGCCACTGTGGCGCTTCTCCCGGAAGCGAAAGCTCAAAGTTCTCGGGGGAGGAGAGATCGAAACGGACGCGATGACGAACGGGGTGACGATTCGCGGGATCGTCGCTCGCGAGACCGCGACAATCGCTCAGATCGAAGGGACTCAGACCGAGGTCGCGATCGTGACGACAGACCGAGCTTGCCTCCGAAGAAAGATGTCCGAATTTATGTGGGACAAGGAGAGAGTTCTGGTCTTACAGAAGAAAAACTTCTTCAACTCCTGAAGGACAACCTACCGGCAGACGCAGCAGTTGAGCGGCACATCGTCCGAAGCTCGTATGCGTTCTTTGATGTCGACGAGTCCAAGGCCGAAGATGTCTTGAAGAAGATGGAAGCTCTCTCACTTGATGGAGAGAACCTCTTTTCATGTCGTGCAACCATAATCTCCTCTCCGCGTGCGGCAGACGAAACAGCAGGCACCAGTGCTGAGGAAGCTTCCACTCCTCACGATGAGGGCTCTTCTAGCGAAGAGGAAGCGGCGTCAGAGCTGTAAAAACCAGTGCTCTAAGATAAGAGATTCGAGTTCAGGGGAGATGCAGCCGCTGCCCCACGGTGACTTTATTTGATTTGAGCTTGTTGCGTTGCTTTAACGCACTGACCGCTACGCCGTACTTTCGACTGAGAGACCAGAGCGAGTCTCCTTTTCGAACAAGAATGGAGCGGGACATCGGCTGTGGTGCTGGCATAGCCCTATCACCTTGGGAGGAATCCCCAACGATGAGAGACTGTCCTATTTTTATTCGTGATGACGAGAGCCCATTAAGACGCCTCAGTTCAGAAACCGATATGGCAAATTTTCGAGCAATCCCATAGAGCGTATCCCCAGGTTGTACCGTATATCGATCGCTCGACTCAGACCTCGTCACGGTGCGGGTAGTTGAAACACTCTCCCTCACCGGAGGAGCGCTTTCTCTCTCAGATACGACCAATCTCTGCCCTACCCTTATGGAATCAGAGCTGAGGTTGTTCATTTCACGGAGGGCTGAGACCGAAGTACCAAACTTTTTGGCAAGCCGACCAAGTGAATCCCCAGAACGAACTTGATAAACAACTCCCCCGTATACGGAGCTGGCGCTCATAGCCGTATCCACCCGCCTCTCAACGTTCGAAAGCTTTCCGACTCGATCAGAATAGTTCGCTGGGATATTGAGGATGTATCCTTGCGGGACACGGTACTGACCCTTCCAAACACGAGGAAGCAACGCATAATTCACCGCCTGCAGCTCGTCTTGCGGAATACCGAGATGAGAAGCAAGCACACTCACCGGCATGCTTGCTTCAACTTCCTTCCGTACTAATTGAAGCTTGGGGTGAGGAGAAATACCGGGGAAATATCTGGGGATGTTATCGTAAATCTCAAGCGCTGCGAGAAACTCGGGATAGAAATTCTGCGAGGCGAAACCAAACGGCTGTGGTGAAGAGTCCTCAACAATTCGAGCAATATCTCTTGTTCCCAGCTGCTTTACCTTGCGTTCCACCCCATAAATTCCGTGATTGTAAGAGGTCAAAGCAAGAGGCCACGTTCCAAGCTTGCGATACGCGTCAAGGAGATATCTCGCAGCACCATGAGACGCCTTAACGACATCCCTTCGTTCATCAACAGCTCGATCAACTTTCATGTCATACAAACGGCCAGTTCTGGGCATAAATTGCCAAATTCCTGCAGCTCCTACGGAACTGTACGCAGCGTAATCGAAAGAAGATTCCACGAACGGGAGTCGGGTTAACTCTACCGGGAGGCCATACTCCTCAACAAAGATCTTTTCAATGAGATGGAGATACCGACCAGACCTCTGGACAGCTTCTGCGTATCTCTCGCGGATTCCAGTCTGCGACCGAATCCAGTCCTCTTTAATGACGTCGTTGTACTTCTGCGGACCGGGCCCGAGCACAGACATGACTCCAGCGATTCGCTCCTCGAGGGCTGAACTCGGTGCCCGGCCAGCCGCCAAATGCTTCATCGCCGATTGAATCGCAGACTGGTGCCGCTTAAATGCGTCGGAACGGAGTCGCTTGAGAGCCCCCTCACTCAACGTCTGAGCCTCACGTTCGAAGTCAAGCACCTCAAAAACAATATGTGGATACATTCTGTGGTGGATCACCATATTGTTCTTGCCGTACTTACTAAAGATATCGATCCAGAACTCGACCCGAGGTCGCATCTTTGCAGGAACGACAAAATCGGGATGGCGATTAAGGGACCGATGACCTCCTGACTGAGGTGAAGCCGAAACTATCTCAGCGTGCAGCGAGGCAAGTGGGAGGAGAAAACAAACAGCGAGCTTGAAAATCAGAGCCTTCATGTCTTTGCTCTCATGACATTGATTTGGAGATTCGATCGAGTAAACGCTCCTCTAGTCTAGCTGCATCAGCCCCAGAGGACACCTTATTTTGAATCAACACGAACAGGAAACGGCGCGAGTTCTTGTTTATGACAAACCCGGCCAGTGATTTTACCCCATCAAGCGTGCCGGTTTTTCCCCTCACAAGCGGTGTAAAGTGCCTCTTTTCAAGGGTTCCGGTTCGGCCAGAAACCGCCAAAGACCGCGCAAACTCAACGTCCCAATCGATAGATGCCTGGGCATCGCGCAACACCTGTAAGATCGCATAGGGACTTATTCGATTTTTATGACTCAGTCCCGATCCATCAAAGACAGCATACTCGCCAGCTGGAATTCCCAAGCGACTGAGGTAACTCTCCAATTTTCTTAGACCGAAATCTCGCTCAAAGGTACCAGGAGTCACTTCCCCAAGAGCCATAAGGAGCTGTTCGGCGATAAAATTACTACTGTAGTGGTTCAGATCCCGAATGATCTGTGCCAGCGGCCGCGACTCCAAAGTGTAAATGAGACTGCTATCAGCAGGCGTTTTTCCAGCTCGGATTCCCTCTCGAACCCGGACACCAAGGCGCTCGAGAAGTCGCTGAAAGACCGTTCCAACGTAACTATCAACATCTTCAACACTTCTATAGACCGTTTCGCAACTTCGATTGTGACCAAACGTTCCGGCTACTCGATACACTGGAGCAGCAAACGAGGCATTGCGACCACCGCCTGGGAGCTCATCCAAACGGAACTGTCCAGCCCCACGGGGTATAGTCTGAATGCTTCCATCGACTCTGACCGGGTACTCAAAGGGATCAACCGTAATTCGAGCTGGTGCTCCAGAGCCCGCGGGACAGATGTAGAACGAGACTGAATTAAAGTTGAAAGCCAGGGCCGATGCCCCGGCTTGATACGCTCGCTGCCCACTTCTTTCGGCAGCTCCAGAGAACGCCGTGCTATCGATAAAGAGTTTTCCGATAGACGAGACACCTCGTAACTTGAGTGTACGCGCAAGCAGCCACAGATTTTCAATTGTGAGATCCGGCGCGCCACCTCCCCTTAAGTAGACTTCGCCAGCATCACTTCCAACAAGACGCCGGCCATACACCAACGTCTTAAACCGATACTGCGGTCCCAACTCGTGCATGGCTGTTCCAGTGGTGACAAGTTTCAAAATGCTCGCCGGCTTGAGTGGCCGTCGAGCATCCCTCTCATACAAGACCCGTTGGGACTCGGGATCGTACAGAATAAACCCAGCATTCGGGTGATGCGAGAGAAGGGAACTCAGCTGAGAAGTAAGCGAGGAGTCCGGAGGAGTCTTTGCAAGAGAGATAGAAGTGAGAAAGAGAGAGAGGAAGCCAAGTGCCAGACAGGCTAATAGCCGCCCGAGGGAAACAGTTCTCCTCATAGTACTTTTTGAAACCTCAATGATCGAAGGTAGCTCACCTTTCCGCAGGCTTGCCCCTACGCAAAGCGCTAGAAAAACCCGATCCTATTTGGCAGCACATCCTATTTGGCTGTACACCGGAGCCCATCAAGGTCCTCCTCGCCAAGCGAAACGGTTTCTTCTTCATTTATCTTGATAAATTCTTTGAAATCTTCTGGAACAGCGGAGTCCTCATAAATCGCCTCGACGGGACACTCGGTCTCACACGCACCGCAGTTAATGCATTCGTCGGGGTGAATGACGAGCAGACCAACCGTCTCATCCCCGTCATCTCCAGAGATCTCGACCCCGTACTGGCTGTTATATTTTTTCTTCCGGATATCGTAGAAACAGTCCACCGGACACACTTCGACACAAGAACGATCCTTGGTTCCGAGGCACGGTTTTGTAATCACGTAAGTCATTGCCGACACTCCTTCGTGTAGAGAGCGTCGATACTACGACAGGAGGTCTGGCTTGAAAACCGGTCGGAAGCGCTGTTCACGGAAACTTTTTGTCGAAAGATCTAGGAAAAATTCCTGGACGGTACTCTGTATCGGGGCAACCGCTTTAACGGCAAAAAAAAGAGGCGATTCAAGTGTCTTGAATCGCCCCCAACTCGCAGAAAGGATGGTGTCATGCCTACTACATACAACATCGACGGTTTTTCTCTTTCTTTTAGAATTGGACGCTCCGAAGTAAAAATAAATTTACTGGTTTTTTCAGGGGGTTACTAAGCGTTTTGCCTCTTTTTCTCTTTGCCTGCTCATTCCATTCCCCAACCTACCAACCCCCACACAAGTTGCTAAGACTGCTCTACCTTCGCTATAACTCCCTTCTTTTCCCTTGCGGCCCGATCGCCAAGATGGCTAAGGCAATGGTTTGCAAAACCATTATTCGCCGGTTCGAATCCGGCTCGGGCCTTTTTTGACCTTTCTTCTCGATCACAAATACGGGGAACCTTTGGGCAGTCTTAAACGAGAGTTCCCAGGGGCGCGAGCCGGATTCGAACAGAAAATGCTGCGAATCCGCCAAGCGATGGAACATCGCTTATTCGCTCGGGCCTTTTTTGACCTTCTGCAATGAGTTTCCTCCTTTGTTAAGTCTGTGGAAGAAGCCGAACGGAGAAGACGCCGTCACGAGAAGTCGTGTAGCGTGCGATATCGAGGAGACCGACGGAGGGAGCGCGCAAGCAGCCTAGAGAGGCTACTGAGCACTCCCGACGAGGTTCGACGACGAGAGTGTGCGCTACACGAACTTCGGAGTAGGTGGATACTCCGAGAGGGTTCTTGGGCGCGAGCCGGATTCGAACAGAAAATGCTGCGAATCCGTCAAGCGATGGAACATCGCTTATTCGCTCGGGCCTTTTTTGACCTTCCCACAAATAGATTCCTTCTTTGTTAGGTCTTTGGGAGAGAGGTGATGCTTCGAAAGGATTCGCGGGCCTTGCGCAATCCCTGTCCTCGTCCTGCTCAAGCGCTCTCTGACCGCAGAGTTGCATTTTTGAGATTGCTTCTAGAACCGAGCTCAATTCGAACCTGATTTATCATCTTCCATAAGAGCTCGAATGGCCTTAAAGGCCTGTGTCTGAATCTGACGAATCCGCTCACGCGAAAGCGGTTTACTATCAAGGGGGCTCTGAACTCCCATACCGAATAGATACGCAGCAGTTTCATCAAGAGTGAACTCTCTATCTTGATTGTTCAGGCCAAACCGGAGTCGCAATACAAGTTGAGGTATCGGCTCAAGTTGATCGAGATAGTGGCGCATTTCAATACCAATTAACCGCCGTTCTTCAGACAACCGAGAACCTTCAAACGCTTCCCGACCATCCAAGAGACTAAAGGTCTCATTTGACTCAGATCCCGGCTGCTCTTCGCTCAGAATTCTCGAGGCCGCAGCTCCACGCAATTGAGCCACATGGCGAGCAGTCAATCGAAAAGAGGTTCCCTTGCCGACTTTCTCCTTCTTTTTCTCCAGTTCTCGAGAAGCTTGAACGATCTGCTGGTCAGTCGGATCCCGTTCTCCTTGCATTTCCAAGTATGCGATCGCCCCACGTATCTTCCCCATAATGAGGTACGCATGGCGTGGCACTCTCACGAGCGAAGCTTCATCTGATACACAGTTTCCGACTTCTTTGCGAATCCATTGTGTCGCCATAGTGGAAAATTTGTATCCTTTTTCTGGGATAAACTGCCGTACTGCCTCTACCAGCCCTCCATTTCCAGCAATGATGAGGTCAATCAACGGCACACCGCGATCGGCATATCTCTTTGCGATTGAAACAACGAGACGCAAGTTTGACTCGGCGAACTCTTCTACAAATGGCTCGATTCTCCGTTCAAGCGAATTCAGTTGGCGCATAAGCCGTTTGAATTCATTTGGCTCGATGCCGTTCATAGCTTTCCATTGAACAAAGCCCGCTAAGAGGGCTCGGCCTTCTCGCGCACCTTCTTCAGAAAGTTCGGCAAAGACCTCTACCTCTCCCCTCTGAACTCGCTCAAGACCTTTTGAAAATGTTGCACGAGAGATATGAGCCCTTTTACAAAAAAGATTCCGTCGTTCATCGAGTTCTTTCAGCGCGCGAAGTGCGCTATCGGCGATATTTCGACAACTTCGAAATTCCGAGTAGGTCATCAAGCTCCCGAGGTCAGGATCCATCATGATCTCTTTCTCACGTTTGGGAGAAAACCGAGTGCGATAGTCGGGCTCGAGAGCACCGGTCGGGCAAGCAAGAGTGACCTCAATTCCTTTCGTTTTCTCAAATTCACGCTTTTGAACAGAGTAGCGACGTTCGACTAATTCCCGGGCCTGCGGGGTAAGTGGTCTCCGCCCCGCTGCCGGATGAAGTAACTCGTGAAGAGCTGGTAAGTATCGGAGCATCAGCTGATGCTGTTGAAATGTTATCTGTCGAATCCTCGCTCCCAAGCGGAGCTCATCTTGGCGAGTGAGAAGGGGTCGTGACCCCGAAATTCTCGTCAGATCTCGAATAAAGGCCTGAAATTCACCTTCATATCCTGACTTTGGCGGAACAAGTGCTTCGAATTCATTATTTTCGGGATTTCTCTCCGCACGAGCAGGCAGCCTCGCACTTCCGAAGATCTGGGCTGCTGATTGTTGTGTGCCGTTTAAGTGCGGCCCCTTTTCTATCATTCTTTCTCGACAAAAGGGGCTGAATACGGCCCCGCTCCCCATCCGCTGGCAGAAGGGGCTTGGGATAACAGGTTCCTGCCCAACTCTTTGAGAGGCCCCAATTTAGGCACTCCCTATGGTAGATGGTCCATTCTTTTAGGCAAAAAATTCTGCAGCGAGGATTCCCTGCGAAAATGGAGCACAGACGGGGGGTTATGAGACAGATTTACTCTCCCGCACCCTCTTCCTTCGAGAGGATCTGAAGTTTACTTTCGGCCTGTGACAGCAAAGCTCTCAGCCTCTCGACAAGCCTCACTCCCTTCTCATACGCGAGCATAGAGTGATCAAGGCTCAAGTTCCCCCCTTCTACCTTCTCTACGAGCTGCTCCAGGAGCTGGAGCGCATCTTCGAAATTGAGCCCAGCGAAAAGCTCAGTCGCATCCTCCTCGGAAAGAAGATCTTTGAGGCTCACTTTTTTGTTCATTGTTCTTCCCTCGTATTTTCAACTTTTACGTCAGCTTGACCACGGGCAAATTGAATCGAAAGCTTCTCTTGTTGCTTCAAGTTTGAAGAGGAGACAACCACTTCTCCCTGGGCAGATCGCACGATACTAAAGCCTCTTCTCAAGACTGAGTCAATTTCAAGCCCACGTATCTGCCGCTCAAGTTGATCAACCTTCTGATTCCACGAGGACATCATACGGAGTCCCTCTCGGGTAATCCTTCTCTCGAGTTCCTTAACCTCGCGTGTGGCTTCAGCTACTCGCTTCTTAGGAGAGGCACCTCGAACCCGAAAGACCAAACTCTCCACTCGTGCTCGTCCCCTTTGAATGCTCGAGTCGGAAACATGTGAGAGTTTTTCCCGTAAAAGTGAAATTCGGGTGAAGAAGAGCCGTACTATGTTCGTTGGCTTGAGTCGTTGGAGAAGCGAAATCGCAACTTGAAGTTGGCGAGTGCCATCATTCAAGGCACGGCGAGCTCCACGTTCTAGACGCTGATGGATATCATCCACTCTCTGACCAAGCGGATAAAACCATACGTCGAAATCGAGCAGTACTTTCTCTAAACGAGCGATCCGCTCAAACAGCTCATCCCGCCTCGGGACCGCCAGCTCCGCTGCCGCGGTGGGAGTGGGAGCCCGAACATCTGCAGCGAGATCAGAGAGGGTAATATCAGTTTCATGTCCGACACCTGAGATAACCGGAATCCGCGAAGCGGCAATCGCTCGGGCCACTTGTTCCTCATTAAACGCCCAGAGATCCTCGAGTGAGCCTCCGCCACGGGCCACAATAATGATGTCAACATTATTGAGCCGATTAAATCGCTCGATAGCACAGGCAATTTCCAGAGCAGCGCCCTCTCCTTGCACTCTCACATCAATGAGGAAAACGGGAAGTGATGAGAGTCGCTCTCGGACCTTCGTCATGATGTCATGAATAACGGCCCCACTGCGCGAGGTAATGACCCCGAGAGCCTTTGGGAAAAATGGCAACTCCCTCTTTCTCTCATCACGAAAGAGTCCTTCTTTTTCTAATTTCTCTTTGAGCCGGAGAAACTCCTGCTGGAGCGCTCCCTCTCCAGCCAAAAGGAGTCGCTGAACAACGAGCTGCAATCGACCGGTGCCGCTATAAACGGATGGCTTTCCGATACACAAGACCTCCGCGCCCTGTTCCGGTGTGAACGAGAATCGAGCCGCAGTACTTCTCCACGCGACAAGAGCGACTTGGCTCGAATCATCTTTCAAGGTCATGTACCAGTGTCCCGAAGCGGCACGGGTGCACTGACTCAACTCCCCGCGAACACGAAGAATGGGAAGGGAGTCAGACAGGGTCCGATTCAAAAGTTCGTTCACATCAGAAACCGATAAGAAATATTCTTCTTCAGGGACCCGGCTCATAACGTCATAATTTTTCGTAGAGAGTATCGCGAACGAAAGAACATCAAATGCTCTCCAGAAGTGCAATCCTTAGGGATAATATCCTAAACGTTGAGGCGAATGAGCGACGAACTGTCGCTAAAATGGCATCCCAACAGTTTTGCAACTCCACTCAGATTTAGCCCATAACAGGTTGAAAGTTTTAGGGTACTCTCAATTCTTCAAGAAAATGTACAGCGAACCTTATCCACCGTCTTCAGTACAAGCGCTTCACGAAGTCACAATTGGTGCTCTTCGCCAGTTCAATCACCTTTCACAGTCATGGCGTTTACTGTTCCTTTCGATTCCGCTTGATGCTCTCACCTTTTATTTTATTGTGAACATCTCCGAGACGTTTCCAAAAGCCTTTGCGGAAAGCACATTGACCCTCACATTGGTACTGATTGCTGGGATTAGCCTTTTTCGTGACCAAATTGTCGAAGCAGCAATGAGTAGTTTTACGCTGTACGGGAAGATATATAACACCCGTCAAAACTATTCTTTTCTTGTAATGGCCGCTGTTGCGCTTGCACTCCTTATAGATGTGACAACAAAAGCCTATGAGGCATATGGATCACTCGCGGTCCTCGCGCTTCTCGCGGGCGCCTTTCTCTTTTTTCCGAGATGGTACAGAGCAATCCGGCGACAGCAACCTCAGCTTGGCCCAGCACCTTCTCGCCTTCTTCGGGCAACCCAGACGATGAAATTTTTGTTTCGCATTCATTTTGCAGTCATGATCGCAATGCGAGTAAGTCTCGTCGTAGCAGCCGTCGCGGCTGGGATACTGTATTCTGAATTAGGTGTCGTCTTGGCGCTTATAGGAGTAGGCGCAATTGCTTTTGTGAACGTTCAGCCAGATCAATGTGACTTTCTCCGACAGTGTCGACGATGTGCTCGACCTACAGCTCGTATCTTTTTCGATGAAGGTTCGTGTCCCACTTGTGAACAACAGAATTATCGAGATCGAGAAGTTCGCCAGCAGGCACTTGAACAACAAGCTCGTGCTGGCTTTAACCTCGACAAAGTGGATGCACTGATGGATTCGGTTACCGCTAAAAAGATCTCGAAGAAGAATATTCTGCAAATTGGAAAGAAAAAGACTTTTCCCCATGGACCTCAATTAACGTTTGCCCAGAAAGCGGAACGTCGGTTGTTTGAACGAGAGCGGAAAAAGGCCGCGAACCTGTAAATTCGGGAAGCTGAGTTTCTTAGCTCCCTTTCTCATGATTGATACCTTCTTGAACTTTCGCTTATACTCTCGGACCAACTGAAGCTCCTTCGGCCTCGTTTTCTCTCTATACCTCAGAGTTGAAGCCAAAGAAGAGAGCCATCCAGTATAAAGACATAGAATATGTCGATATTGCTTCCCGAGGAGATAGGACAATCTACGGACAGCGCACTCAACGGAATGAACACTCAACGGAATGAAACGGTATGGCGACAGAAATAAAAATGCCCCAGCTCAGCGATACGATGGATTCGGGCAAGATCCTTACGTGGAACAAGAAAGAGGGGGATACGATTTCTCGTGGTGACATTCTTGCCGAAGTTGAGACGGATAAAGCAAATCTCGAGATTGAGTCGTTTCACGAAGGGACACTTTTGAAGATAGTTACCCCAGCTGACAACAGTGCCAACGTGGGTGAAGTCATTGCGTACATTGGTGATCCTGGTGAAAGCGTCGGTTCAAGTTCTTCTGCAGCAAAATCTTCAAGCTCGCCTGCGCCAGTTTCAGAGAGTCCATCGACCGGGAACGTGAGTCAGGACCCGGCACCTCGCAACGGCTCTTCAAATGGTTCAAGCGAGTATCACACCGGCAAAACCTCAGAATCGACGATCAAGAGTGAAGGAAGGATAAAAGCCTCTCCGGTGGCCAAAAAGTTGGCTGAGCAAAACAATATTGATCTCGCATCCGTGAGAGGAAGTGGTCCTGACGGACGAATCGTCAAACGAGACGTTGAAAGCTTGGGCGCTGATGTTCAAGCCGCGCAGAATCTTCACACCCCTGCGCCCCAAAGAGGCCGACCCTCTTCGTCGAACCAGCCTCAGCAATCCTCCGGAAGCGCAACCGCCGAAGGAACGCTCACACCGCTTTCAAAGATGCGGGATACGATTGCAAAGCGCATGCAGCAGAGCGTGAACGAAGCTCCTCACTTTTACACCACGGTCTCTATTGAGATGGATTCGGTTATCAGCCTTAGAGCGCTTCTGAAAGAGCGAGGGATAATTGAGGGGGTGAGCTTGAACCACTTTATTATCAAGGCTGCTGCATACGCCCTCGCCCACGAGCCTCGGGTGAATCGAGCGATAAGGGATGGGAATCAGGTATTTGAACCGTCGTCTATTAATATCGGGGTCATCACAGCTCTCAACGATGGACTCATCATCCCCGTGCTTCACGAAGTAGACAAAATGTCACTCAGTGACGTCGTATTTGAGTCCCGAGCGATGATTGAGAGAGCTCGAGCCGGTCGGCCGACAGCTCGAGATCTCTCTGGCGGCACATTTAGTATTTCGAACATGGGGATGTTTGACGTGGAGAGCTTTACCGCGATTATCAACCCGGGTCAGGGTGCGGTTATCGCAATTAGTGCTACGAAAGAGCAACCGATAGTGAAGGATGGGGTCATTCAGGTGGCTCAGATTATGAAAGCCACACTTTCGGTTGATCACCGGGTGATCGACGGGGTGATGTCAGGGAACTTTCTCAAGTTCTTCAAAGAAGGCTTGGAGTATCCAGCGCTTCTCATGGCATCGTGAGCGGAGCTTGATTCACCGAGACCAAGCGCTTTTCGCGTAACCTGAGACGTTGACTCACGTGAAAAACCTCAGAACTCAGGGTAAACATGACAATCGGGGTCAGAGGCGGTGTCTTTCGCCTTTACCTCTGCTAGACTTTCAGAAAGTCGTCCGTCTCGCACTCACTGTGATTTCAGAGAGTTTCTGAAGGACCGACTTCAGCGAGCTCAGGTCAAACGAGGAGTGACATGACCATAAAAGTTCCCCGCTCTCAACAGACGATGAAAGAGCGTCTCGTAAAACCAGCTTGGTTAAAGGTCAAAGCTCCAGGCTCTCCCGAATATATGAAGACAAAAGAGGTGGTCAAAGGACTTGCCTTGAATACCGTTTGCGAGGAAGCGCACTGCCCAAACATCGGTGAGTGCTGGTCGCATCGAACTGCGACTTTCATGATCATGGGCGAACTGTGTACTCGCCGATGTCACTTTTGTTCAGTAAAGGACGGTACCGACGAGAATCTCGAACCTTTAGACCCTCTCGAACCTCATCGAGTCGGAATGGCCGTTAAGAAACTTGGCCTCAGACATGCCGTGATAACTTCAGTCGACAGAGATGATGTAGCAGATTTTGGGGCAAGCCATTTTGCACGCACGGTCGAGTCGATCCGGCGTCACGCCCCAGAGTGTAAGATCGAACTCCTCATACCTGACCTCCGGGGCTCTCGAGAAGCTCTCTCCACTATTCTCGATGCCGGAGTCGATGTCCTGAATCATAATGTTGAAACAGTTCCTCGACTGTATAAGCGCGTTCGACCAGGTTCTGGCTATATTCGCTCCTTAAGCATTTTGAGGTGGGCTAAAGAACGTAGCCCCTCAGTAAAGACGAAGTCGGGAATTATGGTTGGTCTCGGTGAGGCTCCGGAGGAGGTCCACGCCCTCATGGATGACTTACGTTTTTGCAATGTCGACATCATGACCATAGGTCAGTATTTAAGACCGACTGAAAAACAGATGCCCGTGAGGGAATTCGTGACTCCAGAGGAATTCGAAAACTATCGAATGATTGGCCTGTCAAAAGGCTTTCAATTTGTTGAATCTGGCGCTCTCGTGAGAAGTTCGTATCATGCTTGGAAGCATACATCTCCAGAGCCACTCGCTGAGGTTGAAGGCCACGATTCGAACGAAAGGAACACTCGGACCACTCTTTCTGCCTAGAGACTCTCCAAGTTAATCCTCCCTGGGAAAGCACTTCTCCGAGTCGGGAGCGGCGCCACTTCTCTCGGTAGCCGAGTCTCCTCATGACACGATATGATGTCATGTGAGGCTCTCGAAGAGAGCGTTGGTGAGAACTTCGCGAGACTGTAGACAGAGCTCCTCATGACGGGACAACGGAAAAAGCGTGGCATTCGATTGGCGGTATGGGGGCTCGTTCTCGGCGTTCTCTTCGGCACCGGCGTCCGCTTGCTTGAGCGATTCATCGCATCATCGCTTATCGATCTTCTCCGCGATGAAGCTCGAGCTTCTTGTGCCTGTGACTTTCAAATCGACTCAATCAAGATGTCACTCTTGACCATGAGCGCTCGAGCAAAAAACGCGCGTGTGCTTTTCAACGGCAAACCGGCTCTGACCGTTAAGAATCTGCGAGCAACATTTAGACCTTTCGAGCGGATTCTCAAACGAAAAATAGTTCTCAAACATCTCCTCCTTGATGACATAGACGTCGACGGAGTCGGGGCTGAAAGTGGAACGTTTCTGTTTATTAACCATCTCGCGGAACCGCTCGATCCCTCAAAGGATCACCCGCTCAAGTTTACCGTTTCACTTATGAACATGACAGTTCAAAACGCGCACGTACAACAACATGTAGGAGGGGCAAAGGTTGAGGGATTCGATGTCGGGCTCACGTATCAGAGAGACGACTCTGACAATCTCGTGTTACATCCACATGCTGCAAAACTTGTTTACGCCTCTTCAGAAGAGGAGCCAATTGAACTTGGGCAACTTGAAAGCGAACTGTATATTACCGACGACTCGATTGAATTTCGTACGCTTGCTTTACAGGCTCAAGACATCCTCTCTCAGGTTACCGCCACAGTCTTTCCACAAGATGGACACCGACTCGAAGGGAAATTATCAGTAAAGGTTGGAGAGAAAGCGAAAGTCTTTCCTCCTTGGCTCAGCGTTCCACTTTCGGCTCAGGCCGATCTCGGGGGAACTTTCTCGTCTCCGACTGCTGAAGGATCCTTTCAGATACCCGCAGACCATTCTGCCCGCATCCAGATCTCAGAGACGCCGCTTTTGGAGTTTCAGCAGGGAGCAGGTTCATTTTCCTTCAACGAGCACTCTGGACTTGAAGTCCCCACCCTCTCCTTTTCGGGGCCAACGACTGAACTTCATCTTCAGGAACCCCTGGTACTTCAGGGCGACACGGCACGTGGAGCCGCCCGCTTTCAGCTCCAGGAGCTCCGACTCGGACAAACCGTCATCGGCGATATCGATCTCGTTGCCAAGCTTGAGAGTACTCCTCAGAATTCGCTTGCGGTTTCAATCGGCGGAACGGTAGGACGTGTTCAGGGCTTTGACTACAGAACCCCGCCGGTTTCTCTTAGAGCAACCGTGTCGTCTGAGAAGTTCAAAGTTTCTCTCTCTCATTCGAGCCCACAATTTGGTGCTTTTTCAATTCAGGGAGATGGATCTCTTCAGGGCGGTCCTGAGAGTAATCAATTCCAATTTCAATTCGAAAACTTTGCTATACCGAAAGTTCTCGAATCACGTTTGGACAGCGAATCAGATCCACTTCGAATCTCTGGCTCGGGGGCCCTCTCAGGTGGCCTCTCACTCTCGGATCTCAGCGGCGCCGCAGAGATATCACTGTCTTCCCCTGACTTTTCTGGTGAAGCAGCCTTGAGAGGAGAAGCCACACTCAAAAATCAAAGAGTTTCACTCCAAATCGGTAACGACTCAAAATCGATAGAGGCATCTCTCCAGTTGCCCCTCGATGAGACAGTCTCGGAACGAGGCCTCCTTCATCTCGAACTTCGAGATTTCCGTCCCCAGGAGTACGACCCAAGTCTCAGTTGTATTCTGCTCGATCTCAGTGCCGATTATTCCTTTGAGGCCGTAGCCCCCTGGGAGGGCGAGGGCAATGTGGAACTCCGGAAGGCCACTGTCGGATGTTCTCCCCATACGTTGGGCCTCTCAGCCCCAGCTTCCCTTTCGATCAACCTCGGCTCGATTCAGTTACGTGACCTCCTCTGGAAAGGTCGAGATGCAGGCTTACGTATTTCAGGAACGGTTGGAATCCCTGAAGGATACGATCTCGCCTTGAGTGGTGAGATCGATCTCGAGAGCCTCCTGCCTTACGCCTCTTCGATAGATGACTTGCGAGGAAAGACACTCATTCAGGCTCATGTGGGCGGCTCCTTCGAAGCTCCCCGTTTCGGGGGAAGTGCGAAAATCGAGGGGGGTGAACTCTCTCTTGAGAAAGCGAATATGAGCCTCTCTCATGTCGAAGGCACTCTCGAAATAGAGCCGGAACGGATAAACATCCGCGATATCTCCGGCACGCTCAACGGGGGATCCTTTAATCTCTCCGGTGAAGTCTTTCCGTTTACCTTAGAGCATTCAAACCTCGGTCTTTCGTTTCAAGACTTTTTCATAGAGCCGGAGAGCGAGTTGCAGGCCTCACTCTCGGGAGAACTCTTTCTCACCCAGGGGGAGGCAGATCGACCTGCTCTCGCTGGAACGGTAACGGTAGATTTTGCAGAACTGAAAAAAAGTTTTGATCTCCTCTCGTTGCTACGCTCTCTCCCGTCTTATCTCCTTTCAAATTCAAAAACTCGTGAAAGCACCTCAACTCAAAACCTTCCAGCGGTAGACCTTGATGTAAGAGTCAAAGCCGACAGAAATGTCTTTATTCTTACAACCTTCCTCGGTGCTGAACTAAACGGTGACCTCTATGTTCGGGGGCAACTCTCCGACCCAAAAGTTATCGGCACGCTCCAGACGCTCAATGGCTGGTTCGGATTGCGGGATACTCGATTTCAAATAACGTCTGGCCAGGTTACGCTTGGAACTTTGCAACCTGAACCACAATTGGACGTTGTAAGTGAGACCTATGCCAGTAGCATTGGCGGAGATGACACACTCATTATTCTCGAGGCGAAGGGTCCACTCGATTCACCCAAGATAACGCTTTCCTCGAATCGAGGACTGACGCAGAACGAAATTCTTTCCCTCGTGAGTTCTGGCAGGGTCGGGATTCAGCAGGATGAATCCCGATTTTTCACTTCTGGTCTTCGACTGCAAGAGACGGAGGAGAAAGCCGAGGGGATCGAACGCCTCATTCAGCTCTTCCGAAGACTCACACGAATCGACAATATTACCGTCAATCCGAAGGTGAACAGTCGGCGCGGGACCGTTGAACCGGCGTTGCTGGCTGAGAAACATCTTCTTCCGCGACTCGATCTCCTTGGTGAAACCTTCTTGAGCGGGAGCGGTGATGAAGCACTCCTGTCGTTGCGCTACGAACTCACTGACAAGCTCAATCTTTTAGGAACTGCAGATACCATTACTGCAGAGGATACAACCGCCCTCGGTGCTGACCTTGAATACGTAATTCTTGAACGCCAAGGGACTCTCACGAATTATACCTTTACGGGTAATTCCTCTCTCTCAAGTAGTGAAATCCTCGAAGAACTCAGATTGTCCAAATTGTCACGCATCCAGATTTCATCCGTTCCCAATCTTGCAAACCAGGTAGTCGCACTCTATCGCGCGAGAGGATTTTTGCAGAGCACAGCTACAACAGCATGCTTAGACGGTCGATACTATTGCCGCTCAATCGGAATCAACATTGAAGAAGGTCCCATTTCAAAAATTGCAGAACTGCGATTTACGGGAGAGCCGCTACCAGCTGATGCGGTAAAACCGCCCAAATCGCCCCAAGGAGACGAGGCGACATTCGAAACGAGAGACCGTTATGTGCAAGACCTTACCCGAGCACTGCGAACGGAGGGATATCTTCAGGCCAGAGTGAACGCTGCATATGAAGCGGTAGAGACCAAATCCAATGAGGTGTCTCTCACAATTGATCTCCGAACGGGGCCCCCGGTGAGTTTCATCTTTGAGGGAAACACGGTCTTTAGTGCAGAGGATTTCCTCAAAACGATTAACCTCTTTGATAGAAAGCTGCCTTTCGGAAACAACACTATCCACATTCTCATAGAGAATATGGATAAACTCTACAGGGGGGCTGGCTATCTGTTTGCGACCATTCGCTTTGAAAAAGAAACGGCACCCGATACCAAGAGAACGACCTATCGGATCACTATTTCAGAGGAAAAGTCAGCTGCAGTATCCCAAGTGCAGTTTCTCGGAAACTCCTCTTTTCCTGGAGAACAGCTCAGAGAACTAATTGCAAACAATCCGGACAAAGAGCTTGTCGCCGAGATTTTTACTCCAAAAGTCGCCGTCCTCGAGGACCTTCAAGCACACGCTCAGCTTTTGGAAGGCGTGTATGAGGAGCAGGGATTTCCGGAGGTCTCGATTGAGCCGGGAATTGTGCCTGATCCAAATGAGCCGGTGGTAAGAATCACTTATACGGTTCACGAGGGCTTTCGACAAATTTCCCAAGACATTCAGGTTCAAGGGTTTCCATCGGCAATCGTGCTCCCCTCCCTCCCCGCGGCTCCTTACTCCATACCTAAGGTGAATCGCTACATCCTTACTCTTCTTGATCGCCTGAAAGCGGCGGGGTATATACACGCCCAGATTCGCTCAGAGTGGTCTGAACAGGTCGCACAGATATTCGTTAAACCAGAAGCTCGTCATTCTCTCCGAGAGGTCATACTTCGCGGAAATCAAGAGATCGCAAGTGAAGTCATATTGTCTCAGCTCCGTCTCACGAAGGGCATGGCGTGGGATGACGAGGTGCTTGCGGAAGCTCGTCGACGATTGCTTCGACTCGGCGTCTTTTCCCGGGTTTCCTTCCAACGTGACGAAGTTACCCCAGACGAATCAGACCTTATAGTCAGGCTGAGTGAGCGACCCCTTCAAACCTTGGAGCTTGGCACCGGGATCAACTCTGAATTCGGTCTTCATCTGTTTGGAGAGGCCACCGACCGATCGCTGTTCGCAGATGGTCGAACGCTCTCCCTGCGATTCGATACCTACTACGACGATACCAAGGCCGAAATTTCACGTGGTTTAGCGAGTCTTCGATTCGTTGACCCGAGCCTCTTTGAAGAACGATATGTCTTTAGTAACGAACTTCGATACCAAAAGCTCAATCTCTCAACCCAAGAGTTCGATCTCGACCGCATATCCTTTCTGACCTTTCTCTTTAGGGATTTTTCTCATGGGTTAAGCGGAAACCTCGGCCATACAATCTTTCAAGAAGACCTCAACGACGTCAGTCCGGGAGCTGTCATTGGAGATTTTGATGAGGGAGTTGTCGACTTGAGCATCCTCTCCGGTAACCTGCTCTATGATCAGAGAAGCGATCCCCTGAATCCTCTTTCGGGATACCGCCTTCGCTTTGATTGGAGTCTCTCAAGCAAAGCGATTGCATCTGATGCAGACTATTTTTCGTTCGGAGGACAAGGAAGTTACACCCTTCCTTTTGAAGCTCGCCAAGAACGTTTTGCATTGGCCACTCGCTTGCTTGGAGCCTCAGCCTGGACCTTTGGGGGTACGGATGAGATCCCAATTAGTCAACGGTACTATGCCGGAGGTCGAAATACGGTGCGCGGATTTCGCGAGAACTCTCTCGGACCGAGAGGTTTTGACGGTGCAGTGATCGGGGGAGATCTCGTTCTGACTTCAAACAACGAATTTCGATACTTTCTGAACGATGCCCTCTCGACACACCTCTTTTTTGACCTCGGAACAGTATTCCTCAAAGAGGAATCAACGGATCTTCACAATCTCAGACGGAGCACGGGAGTTGGCATTCGATACCTCTCGGCAATTGGACCGATTGGCTTTGACATCGGTAAACCTCTAGACGAAAAGGAAGGAGAGCCGTCCGTTCGAGTTCACTTTTCACTCGGCACAAATTTTTGATGCACTTTAAGCTACCTTTGAGATTTCAGCATTCTCTGGGGAGTTCACGGCTGGGAGGGGAACCGCTTTGGGGGAGTCTTTTCCCTTGCTTCGCTCGAGTTCCCACAACTTGACGTATTTTAAAAATGTGTAAAAAGCTTCAGCGACGGCTACCATGAACCCGATGCCTCCTTCTCGATAGCCACGCTTGAGAAGAAAGAATTTCATCCATCGAAACGGTGGTCGCAATACAATCTTTGCAAGACTGCTTCGGGTTCCCTGCTGATACATCGCTTCGGCAGACTGACTCGAAAAGCGGTTCAACGTCGCTATAAGATCCGAAAAGTTCTCATAGGTATAGTGAAAGAGGTGACCCGCCAACTTCGAGGTATTCCCACACACTATTGCCTTCTCGTGCGGGTTCACTCCACCCCACTTCGCCAGTTTTCTTCGAAAGAACCGCATGCGATATTCCGGATGCCATCCTCCCTGATCCCACCATCGGTCTAAGAACCGAACAACCCGGCAAAGAAAGTAGCCATCACTCACTGCTTGTCCGTGAAAATCCTCCGCGAGGATTCTCCCGATATTCCCCTGCAGCTCAGTCGAGAGTTCTTCGTCCGAATCGAGATTTAATACCCAATCGTAAGAGCACTGTTCCAATGCAAACTGCTTCTGTTCTCTGTGGCCGGGCCAGTGACGCTCAATCAAACGAACCCGTGGATACCGCCGACAAATCTCAAGAGTTCGATCGGTAGAGCCACTATCGACAATAACCAATTCATCACACCACGAGATTGAGTCTAAACAACGAGCGATGTTCTTCTCTTCATTCTTACAGATGACAAAGGCAGATATACGAGAACGGTTGAGCTGACTCGGAGTAAGTCCATCCTGAAGGACACGAAAGACCTCTTCAGGTGACGTTTCTTGCGCGGGTGAGAGAATGTCAAGAGTCGAACGAAACGGTGCCCAACGTTGCGGATGCATCGAGCGATTTCCTGGATAAATTCCCACTCCAGCGAGCCCAATAGCTGAAGCAAGATGAGTGATACCCGTTGAGGGACCGATATACTTCTTCGCTCTCGAGAGAAGCCCCAACACTTCATCCAGTTTCTGAAGCCGTACAAAGTGAAGCCGTTCAGAATCTTTGAGAATTTTCGGAAATTTTTCGAAGAGGCCTTTCTCAGCCGGTCCGGCAAGTACAACAACATCAAGTTCGAGCTTCGCTCTCACGAGTTCAATCAAGGCAAACCACTTATCTAAAGGCCACGCGACGGCTGAAACACTCGCACCAGGCATACAAACCAGGTACGGACGATCTGTGGGTGAGGCATTCGTGATGACTCGAAAGTCTTCGAGAGAGAGCCTCTCTTTCAATCTCCTATTCTTCAACGCAGGATCAACAAGCGTTAAGAGCTGCCAATTGTATTCTGCTTCATTGAGGAGAGCTCTTGAGCGGCGAATATATCTCCGATCAGTGTAGAGCGCGCTAAACCAACGGGCAGAATTTCCTACTCGCTTCGGCACCCGCTGACCGAAGTAATGCGCTGCCGTGCGCCACTTGGCCATCAGATCTACCACGACATCAAATTCACCCCGCGCAATCGGGTCCCCGAAAGTGTGCACCCCATCAATGAAGGACACATTCTCAACGAGCGGACGGGTATACGGACTAACATCAAAGTAGATCTCAGCCGAAGGAAGGAGAGCCTTGAGCTGCTTGGCTCCGTGAAGAGCTAAAACAACGTCTCCGATTTTATCAGGCCGGGATATAAGTACTCTCACCTTTTCCTCGAGATAAATTTGGTCCCTGTAAAATTACGAGAGGGTCATACAGAGAATCTCGCCCGAGATCTCTAAAGTCGTACGATCAAACCCCGTACGGTCTCCCTCTTAACGACTTTCGACCAACGAAAAGTATTCGTGTGCTTTGGACAGGCCGACTCCGTTTCGACCGCTTTCAGCCGCCAAAAGTATAAATTGGTCACCGAGTATACCTACTCAGAGGTTCGAAGCTACTGGGAGACGAGAAATTACCCCTTTTTTTGCCGGGGCGACAAGCACATAAAAATTAATATTGTTAGTTAGTTAGCTAGCTTTCCCCCAGACCCTCTCCCTTTTGGGTCTGGCAAACCACGTTTTTTGTACCCTCGCCACAGCTCCCTGCATCCTAACTTACCAGAAAGGGTTATTCCCGTTCTACCGACCGGAAGTGTGTGTGGTTCAATGACGAAAAAAATGGGTTACTTCCGGGATTTAAGAGGTTGGACATGGAAAAGCAGGTGATAATATTTGCAAATGGTGCTGAGAAGGGTCGAGTGGAGGAGATAGCCAATCTCTCTCCTATGAGCTCAGTGCTGATAGTTGACGATAGCAACAGAGGGTTCAGCCTCCCTGAGGGCGCACAGACGACCAATTCACAGGATTTTTTCGGCACACGAATAGCTGAGCTTGAATCAACTCGTTGTGCCGCTATCGTGATCGACGCAGCGTGGGATATCGAAATTGCCTCTCTCGGGCCGGTACTTGAAGAAGCGAGCCGATCAGACGAGAACACTGTCACGATCTTCCCCTTAAGCCACGGAGAGGAGATTCAATTCTCGCAAGATCTCACGATTGACACTGCGATCAACCTCTGTCACCCGCAGCAAGCCTGGCCAGTAGGGACAGCCGCTATCTGCTCGTCGACGTTTGAATCCATAAAGGAGCCTGAGAATTGCTCTCAGTTTATTGGACAAGCGATTCTTGCCGCACTCAGCATCGGGTGTAGCCTTCGACTTGGAGCGAATACCCTTGTTCTCAAAAAATCTTCAGAATGGAAGGGGACTCTCTCTCAAAGAGATCTCTCCGCACTTCTCAAGTACGCTGTTGGGACGCTCAATATCGAAGAACTCTTCCCAAATCACTCATGGCAGACTCATCAAGAAGAGAGTGCGGCTGCTTGTTATCACACTCTAGCGGCAATGTTCTTGAAATTTAATGACCTTGAGGCTGCCAAAGAATGTCTCTCTTTCGGAGATCAACTTGAAGATAGTCCTCGATCATTGGCTCTTAAAGGACTGATCGCACTGACAGAAGGAGAAACCCTGACGGCAGTGGCGAATATGGTTTCAAGTCTTCAAGAGTATGAAAAGCGAAAAAAGTCGACTTCACAGCACTATCTCGCTTTTCAACCTCGGGATTTGGAGCAAATCAATACGAGTCTTCAGAGCGGACTTTCAGCTTTGAATGAGAGAGACAACGACCTTGCGATGAAACATTTCACAAGCGCTGTTTTCAACTTCGACCAATTCTATCTCGATATTGGTCTCTCTCAGTAGTTGCACTTCTCGACACCTCTCTTGGATAAGAGAGCCGTGTCGTAAACAAACTCCTGCCTTGTACTTAGGCGTGAGCGCGATTCGGCCGCTCCGAACTACGCCCTCGTCAATACGGGGACCCGCCCTTTCCTGCTCCTAATCCTTACCCTCATCCAATAACGATCGAGGAGGAGAAGGATTGGGGGCTGTCACTGACAGATCTACATGAAATTGAGCTTTCTTTTCCTTGTGAGTTGCACTTGAACGTGCACGCTAAAGGGTATCGCATCTGATTATCCCAGAGTGCGTGGGGATTTCTCAGGGGCTGTTACAAGCAAGACGAGGTACACGGCTTCTGCCTTCTAACGTATTCCAGCCACGTAGCAGATCCAGGTATCCCAATCAGGCCCGACCGTCTCACGACATTCGTATCCGGTAGGATGCTTATCGGAATTTTCAACTTCCCAATAAATTTTCATGTCTGAGAAACCGGCTTCTTCCAGACAATCCCTCAGTTCCGGCAAAGTCCATATTCGCCAATCATAGTGAAAAACATTTCTAAACTTTTTCTTCTTGGAGAGATCGAAGTGAATATTGTACTTCGCTCGATGCGAAATCGGATCGTACTGCTCGTGCTCCCAGCGATATTGAAATTTTGTCACTGAACTATCACCGTTAAGCCGACAAGAAACCTTCCGCTTTTCTTCAAAAGGGACCTCGATAAAGCCGGGGCCACCCGGAGTTTCCAATACGACAACGCCCTCTTTCCTGAGGCTTTCTCGACACCCCAAAAGATACCGAAGGAGTTCTTCTCGAGAGTGAAAGACAAAATAAGAAAAATTACAGGCCGCAATAAGGTCGACCTTTGGGTCTCGCACATCAAGCACGTTCGACTGAACGATCTGAAGCCTTTCCTGCTCATTTTGACTGAGGTGACTGAAATGCTTCTTTCGACCCACTGCGAGAGGCTCGCCATCAAGATCGATACAGAGCGCTCTCCTCTTTGGACCTTGCTTCACCCATTCCGACGAGATGAGGAATGTTCCACAAAAATCCTCCCGTAGAAATTGCGGCTTCTTCTTAAACGTCTCAGTGTATATCTGCTCAAATACCCCAATCTGCTGATCCGCATCCTGGACCGATGCCTCATACAGCTCATACTTCAGAGTAGTTTCGAGTTGATGCTTCGCCATTCTTTCCTTTTTCCTTCAAAATTTTGAAACAAGACAAATAACGAGGTTACGCTCAAATGTCCACCCACTTCAGCAAAGCACTGTACGCCCGGCTCATTCTCAATCGTGAGGGGATCTACTCGCAGAGCACTCACTATGCGAGCGAATGGGAAAATGCCCCCTCTTTCCCGCAAATCCGGGCCCAGAGAAACAGCGCGCCGACATGTACCTCGCGACATCCATTCTCGGGAGTCGGACTCGACCGTAAGAGGTATTCACTAAATTCTCTCTTATGTATAGTAGGAGAATCATAATCTGAGAGTACCGGCTCTTTCAGGAAGCAGCGCAAGGATGGCGTTTCAATTTTTTCCAAAAAGCAGGGAGCTTCGTGAGGATCTCTTTCTTCTCGGGATTATTTCCGTGCTCATGATTATTGGAACAGTTGGATTTCGATATCTTGAGGGATGGACAATCCTCGAATCTTTTTACATGACGGTGATAACTCTCTCGACCGTTGGATTTATGGAAGTCCACCCCTTGTCGGACGCCGGCCGTATTTTTACGTCATTTCTAATCATTGCTGGAGTAGGGGTTGTCATGGTGTTGCTTACACAAGCCGCAAGCCACGTGGTACAGCGCCAACTTCACTGGGTTGCAAGGAGAGGACCGATGAATCAACGCATTCAAAATCTATCGGGGCATATTATCTTTTGTGGATTCGGGAGGCTTGCGCAGGTCGCCGTAGAAGAACTTCGACACAAGAACAAGCCTCTTGTGATCATCGATGCAGATGAATCTCGGATCGACGCTGCCACCGAAGCAGATATTCTCGCAATACACGGGGACGCTACGAATGACGAACTCCTGCGAAAGGCAGGTATAGGTCGAGCTGCTCAGCTCGTAAGCCTTCTCCCGAAGGACGCCGACAATTTGTATGTCATTTTAGCTGCTCGAGAACTCAATCCAAACGTTTTTACTCTCACGCGAGCTGAGTTTGAAGAGGGAGAAAAGCGACTCAAGCGTGCCGGAGCTAGCAAAATTATTTCTCCCTTTCGAGTTGGGGGTCAAAAGATAGCAGACGGACTCTTGCGTCCACACGTTATGGATTTCCTTGAGCTCGCGGCTTCAGGAACACAAAAGGATCTCGTCATTGAGGAGATTCGGATCCCTGAGAGCGCATCACTTCACGGCAAAACCCTTTTGGAAACAGGGCTGCGGGAAAAAACTCAGATTCTTGTCGTTGCGATTGTTTCTTCGTCTGGGGAAACAATTTTTAATCCCAAGGGAGATACGCGAATCTCTGGCGGAACGACTCTGATTGGACTTGGACGCCGCGTCGACTTTGAGAAACTCGAATCACTTCTCATCGAAGATGTGGCATAAGCAGCCAGAGATTTTTGAGTGAAAGAGACGGCACGAGCGCTGCTTTAGGCTCGTGCCCTTCGTTTGCAGGGACTCCAGTCGAGGCTCCACTCGCTTAACAGCGTTGGCTCGCCGTAGGCGAAAAGGGCGGACGAAGTATGGTTCCAAGATTGATCCGTAAAAATTGTCGCGACACTAGCGAGTTAGAACCAATCACGGTACCGTTAGTGAACCCTTTTTTTTGGATGAATCTTGGAAGTTACATCTGATTCTAAACTATCCGCTCAACGTCGCTTGGTTCAAACTACCGGGTGGCTTGCTCTGGTGGTCGGGTACTTTTTTATCCTCTCTGGTCCGGTCGGCTTCTGGAGTCATTCGACCGTGGTCATCCAACACGGAGGAAAAGTCGGAGCTGTCCTCCTGGCGATCGGGGCGCTTCTCTTTGTGGTACAAAGACACAGCATCCTCCATGATCCAGTACCTGTGACCTTGCTGGGGCTCACCCTCAGTCTCTTTTTCTTCTCCGGCTGGCATGAGTACAGCTACAATTTGATTCAAGGGCCTACGACTCGGGGCGAACTCCTTTTCTTCGGATTCTGTGGATTCTGTATCGCAAAATGGAGTCCTCCGAAGCTCCAAACACTTCTCTTCTTTACCCTTGGTTCTCTCGCCTTGTTGATTGGGATTTTTTTCCTTTCAAGCAGAGGCGAGATCCTCTTTTCAGACGATAACCCGACATTTCTTTACCGTCTGATCCTTCTGAACCAGAATTTTCCGTTTATTCCGTTCTACAATCCCTTGTGGAACGCCGGGATGGAAGCTCGAGACTTTTTCGCTACCGGGGCCCTTAATGTTTACTTACTCAGCACCCCTCTCCTGGTCTTCTTGGAACCTCAGACTCTCTACCGTTTTATTCATCCAACCTTGCTCTTTCTCTTTCTCCCAATTTGCATCTATTACGCCGCTCGACTCTTTGAACTCCCAAAGTCGTCAGCACTTCTCTCGTCTGTTCTCGCAGTAGCAGGGAATCTCGCATGGTACCGATGGTCGCTCCAATACGGAACTCTCGGGTTTGTCACGAGCAGCGCGCTTGTGCCTCTCGTGCTCGGAGTAGTCTATCGCTTCTTGAGTACCGACATTCGACTACCGTTGGCAGTCGCGGCAGTTTTTCTCACAACACTCATGTTGTTTTGGACACCTACTGGCCTGATTTTTGTACCTGCATTTTTGATCGGACTTACCCTTCTGCCAAAACTGCTTCGTAAGACCTATTTCGTGCCTGTAATTGTTGTACTCGCCCTTCTCAACCTGCCCTGGATCGTGCTTTTCTGGTCGGCCTCTGGTGTAGGTTCATTTCTTTCATCAGAGGCGCCGAGCTTCGCTCAACAGGCGGAAATGGCAGAAGCCAGTCAGCTCTCCGACGCTCCCAAGAAGAGCCCTCCTTCCTCCTCTCACAAATCGTATAAAACCAAAAAAGAACCTCTTTCATTGCGGGGGATCTTTCGACTTATTCGTGAGGCGGCTGTTCCGACCAATCCACTCATTCTTCTCTTTGGGGCCGTGGGAATACTTTTGCTTCGACCACTGGCGCGCCTGACATATCTATTTACGGGAACGTGGCTCGTCTTTCTCGGAGGGGTGATAGCACTTTTGAAACCTCAGCTCGAGCTCGATCGAATGCTCGTGATCCTCACGCTTCTCTTGAGCATCCCAGCCGGTGCAGTTTTTGGAGTACTGTGGGAGGAAAGAGCCGGGCTCTGGAGGAAGGTTGGTTTCGGAATCGCCTTCGCTTACCTCGTCGTTGGACTACTTTCTGTTGGCAGTATCCTCCTCGCACGGACACGAATTCCTATTTACTTCGAGGAACCGGAGGTAGTGAATCTCACGCGAGCAATTCAAGAGCATGCGAGAGAAGGAAGGGTTTTATTCTCCGGGTTTGTTCTTCACGAACTCAGTCACGGACACGTTGCTCCCTTAGCGGGCTTTACAGGAGTCCCACTCATGGCTTCGAGTCCAGTGCATAGCCTGTGGCGATATCAGCAGATTTTTCCCGCGGAATTCCTTCACCGAGGAGAGAAGGGAATCCTTGAGTATCTCGGCCTTTTCAATGTCTCAGCTGTTACAGCTCACGAAAGATACTGGAAAGAATATTTTCTCGATCGACCAGACTTCTTTCACCTCGAATGGAAAGGTAAGCGATTCTGGCTCTTCTCGGTAACTCAGTTTCAAGACTCATATTTTTTTACTGGATCCGGTAGGGTCCTTTTTCAGAACTCCTCCAGTATTCGTGTAAGAATAGATTCTCCATCAGCGGTGCTTAAGTTTCGGTATCTCCCCTTTCTTACCTCCACAGGTTGCCAACTGCGGGAAAAGGACGTTTCTCCTTCGGTATCCTTTGTGGAACTTTTTGATTGTCGACCGGGAGAAACGGTTGAGATTCGAGCTCTTGATCCGATTCACAGGCTTTCGTCTTTCATGGAGAAATCAGGCCGATGAAAGTCTTTCTTCATACAGCCTCGCTGCTAGCCCTTGTTATCATGATCGGGGTCATTTCAGTTTCTCCTGCTGGTTCAATTACCTCACTCAGTGGGGTGCACGGCTGCTCAAGTTCTCTTCATCTCCTCTCGAATGCATTTCTGTGTATCTCTGCACTTCCGGAGTTCCTCGCGGCTGAGTTTCAACCGTCTGGTTCTCCAGTCGCATCTCAAATTTTCGTTGGTTGTTTTGAGCTCCTGATTTTTTTTACTGGCCTCTCT
>JAGRAO010000059.1 GCA_020434565.1 Bdellovibrionales bacterium
CAGGTCGAAGATGTTCGAGCCAAGGTGAAAGAGCTCCAGAAAGGGGCAAAGATTGTGTATGGCAATCTCGAAAAGTTTAACGTGGTAAATGCAGACAGTGAAAAAGGGGCGTTCTTTCCTCCGATTCTCCTCTTGTGTGAGGGGGATGCTTCTAGCGCGCGGGCTCACGATGTTGAGGCTTTTGGTCCTGTGAGCACTGTAATCCCGTACTCATCCCGCTCTGAGGCCATCAGTCTCGCAAATCGAGGACAGGGCAGTCTCGTTGCGTCGCTCTTCACAGCGGATAACGCACTTGCCAAAGAAGTGGCGCTTGGAATAGCTCCCTATCACGGTCGGCTCGTCATTATAAACCGCGAATGTGCAGCGGAATCTACCGGACACGGCTCGCCACTTCCGCATCTCGTGCACGGTGGGCCAGGCCGAGCGGGTGGAGGAGAAGAGCTTGGCGGAGTGCGAGGGGTCGATCTCTATATGCAGCGAACCGCCCTTCAGGGATCGCCAACGACACTCACTCTGATTACGAATCAATATCAGAAAGGTGCAAAACCAAGGCACGACAGAGTGCATCCGTTCCAGAAGTATTTTGATGAGCTGGATATCGGTGATCAACTGGTGACTCACCACCGAACGATTACGGATGCGGATGTCTCAAACTTTGCCGGAATAAGTGGCGACTTTTTCTATGCGCATATGGATGAAATTGCCGCAGCCAAATCACCGGTATTTGACCGACGTGTTGCCCACGGTTATTTCGTTCTCTCTGCCGCAGCAGGTCTCTTTGTGCATGCGGCGCCGGGCCCAGTGCTTGCGAATTACGGCTTGGAGAACTTGCGATTCGTGGAGCCAGTCTATCCCGGTGACTCGATCTATGTGCGGTTTACCTGCAAGCAGAAGACTGAAAAGGAAAAACGAGATGACGACATGCCTCCTCACGGTATCGTCGAATGGGATGTCGAAGTGCTGAATCAGATTGATACCTTAGTCGCGACGTACAGCATCCTCACTCTCGTTGAAAAACGTGGCCAGTTTGATGCGTAGTTTCGCGTTTCATGATGAGAGACCACCGAGAGAGATGGCTTGACTGCGAGTGCGATCTGAGAGGATCTAAATGAACCTGAGTTTGAGTTCGAAGTATAATCTCCTTGGAATAGTTACAGTGAGGAGAATATGCTTTCGCGCGACTCTAACCGAATTTGCTCTCAGTCTCTTGCAAAAGGAAACTTGGAGTCTCCACAGCAAATTGGGAGTTTCTTTGGAAGGCTTGGAAATTTAACTGAGAACGTCGCAGTCGGTTACCGTGGCAATCATCAATCGCAAGAGGTTGGAGTATTTGCTTTCATAGTAGAGAGAACTGCTCCAGTTGGGAATCTCAATTTGGACAGTCTCGGATTCGAATTGGAGCGGACATTCAGAAGGGAACTGCCACAGTTCAGGGATTACGTGATCACGACCGATGGGTCAAAAGTTTATGCTGATATTCATTGCAGCCTGGTGGGGAAGTAGGCTCGAAGACCCAGAGTGGAAACGCATCTCCTTCGTTGGAGGAACACTGCTTTCCGTGTGTAGGACATCATAGTCGTTGGTGAGAACTATGAGAGGAATGAGAAAAGGAATTCAAAAGGATGAGAAGGGCGTGACTGTCAGCGACAACCACGCCCTATTTTCTAGCTTTCAAGTTTACTAATCTTTGAGCCGCTGATAGAGACATCAGCCATCAAGCCGGATTGGCCGAATATATAGGCCACGACAGACTTGTTTAAGGTAGAAGTTGTATCGATCGAACCTTCGGCCCCGATTTTTGCGATCGCTACAGAACCATCTACTCCAACTTCCCAACCGTTACTCTTTTCAAAGTTCTCAAGAGCTTCGTCGGTCATGAACGCAATAATCATCGACTTCGTCTGAACTCCAAGCTGAGCACCGATAGAAGCAGACTTTGTCGAGTAATACTCCTTAATCTCTCCATCTACGACTAAAGCGCCCTTTCCGTATTCCCCGCCGATTCCAATTCCAGCCTTGGTAACTTCAGGAAAGATCAGGTAGCCCTTCGCTGAGCTAATGATCGAATCTCCGGTTTTGACTTCTTGTTTAAATGTGTCGGTTGCTTTTTGAATCTCGTTGTTCAGTTCGAGATTCGGCTTTGCAAAAGTCAAAGCCGGAGTCCCGCAGAGAATGAAAGCAAATAGAATGAGAAGATTTCTTGTAACACGGACCATAGTAGTTCCCTCCCACGGTAGCGGGGATGCGCACCTGAAGAAAATGACATCACTCAGGTCTTCCCCTGTAGACCGTGCAGAGGCTAGGCCGTTGATCTTGTGTTTACAAGGAAAATTTCGCTTCAGAGCGTTTGGATTGAAAAAGGCGTAAAAAGTATAATAGTTACGGCGTGCTTCCTTTATCAATCGAGAATAAAATTCGGAAATGGATTGCGCGGATCTGGCTGAACTTTCTTTTCTTTAAAATCTTCTCTTTCAAATCGAACGAGAGAATCGTTCCCCGTACAAGCTTTCGAGTCTTTTCATAAGTTGATATTCAGGTTCTAAAGCCGAGCACAAAAGTTGCTTCTCTTCCTGAGACGGATGGAAAGGGCTCTTCGAAGCACCTACCAACTCTGGAATGTTCAGGGGGATTTCGAGGTGCTCTCGTAGCAGACCAATCCCCTCGCTCATGCGGTCCTGAAACATGAAAAGCGAGAGTTTTTGGACATTCTCAAAAGCCTCCTCGACATCAAAGTTCGGAGAGAACATGTAGAGCTGGGCGAGGAGATGAGTTGGATCGACTCGCGCCACAAACTCTTTAAAGCCATGTCGCATGGCTTCCTTTTCTTCGAGAAGATCTTCTCGAGCATCATCGGGGATATCATGAAGCATTCGAAAATACGAAATCGCCCGGGAAAGAGGATCGCGAAAACTTGAAAAGGTGAAAGTCTTGGTCGGAAACGTGAGTGTATGAAGCGGTCGATGCGAATGGGCATAAAAATAATCGCCCTTTTTTATCTCAGTTACGGTTGGATGAGGGTGATAGATATACTCACCAGATAACGCTCTCCCAATTCCTTTCTTTTGGTTTGCTGCTCTATCAGCAACACTGACTGGATCTTCACCCCCTAAAGCATAAAACGCACTGTTAATCGCCCGGCCAGCAGTCTTTCTGATATGAACGTGATAAATCCTACGATAGCCGTTTTTTCCAATAGCATATGTTTCAGATTTTTGAGCGCAGAATGCATAGGTGAGAAAAGGAGGAAGCGGTGGTTCGAGATCGTTCTCTCTCCGCATCGCTTCCTCGAAAACTGTTCTCAGCTGAATTGCGAGTTCAAATTGAGGATTGAGCTCAAGAAGGGAATTGAGGTGAGCGAGGGATTGCTCGTAGTCGAAGAGCTTTTGGTAACTGAGAGCTTTCAGGAGAAGAAGCCCCTGTCGAATCTGCCAAATCTCTGCTGAAGTGACGTCTGGCTCATTGGACAATCCGTTCAAGATTTCCAGAGCTTGAGATGGGCACTCCTCATCTATAAGCACTTCTGCTCTATGCAATGCTTCGAGCATCTCCTGGAACTTCAGATTAGGCACTTGATTCATCTTTTTCTCTCGACGGATCTTCTCCCTTGACTTTTTAGTACGGAAATACAAGAGACTCAACTATTTAGTGAAGAGAAAACGCCGCAAACTCGTAGACTGAGCCCATTTCTGGGAATGGCACAACAGTTATCGCTCGAGATACTCTGAGCAAAGTCGAGCATTGCTAAAATCAAATTGTGCCGAGATGAGGGCTGTATCATGGCCTCGAACACAATTCTCTGATCTGCCTCACACACTCTTCTACGCTTAGCGTTGAAGAATCGAGCGTAATATCTGGGTTCGTCGGAGGCTCATATGGGGCCGAAATACCCGTAAAGCCTTTAATATCTCCGGAACGGGCTTTTTTGTAGAGTCCGTGAGGGTCCCGGGCCTCGCAAACATCTAGCGGAGTGGACATATAAATTTCAAAGAATGATTCGGCACCAATCACCTTGCGCGCTGCCGCCCGCTCTGAAGCATAAGGAGAGATCAGAGAGCAGATAACAGAGATGCCAGCATCATTAAAGAGCTTTGCAACGTGAGCCACACGTCGAATGTTTTCGACTCTCTCTTCCGGTGAGAATCCAAGATCCTGGTTCAGGCCGTGGCGAATATTGTCTCCGTCGAGGCAGTAGACCGGGATTCCATCTCGAAAAAGTTGGTTTTCAAGGTGTCTTGCGATAGTTGACTTTCCGGAGCCAGAAAGACCCGTGCACCAATAAGTCTTCGCCTGGTGCCCGAAGCGCAACTCGCGATCCGCTCTTGAGAGGAGTGAGCTCTCACGGTGGAGGTCAGTTCCGACCGTGGGCTGTTCCTTTTCTCGAAGGCTCTGAATGTCACCCTTTTCAACTACGACTCCTGCAGCCACAGTGAGGAGTGTCGTTGGATCAATACAGATAAAACTTCCAGTGCCTCGGTTAAGCTTATAGGGATCAAGAAAAAGAGATTGCTTTGTCACCAAGCGAATTCGACCAATCTCATTTAAGGCCAGGGGAGTCGGTGATGAACGGTGCAGTGTGTTCACATCTATCTTGTAATCAATCGACTCAACCAACCCTAACGTCTCTCGAGTTGCTTGCTTGAGAATATAGTGTTTAGAAGGCTCCAGAGGAGATTCGCTCATCCAAACGAGAATTGCATCAAAACGATTGCTGACTTTGGGAACGTTGTGGGCCCGGACAATCATATCACCGCGAGATACATCTAGTTCACGGTCAAGCGTCAAGGTAATTGACATTGGCGCAGATGCTCGCTCAATTGAGCACGGCTTTGCGCCAATCCCCCAATGGTCAATTGAGAGTATGCGGCTCCGTTGCATGGAGGGGAGGGTTATGACCTCATCACCAGCAGCAATCGCTCCCGATCGTACTTGGCCCGCGTATCCGCGGTAGTTTTGGTTGGGCCTCAATACAAGCTGTACCGGAAAGCGGAAGTCGACTTGGTTCTGGTCGCTGGCAACGTAGACCTCCTCCAAGTACCGCAAGAGTGGCTCCCCCTGGTACCAATTCATTCGCTCACTTGAAGTGACAACGTTGTCACCTTTGAGTGCGCTTACGGGAATAAACTTAATATGACGGACATCGAGTTTTTTTGCGAAAGAGGTAAATTCCTGGCGGATAGCCCCAAAAACCGATTCTGAATAATCCACAAGATCCATCTTGTTGATGGCGATTACCAGACGAGGAACTCCAAGAAGGGACGCTATGAAAGCATGTCGCCTGGTCTGATCGAGCACCCCTTTGCGGGCATCAATGAGAACGATGGTGAGATCTGCAGTCGACGATCCGGTCGCCATGTTTCGAGTGTACTGTTCGTGTCCCGGCGTATCAGCCAGAATGAAGCGGCGGCGCGGAGTCGAAAAATAACGATACGCGACATCTATGGTGATTCCTTGCTCCCGCTCAGCTCGAAGACCGTCGGTGACATATGCCAGATCAAAACCGGTTTCTTCTGCCTGGCCTTTCCCCTTAATCGATTCGAGCTGGTCGTCGTAGATACTGTGCGAATCGTGGAGCAATCTCCCAATCAGAGTAGATTTGCCGTCGTCGACACTTCCTGCAGTCGAAAGACGCAAGAGAGAAAGATTTTTTGACTGCTCCAGAATCGCTCGGACCCCTTTGAGTGAAGTGTCAGAGGGTTTTGCAGCGTCATGTCCAGCCCCTATCGTCGGGGTAGTCTTTGTCGACACTAGAAATACCCCTCTCTTTTCTTTATTTCCATAGAGCCTTCTTGATCGTGATCAATAACTCGAGTGGCTCGTTCGGAACTTGTGGTGAAAAGGAGCTCTCCAATAATTTCTTCAAGCGTTGAGGCGCTGGAGCGGATAGCACCAGTACATGGAGTGCAACCGAGGCTCCTAAATCGACAAATAACCTCTTCCGGATTCTCTCCCGGAAGTATGCGAGCGGCTGTCTCAACGGGGATCAGCTGAGAGCCTCGCACAATTACTTTGCGCTGCTTGGCAAAGTAGAGAGGAACGATCGGAATATTCTCAAGCAGAATGTAGTGCCAAATATCAAGTTCCGTCCAATTCGACAAAGGGAATACACGGATTGATTGTCCCTTGTTGATCTTTCCGTTGTACTCGCTCCAGAGCTCAGGGCGCTGATTTCTCGGATCCCACTGCCCAAACTCATCTCGGAAAGAGAAAACTCGTTCTTTCGCACGGGATTTCTCTTCGTCGCGACGAGCTCCTCCGATCGCTGCATCGTACTCCCCCTGACGCAGAGCATCGAAGAGTGCCTGAGTCTTTAGCAGGGAGCAGCAGCGGGAGGTGCCAAGATCGTAAGGGTTTGTGCCCTCAGCGATTGCGGTTTCATTTCGGTAAATCACCAGCGTTGCACCAATCTCCGACACATATGAATCGCGAAAGGAGTACATCTCTTCGAATTTATAGCCGGTGTCTACGTGCAAGAGGGGGAACGGAATTGGTTCGGGCCAAAAGGCCTTTTGTGCCAATCGAAGAAGGACCGAGGAGTCCTTGCCTACCGAGTACAACATGACGGGGCGATCGAACTGCGCCAAAACTTCGCGCAGAATCGCGATACTTTCAGCCTCCAGTTGCTCAAGATAGCTCGGGGTCTGATTGGCGGCAGGAACCATAGAGAAAAATGTACACCCGGTTGGTCTGTTTGACAATTCTGGTTCAACGGGGTCAGAGAGAGAGCGTGATTGCAAAGAGAGAAACGTTACTCCTCCCGATCTGGAAGGAGCGAGAGCCACTCCCTCAAAGACTCTTTTAACTCATCTTTGAGTGCATAAAAGGCTAGGTTGTGACCGGAGTCTTTCGCTTCCAATCGCCGAACGTTGCCGTCTCCGATGTAGGCTTCCTCAAGGAGTTCTGAATGCTTCGGAGGTACGATGTTGTCCTTGAGACCGTGAGCGAGGAGAAGGTGAGTTTGTTTCAGGGTTTGAACGTACTCTTTTGTTGGAAACCTATGCCACACAAAGGGAGCTAATAGCCCTACAACTGGTTGTGCTCTGGCGGCACTCCTTAGATCTATAAAGGCAGAGGAGAGGAGGAGCAGCTTTGGATGATGCAGTGCTGCTGCGCGAGCTGCGGGAGCTGATCCTACGGAAATTCCAACGACTACTATTTGGTCAGGTGTGACACCTTCTCTCTCGACCACATACTTCCAGACCGCGTCGCTGTCTTTATAGATACCCTTTTCGCTCGGCCAGCCACTACTCCGCCCAAAGCCACGATAATCGAAGCTATAAGACGGAATTCCGAGCTCGGCGAGCCACATTTGCACAAAGAGAAAGTTTTCAACCGGTCCGCCGTTACCATGAAATATGACAGCAACGTAATTGTTTACCGAAGTTTCACTCTCTGGCGCATATCGCCAAACTTCAAGAGAGGTTCCATCCAAAGATCGAATGAAAATGCTCTCTACTTCGGGCGGAATGATTTTATTTCTCTGCCCAAAAAAATTGATCTTTGAAAGAACTGCCCCAGGAAAAATGTGCAAATCCTGGGTGAGTACCAACAAGACGACAAAACCGAGTGCGTAGAGGAAAAAGGAGAGCCAATCCATTCTCCTCTTCTTATCCACTCCATCGCTCAAATGTGCAAGGAGAATCACCTGTGCGTCAGATAAGGAAACGAGAGAGCCATGATCGATTGTTCCGACGGTGCTTCTACCGTTCGCTATCTTCTTTCAAAGCTGCCTGAGCTGAGCGAACGTTGACCCCTATTTGCTCGAGTCTCTCGCCAATTCGCGAAATAACATTATCAATCTGATCTGCTGGACACTCACATGAGAGCTCGAGAATCCCTCTTCGCGACGCGACGAAGCACTCGACCCAGAGGTCTTCCGATACCTTAAAAGATCGGAGAGCTCCGGAGATTCGGTCTCCGAGCTCGTCGAGAATTTTGGGCTTCTCCAAAGTAAGAGAGATATCAAAGCTCGGATGCTCGTCGGGGGTTGGAGGTTCATATGAACAGGTAATACGTTCTCTCTCCTCCAAGAGGCTTGCCACTATTCGATGCTGACCGTTTGAAATACTCTCGTCAGTGGGCAAAAAAACTATCGGTTCTCGAAAACGCCCATGTTTTCGTAGGTCCGCACGAAGGCACTCAAGGGTTTCGCGATCGAACTCGTTTCCAAGAAATTGAAACGTCAACGCTTCCCAACTTTCAGCGGACACTGGTTTGAGACGTTCGGTAAGTTGTTCTAGCCTCATTTCGAAATCAGTCATGTGAAGCAAACCTCTTTTACGGTAAAAGCGTGACGGCTACGACCTGTCTTCTTTCAATTCGAAAGAAGAAAGGGAACTCTGACAACTTATCTCTTTCCTCTCGGCGGAAAATTATCCCAGTATTCCTTACTCGCTTTATCAATCTCGTCAAGGGTAACAGAGCGCCCGTCAGCTAACGAATAAGTGGCCGAACGGTAACGGACAAGCAGAGAACCATCGGGGCAGAATATCTCAATTGAATCGTGTCCAAGTTCTGCCGATAGTATTTCCAAGTCCAGTGCAACAATTTTATCAAAAGGCCGGACGATCGAGCCTTCGTGAAACAAGTGAAATTCGAAAAGGGTACAATCAGATAGGAACACGTTGATTCTGTCCCCCGGCGTTGAGAGCAGCTCGCTCAGATAGGGAATAGAGACCGACACTGTCACGGTTCCGGGAAGACCTCCAACGAGGTCAGTTATCTTCCCATCGTGAAGGAGTGACCAAATGCCAATATCCATAATCTTCAACTTTTTAACATCGTAGGCGAAGAATTGCGGAACTGTCCCATAAATTCAAAACCGTCGTAATAAAGGCTACATAGGGGAAAAGAACAGCCCCGGCCTGTTTTGACTAGGTGAGAAACTCACGCTACCCTTGCTCCACTTTTGGTCACAAGGAATATCTACTATGACAAATGTTCTGTCCTCAGCGATTGCCTTTTTCTTCTTGTTTGCTGCATTTCCTGGAACGAGCTTTGCTGGCGCTCGAAGTAATAAGATCTGTATTCAGTCTTCGGGAAAGATCGTCTCCAAGCGAAAGTGCTCGGCTAAAAAGGGTGAACAAGAATTTGATGTCGCAGGTATCAACACCTTGATCGCTGATGGCGTGAGTCAGGCCACTGTTGAGGGCCCAGCGGGACCAACAGGCCCCCAAGGTGAGGCTGGTCCTACCGGTCCAAAAGGAGATACTGGAATCCAAGGAGCTGCTGGGCCTCAGGGCGAATCTGGTTCAACTGATATTCTTGGATATGCGTATATCGTGGCGTCTACGAATCCGTTTATCCAGATGTACGGCGGAGCCCTTACCACTGGAGTCACCGTCACTAAAGTAGGTGAAGGGCAACATCTCGTTACCTTCACTGGAAATTATCCAAGTGACACTCTCGATCCCAACATGTTGATTGTTATGTCGGACTCCGATAACTCTTCCCGGTCGACAAGTTCAAAGATTGATTCGGTCGACGTGAATAATAGTCAAATCACTGTGCGAGTCTTTAGCAGGAACTCTGGCGATGGGGCGGCAAACGATGGCGCCTTTAAGGTACTGTTGCTGTCGCCTCCTGTGTAAGCGGGGGCAGGGAGCTCGTTCATCAGGGTCCATTTTTATACAGCTGTTTTCAGGAATCTGCAGTTCGGATTTGACTCTGAGTATCCGAGAGCCTCATAAAACCCAACCACCTTTTCGTCGGCTATTAGGCCGATAACCGGTCGTCGATCGTTGAGACCACTCGCTATCTGATGGAGTTCCCTTGCCATCGAAGAACCTATTCCTTTGTCTTGATATTCCGGAATGACGATGAGGTCCTGAATGTAGAGGCACATACCAATGTCCCCAACAAGTCGCCCAAAGCCGACTACGTCCGTTCCAACGAATGCACTTACACAAGCGATGCTGTGGTCTATGGCCTGATGAAAATGCTTCTCGGCAACCGAATTCCAACCGACGCTCTCGCACAGGTCGTTAAATTGTGTTGCCGAAACTGGTTCACGTGAGATGGTAAAGTTTTTCATCTTCTACCCCGTGAGGAGGTCGGATTTCGCGACGTCATCGAGTGCAAGGAAAGAAGATAAGGAAAACGAGAACCCCTCATTGTCCAAGAGGGCAGATCTCTACATCTACTGAAAGAGGTTCCATATACACCGATTCGGCAGTCTCTTTGAGAGAAGAGCAATCGGCTGGCCCCGCGCCATCTATGCCGCTTGAACCAAGCCGTACCCAGTGAGATCCAGAAGGAACCTGATAGACAAAGCCCAAATCGTCGGTGTCATCGAAATCAGGTGCTATCCCAACTTTGGTAAATTCCTGATCTGCAAATGTGTAGTACACCGTCCAAGAGACCGCCCGGTTCTCGTTTTCAAGTTCCTGAAACTGGGCATAGATAGGGGCATTACACTGATTCTCGTTTTCTGGATTGTTCTCCGCAAAGAACCGATACGTGGCTTCAAGGGAGCGCGTGTAGCAGGAGCACGTTTCTGTGGACTTCTTCTTCCCCCGAGTATTTGCCTCCAGTTCGCTTGGCCTACCGTTAAAGGCCCTTGCTCTTCCAATGTTTTCAATCACGTCTTCGGCACACCCCTTACACTTCCGAATAGCGATACTTGCTTGATCAAGAAGATCTCTTTGTTCTTCGATAAGAATCTTTAAGGCTTCGATCTCCGTTTCCACGTCGTCCAGAGGGGTCTCTGGTTCAAACTCGGTATTGGAAATATCGAGTTTTCGGAGTTGATTCAGAACGTTTGAGAGCTTTTTCTTCTGTTTTGTCCGAAGATCTGAGTAGGTTTCCTCGTCAGTAGCTCGGTGAAAAGAAGTATTCGATCGACCTATATTCCCAGTCACGAGCTTCACGGCGTTCAGTTTCTTCTTCAGTAAATTGAGAATCTTTCGATTTGTTCGCTGAATCTCTTTCGCCCTCTTTAATGAAAGGGCTCTCCCATTCTTCGTAAGCTGTAGCTTAACAGAAGCATCGTCTAAGGTGTTGCAGGCGATCTTTCCGAGAGTTCCGAGCACCTCTCCCTCGCCAAGGCGTACTCCCTCAGCTTGGACTATAGAGGTAGGGCCGAGCACTGCAATGAGACAGAGAACAAAAGCAGCAAAACTGATATTTTGAATTTCTGTAAGCATGAGCACTACCCCCTATCGCATGGCATGAAGTTGCGTACTAGGCTGCCCGCTTTGAAAGTGTTCCAAGTTCCCAGGGTCGGAAGCCAAAGATGTGTCCAGGCTAGTATTTATCAACGAAGATTACCAATCGTCTCAGTCTTTTTATGAGAGGGTGTCCGATTTTGTGAAGAAAAAGCCCTAGTTCTCGGGGAACGGGCGCTCTTAGAGGGCCTCTGAGGGGCGCTCGGTCAAGTGATTCCAGTAGCTCATTTGTCAGGTGAAGGCCTCTCGCACACTGGAAGAGAGAGCTCTTCGCTCCACGTTCGAAACGAACACGGAAAGCACGATTCACAGAGGCGGAGACTTCCACTCTCTGGGTCCTCCGACACCGGCTGCATGACTTCGAGGTGACACTTTATTCCCCGCTCCTGAACCATCTCAACGTGTGCTTGGAGCCGCTGTCTTTCAGCTTCTGCGTCAAGATTTTTTATTCCGTCTGCCCCAGCAATAACGTACTCAACGTCGCTTGGGTCAACAGCCCAATGGTCAGCACTCCCAATCTCCTTCCCGTCTCGAAAGATCAGCGTTTTTGGCTCTACTGGATCGGGAATAGTTAAAAGCCTCAAGTGCATCCCGACGAGCCCAGAAGGCTCCTTAGGTCCGGCCTCGACGATTTCCTTTCGGGCTTCAAGCCTCGCAAGAAAGCGTTCTCGGTGTAGCTGAATCTTTGCAGGATCGTCTTCGCCCTCGCGCTGGCGTTCCTTGTCCTTCCACTGATGCCTCTCTTTGTGGCTTCTTGCCATCTTCCCTCCGCTGGCGAACGATGCGCTTCTTCTGCAGCCTAGCGTGGGGCAGGGCACTACTCAAATAACCGAAGAAATAGGGTCTAGGTCAGTTCCTTAGTTGGAGGGAAGGGAATAGAGGAGAGGGACAGAACCAACTGTTCCGCAACTCTCATGACTTTATGGAAGAGTTGGAACTGTCACTTAATTCCGGTCTTCCAGGAGTGAGCGGAGCGCTCTTCTCTACTCGTCAATTCTCGTAACGATGCAAAAATTCAGCTTCCACCTCTTCGAATCGCTCTGCGCTAAGCCGCAAAAACTCTTTCATGTCCTCTAACGATTTGCCGTCAAATTTCCCTTCCACCTGCAGACAGGGAACCTTGCGGCAATACGGAACTCCAGATCGGGCTGCCCAGGGAGTTGCTTTTTCCCCAGTATCTGAGGCGGGATAAAAAATCTCGACTATCGGGAGACCCCCCGGTTCGCATGCCAATGACACCGTGTGTGGGCCTCGATGAAATTCGACATAGAGTTCTCTACCGACTTGGCGCTTTTTCCCCGCCGAAAATCCATAGACTTCTACCAAACGGATGAAGGCTGCGTTACAAGAATCGACTAGGTCTGAGACTAAATATGACATGGGCCCTGGCGTCACAACGGTGTGAGCAATCCAAAAAGGGAAAATTGTTTCCCAAGGCAACAGAAACAGTGCCTCGAGACCAGGCTATCATGACTGCAAATTCAACTTATACAAGGAAATAATGCATCTGCTCGCGGTGCTTCATCGGCAGCGACTGACGCCTATCCCAATTGTCGGGATTGAAGGAAGGGAATAGTCGCACTCGTTATCTTCTATTATTTATCTATTTGGATCAGTTTGGACCTCAAAGAGCGTGAGGCTCACTAAAGCCTCTTCCCTATTCGTCCCGCAGTTTTCACTACTCGGTTTGAAGTTGGCGCAAACGTCCGGAAATTCGTCAGTGCCCCATATTCGGCACGAGAAAGTGGCCTGATCAAGGTTAATGCACGGTACGCCCGCAGGTTTCCCTTTCGGCATTCCAGGAAGAGGGGATGAAATTGACGGGGCTATGCAGCAGGCGCCACACTTTGGTCTACATTCCATAGGCCTCTATTAGGCCCGCATCGGGATTCTTAAGCAACAGGACAATAAACGCTCCTCCTTTTGCGTCTATCTCATCGATTCGCTTCGGCGCGATTTTCTATCGTGTTATCGCATGCAGCATCAACCCACCAATGAAAACAGCGAGAGTCATTCCAAAGCACAACCAAATCCAGGAATTTACCGCTGAGTCCTTCTGCTCTTTAAGCTGGTGAGCATGGCGGTCGTTGGCCTGCTTCAAATAGAGATCGTATTTCTCCTCTCGCGATCGTAGGAGATCTCGAATCTCCACAAGCAAATCAACTTCAGTTTTTGGTGATTCAGACATGTATCCCTCCATCGTTGGCATCATAGCGTCAATCATCGAGCAGCCGTTAAGATTCAGCTACGTAAGTCAATTCAAAACTATTCTCTGAAGATTAGGGGACAGTTCCAGCTGTTCCATAAGGGCATGAGAATTACGGAACAGTTGGAACTGTCCCCTAATTCCCTGTGAAGATTTTCTCGCTGCAAAAAGGTACCCCCAAAAAGACTGAAACACTAGGGGTTTGGCATCGATTCATCCTCTTAAGATCTCTTTTTTGCCATGTTTCCTTCAGGGCTCCAGAAGATTCGCCGACACCACATACGCTTGGGGTTATCAACTATCTTAGGGAGCTGACATGGGGAGATTTTTCAAGAGAGAACGGTGCCTCTTCGGACTCCTGCTTTTAGCAAGTCTCCCTCACTTGGCTTCATTTGCGAATGCAGAAACTTCCAGTTTTTCACTCTGCTCCGATAGCTCAAAGAGATATTTTTTTAGAGAGCTTCTCGGGGACCTTCCTCAATTTCCCAATACTCCTGCTGGCTCGACCGTCGTTTCGGATGTTGAAGTTTACGACCTTAACTCTCGAAATGAAGTTGCTGGAAGTATCGAAATTTCGCCGCCGAATAGCTCAGTGAGACATATTCCTTTCGTTTGGAGAAGCAACCAAGAGGGATTCCTAACTTTCAACCGAGATCTCTCAAACGGAATATTTTATTCTCACGAAGGAGCTTTCAAACTTACTGATGACCGAAAGATTTTTGGTACTATCCTTTCGGATGGGACGACTGTGAAGCCCTTCTTTGGATACCCTACAGATACCGTGGCGGATCTCGAATATTTCGATTCCCTCGAGTATCTTGGGGTTCAGACGACCCGTTCGGGATTTACCGGAGCTGATGAAACCGGTCGATATGCCAGTTGGAACTATCAAACGACTAATTTTACGAGTTCCTATCGTGCTGCCCTCTTAGATAGGACCGCCGGGGGAGTAACTCACGTTCCGGTATCACCAACCGAGACGGCCCGACTCAACGACGTCAATCGATACGGTATCGCAGTGGGGAAAATTGTAGATTCTAGTCAGCACTACACCGTCGATGCTCGAGCAATAATGATAGACTCAAGTGGCGAAGTGACAAATCTTCAACAGACCTATCTCCCGGCGACCGCCGTTCGAGAGAGTTCAGCTCTTGAAATCTTGGATTCTGGAAAAATACTCGTCCTCGGAATAAATCAATCTGGAACGGCGGATCTCTGGATCGTCGATATTCAAATTGGAACTGCGCGGAAAGTAGTATCCAATTACGATTCTCGATTCTCGGTTTCTTTTAACGATAAGGAAGAGATAGTTTTCAGTACGTTTTCTATAAGAGCATACGCGAACGTCCTCCTGGGAGATCAGAGCCTTCGGCTTGAGGACATTACCCAGCTCCCTGCTGGGCGTACGATTTCGCTCAACACGGCTGGAGCGATCAACAATAACTCAGTCATTGCGGGTCATTTCAGCGAGTTCGATCAGGACAATCACTTCCTGAAAGAAGGGGCGTTTATCCTCTCAAAATGCAGACGACCAGGAGGCGGGAGGATTGAACCGGTCGGTTCAGCTATAGGAATCGAACCGTTCGAACTTCCGTAATGCGAAAGGTGGAGATTAAGGGACAGCTCCAACTGCTCCATAACTCCCATGACCTTAAGGAACAAGTGGAACCGTCCCCTAATTCCGTCCCCTAATTCCCTCAGCTCCGCTGGGCGTCTTTGTCATCTGACCAAAAGTATTTATTCTTTCCGTACAGGGTCTTCTGAGTCAGTATCTGATTGACCAGTCCCCAGACTACTTAAAGCTTCTCTGTTTCTTTCAGCATGCTCTGGTCCAACGCCCGCTGTAGCATCAGGATTTAGATACCTGCTCTGTCCAAGTATTCCAGCTCCTTCCAGAAGGTTTCTATTCAAGCTGCCATGCTCTGGTCCCACTCCTGTTCTAGGGTCCCGATCTAAGTATCTACTCCGCTCTGGATCGACGAGATTACCTGAATCATGCGCTTCTTCGGTTTGCTTAACTCGTTGATCATTATTGCTCCTGTCGCTTATTGGTTCTGGCATCGTTCCTCTCAAATGTCATTCTTCCTCGCAGTTTTTAGGCACTTCCCGCAACTGAATCATAAGTGGTCAGGTAAAGGAGTCAGTGAATTGGACCTCAATTCAACTGTCCTCGAATTTCTCCTTATCCCGATCAGTTGCAAGTATGGCCCCACTGATCGAGTAATGCGTTAAGATCTGGGAAATTCACGCTTCTATCCCCATTCAGATCGGAACGACAACAGGCATCGTTCAGAGGGCATGGTGCTATAGGACAGGTAGTCGGAGTGACTTCTGACTCATCCTCAAGCGGAACAATACGTTTCAATAAGTGCGCAGTACTTCCCATTCCATCCACTTCATTCGCTTCTACTAAGATATCCCCCCAGCGATCAATTCCTTTGGCCCTTGGGCGCTTAAAGCGAATGCCGTCAAAGTTGACCTCTCGGCCATCATTGGTAAAAAGATATTGGCGAACATAGGTTCCATCTTGTGCTTGCTCAAATAGGAAGTAGTCAATCGGAGGAAGAGTTTCGAGACCGCCGCCGTCGTCTGGGTCAATCTCGCGAGTATATGCAATTACATCGTGAAAGGTCGCTCCATTTGCAGTCCGAGTGTTGAGTGCCACGGGAACAACATCGTAATTTTCAAGATTCAATCCATCGTTTACATCAATTGCATTGAGGATCCCTCTACGAAACGTGAAATCTGCAGGATCTCCTTCAAGCTCTACCAAATACGGTCGGATTCGAGAGTTATTCGTGTAAACGTCCGGATTGTAAACTTTGGCAGCAACCACCAGCATATTTCCGGAAATGGCAACCGCGCGAGTCTGTCGAATTTCCTCGTTAGGAGATGCCCCTTCACCTTCAATGACATAAGGCCCGTGGTGCTGCGAAGGGATCACAACATTACTAAATCCCTTGCAATCGGGGAGTACTCCCCCAGGAATGCCCCCATTGAAATCAACCACTGAGCGGAGATCGCAAATTCGAAGATGAAGTTGATGATTTAGCTCGTCTCCAATCGGGAATGTGGTAACCATGATTCCAGAGTCGCTCAATACTGCCGGATAGTTCACAAGGTCTTCCTCGCCAAGAGTGTGTTTCGTTGGAACATATTGAGGAGATCTTCCAGGAGATTGAAGATTGATAAACATTGGATAGAAGTCCGTATGTCCAGTTGAACTGTTCACCCGTTGTGCAAAGCCGACAGCAAGCTCTCCCTTCAAGTCACTTATCTGAATTTCTGAGCCAGCATTGGTGATGAAGTCAAGATTTTCCTCGGCACAAAGAGGTGTCTGAATAAAGGACCCAGTGCTCTGTCCTCCCCCATGCGAGAGTGAGATAAGACTTGTTGTTCCGAAGACTCTTCCTCGGTCATCGATTCCAAGCGCCTTTCGGGGTTCAGCATCCCGCGGTGTGGTCTCGAGTGGAGTGAGCGATAGCGTTCCCCCGGAAGC
>JAGRAO010000060.1 GCA_020434565.1 Bdellovibrionales bacterium
AGCCGTGAGATACAAGAAGATCTTATCGCTGCTGGAGTAGAGACGGTTCGAGTGAGCTCCACGATCGCCCAAGTGGGGACGTTAGCGCTCTTCTATTATCTCAAGAAGCGTTTGTCGCTCCCGGTTGAGATTCAGCTCAACTATGCCCACACACCAGCGATTCTTCGGAACGCCGGACGAAAAACTGTAAAGAGTTGCTTCAGTATTTTCACCTTGGCACTTGGTGCCACCATTACAAAACTCAAATCACGGGGCGACTCGCTCTCTCCGCTGATGCTCAGCCCTGGAGTTTCATACCGAGTTATCTCGAATCGGAAAGAAGACTCTCCTAATGATAAACTCAGCGGGAACTTTCGACTCTTTAAGGATGAGATGTCCACTTCGTATTACTATTTTCACTCCATACAGGGAAGTGAGCGTTTTCGAGTCGAGGGAGAGGGGCTCGCCTGTAACGAACCAGACGAGATCTTGCGTTGCTTTGTCGAGGAAAAAGACGAAGCTTCGGCGATGGTGTGGTTCCCCCACTACCATATTCACTCTCTCCTTCAATCGGCGAGGACCGTGCTGGCACTTGAAGAGACGACAAAATCAAGAGAAACGTTTCTCTTTTCAGACGAAAACGGTGCTCGATCCCCGGAGGCAAAAGCAGCCTTCAGGGCGCTCTTGAGAGATGCCTGGCTCGAACTGCGAGTGGACCCACAGCTCCGGTTTGAAATAGCGAAAACGATTGCAAGCGATCCAGGGTACTACAAGAATTTTTTAAGGATTACCGGAGTTCATTCTTATCTGCCTAAGCTCTCACCAGCGCAAATCGGCGATATCGGCCTGTAGTGCTGCAAGAAGCTCTTTCGCTCGAGAGGCCATTCTTGAATAACTATCGAGGAGAGGCGCTCTCGTGGTTCCCGAGCGGGATTTCGTGGCCAATTCGAATGGCGTTGTACACAAGTGAGAGGACAGGTACGTCTACTCGAGCTTCGCTGGCCAATCGAACTAACGCCCCGTGGATAGCCTCAAGTTCGGTAGGCCGACCATTTGAAATATCCAGTGCCAGAGAGGACGTGGCACCTCCGCCGACAGTCTGATACCCAACTGCCTTCGCCATGACTTTCGTTTTCTGCTCGTCCCCAACGTCAACCCCAACAGCTTGCGCCACTGCGATCGATTCATCAACGCAATCTTCAAAGAATTTCATTCCCGCCGGATCGTTTACGATGTTACCGATCGAGGTTCTTGTAACACCTGTAACGCCTGAAAAAGCTGCGATCCAGATCAACTTGGTCCAAAGGGCCTTTTCAATATTTTCTGAGCACTGGACGTCAACTCCAGCGTGTCTCATGACGAGCGCAAGCGAACGCAGCTCATCTTGCGCCTCACCGGTTCTATCACCAAATTCAAACGTCCGAGGACCTGCTGTTTGCTGAATTAATCCAGGAGCTGCTTTCTTCGCTACGATATATGCAACCCCTGGGAAAACGCGGGTACCGGGAGCAGTCTCTGAAACTATGCGATCACCTTCGAGTCCATTCTGAAAGGTGATCACGGTAGAATTTTCACGGATCTCAGGGCCAAATTCCTGTGCAACTTCGGAGAGGTCAAACGATTTCGTGGTTAAAAGCACCACATCGACATCGGAAAGTTCCGAAACATGATCGACTGCCTTAACGGTTGGAAGGACAATCTTTTTCTCTACCGTCTCAAGAATAAGTCCCTCTGCTCTTAGGACTTCGGCAGTTTTTGGACGAGCAACAAACGTTACATCAAGCCCTGCATCGAGGAGGAGACCGCCAAGGTAGCCCCCCACCCCACCAGGACCAACTATTGCGAACTTTGAATTGTTATCAAATTCTCTTGCCACGTTCCAAAGTCTACGCATTTTTAATTTTTGATTCAAACAGGGACTCAATACTGGATTACTTTTTGGTATCTGATACTATCAAGCCTTCACGCCTGCCCTGGAAAGAAAGATGTCCTCATTTCTTGAGACAGTTCTTCGCTCCGCTTGGCTCTCTCAATTAGAGCAACAGTTTCCCACCCCGGCATTCCTCTACCAGAGGGAGCAGCTTGAGTACGATGCAAAGAGGATTCGGGAGGCGTTATCTGCTGCTTCGAGTCTCTATTTTGCGTCGTTTTGTAATTCCAATCCGTGGCTTTTGAGGATCTTGAAAAATCAAGGCTTTGGAATGCTGGCCTCAAGCCCGAGCGAGTACAGACTTGCAAAGGCGATAGGGTTTCCTTCGTGGCGAATTGCTGTCACCGGAGCCGGATTCTCAAAAGACGACCTTAAGGAGCTCACCGGAGATAGGGTCGAACTCAACCTCGATAGCCTCGACCAGCTCGCCGACGCACTTGAGGTCAACGCACGTGCTACTCTCGGAATTCGGCTCAATCCTCAGTTTTGTGAATCAACTGATGGAAAAGGTCTGCCGTTAAACTCTTGCCTTGCAAAATCTTCTCGAACGGGAATCATTCCAGAAGAGCTGCCGGAGGCGGTGCGGATTTCAAAATCGCGCGGGCAAAAGCTCTCCTCTGTTCACATATACACTGGGACAAACCAGCTTAAAGCAGATCTCTTTCACTTCACGGTACAACACCTCTTTGATCTCGTTGCACCGTACGAAGATATTGAATCGATAAATATCGGTGGTGGATTTGGGTTCCCATATTTGGAAGGTGAACATCCCTTTCCCTTTCGTGATCTCAATGAATGCCTTAGACAGAACATAGCTCGTTTCGAGCATCAACACGGCCGGACCATTAAAGTGGTAGCAGAGCCTGGGCGTTCGGTGATTGCGGCGTGTGGGGCCCTCGTCACTAAAATCTTACACTGCAAAATTCGTCCAAACGGCGATACGTTCATTACGACCGATACAAACTTAAGTAATTTTCCGCGACCGTATATCTATGGCGACGAGGGAAAACACAAAGTCTCAATTGTTTCAGCCTCCAGTAGACCCACACCTCACCCGGGGGGCGCAAAAGTCGTTGTTTGCGGGAATGCTCTCCCCTCTGGTGATATCCTTGGGGTAATAGAGAACTTCGCTTTCGTCCCCAGAGCGGGGGATTATGTCGTCATTCACGATACCGGAGCATACGGCTACGCTATGAGCTCCCGCTTCTCTGGAAGGCTTCGACCTGCTGAACTCTTGCTCTCGAACGAGAACGTACAACTCATTCGAAAAGCTGAAGATGACAATCTTCTTTTAGAAGGAACTGGTTTCGGCTGGCGAAATTCAGAATCACCCTTCACCCTCGATTTGGAGAGGCGTGTCTCGTGATTGATCATCACCGAAGATGTGGTGCACCTCCTCAAGAGAGTTCAGCGGCTCTCCCACAGATCGACCGCTTTCAATACTCTCAAGAAGAACTCTCCCTTGTCGTGCCCAAACAATACGGGGGACTCGGTGCAACAAAGGTGGAAGCTCTGGAAGCGCAGTTTACTCTCGCTCGAGAAAACCTCTCGCGAGCCTTTGTACTAAGCCAGAGAAATGCCGCTATTGGTTGGATTGTGCGGTCTAAGGAATCGCCGCTTCGAAACGATCTCTTAGAGCGCGCCACAACTGAATACCTTGCAACCCAGGCAGTTTCTGTCATCGCTCCCTCCTCCCGTGCAAGCGATCCTTTGGTGAAAGCTTCAGAAACGGATCGAGGATTTCTGTTGGACGGGACCTACCCTTGGGTGACTGGTCTCTCGCATGCTCAGTTTCTCGTTGGCGGCGCTACCCTTTCTGACGGGAGCCACGCTCTGTTGCTCGTCAACACCGATGAGCAAAACGCAGAGCGAACGCATTATGCAAAATTGCACGCCTTAGAAGATTCAGATTCGTGGCGATTTGAGGTGAGACAAGCTTTCATCTCTTCCGACCGAGTCCTTATCGGCCCAAGAAGAGATCTCGTCACGACAACGGAAGAAGGAAGGACCGTTGCGTATCCTCCACTTGCTACTTCGGCTCTTGCACTGGGGCATGCGAGCAAACTCGTTGAACTTCTCCAAAGAGCAGAAAGATCGAACCCCAGGGAAGACGAACATCCAAGTGACTTGCTGAATATCCAGATAGAGAGACTCAAAACAACGATGCGAAATCTCGTTCAGGATCCGAGTCAACGCGCTGTTGAAGATCTCCGTGCCCGATCCAACCTCCTTGTCATGAGTTTGTCTCAACTTCTCTTGCTTGAAACCCGAGGAAGGGGATTTGTGAGCGGTTCTCCCATCGAAAAAGCCATCCGAGAATCTCACTTCTTTCAGGTGTGGGCCAATTCCGAGGCCGTTGAAGGAGCTGTGAAACAGGCTCTCTTGTCTCTCGTCGTCCAAAATCTCAATGATCTTCCGGGACAGGCGAAGGCAGCTCCCTAAAGCAGGACTCTGAAAGCTCTTGTTCAAGCACTCAGCTTCTCCCATCATCTAAAACGAGCGGAAGTGGATACCGAAAGCGCACTCCGAAGAGGATCAAACTGAAAAAACTCGCTCGAGCTAGGGATGAAGCCGGCTCAAAGGGATTTCCTTCGGATCTGTTCTATTTGGGATTCTCAAAACGATACAACCCACAACAGAAAACTTTAATTTCGAACTCTTTAAGAGCCTGCTGCCTCATAAAGAGCCACGAGCTTTTCGAGTGCTCGAGCAATCTTTTTTGGGGCCCACCGCTTACTGATGCGCTCGTCGGGAGTGCGTGCAAAACGGTTTACTGTTCGAGCGATCCGCTGACATACTGCAGGCTCGGAGAGCCGCTTTCGATTATTTGAGATCCAGCTAAGGACATTCTCAAGTACGGCTTTTGAGCCAACAATCTGGTGGTTCAAAAAGGGATCAAGCCCACGGGTTCGAGCGAAAACATCATAGCCCTCTTTAGGATACGGAGAAGCAAAGCCTTGCGCCACGAGTGCTCTTCGCAAGCTCGTTACGGTGTTCTCAGTCTGAATTACTCGCGCAAGCAGAGCCTCGCTCCGATCTACTGAGAGTATCGAAGGAAAATTCTCTCCAACCCACTGACGCCGATTCGAGAGAAAAGAGATTCCAACAACGTCACGCTTAAGATGCGGATCTACCCAACTTCCGTTTGGAGCAAATCCACTTGGAAGTCGAGTGGTTTCAAAAACTCCGAGCTCGATCAGCTTTTTGCGAAACTGGTCAACTCTCGCACTTATTGGAAGTTCAACGAGCTTGCACGCCACACTTCCCATCCTGTCTTTCGTTGCAGATCCAAGATTCGGATAGACGGCCTTCAGCGCAGCCAGTCGGTTTCGAGTCCAGTCCGTGAGCGGCACGACATCCTTTCGAAGATAGTAGCTCGTTTCTCGCATTCGCTCATCACGCCACAGTTTCTTCCCCGGTGGTATCGCTCCTGAGAACAATTTGGTCCGGATGAGTTCCTTTGCAATTGGAAGCGAGTTCGGGTCGGGTACTCGAATATTAATGTACTTCGCGTCCTCCCTGCGTCGAATAGTTCGACGAACGCCTAAGAAGCGAGCAAGGTGATAGTCTTGCTGTACCGAGTCGATGTCGGGATATCGTTCTCGAAGGGATTCCTGAAGAGCTTCGAACTGTTTGGGGCTCAGAAGTCTAAGGTCAGCTGGTTTCGCATAAAAGAGCAGCCGTCGTGCGTCTTGGATCTGCGCGTTGTCGCTATAAATTAAGGCAGTCCAAAACTGCGCCCTCTCACCAAAGACTTCAAAAAGCTCCCTTTGAGAAAGAGGCTGGGCGGCACACTCCAGATACCTCTGAAGAGAGGTCTCCACCGCGCTCAGTTGACTTTGGGGATCTCGAGCGCCTGTGCCCGACGAAAGACCGACATCAGTGCGCGGTGAGATTGGCCCAAATTCTCTTCTGTGTAGCATCGGGAGGAATTATCCCAGAAACGGGAGCCCCTCTCTACTCAAGCAACCGCTCACTTCGCGAGCATATGGCGCCCCTTATCCACCCTGTCCCCGTGGCGCTTGCCAGTGTCCTAACTCTCTGAAATTGAGACAAAATTTAAAGTTTTTCTTTGGTGCGATAGGTCACGTTCTCAGTTCACAAAGCGTTGATTCAAGAGGAGACCACGGCTATCTTTCTCGCCATAACTTCGCTATTCGCTTGGAGTGTTATGCGTTCAAAATCCTCGTCCCCTATCTCGCAGGTGTGGTGTATCTCGCGCTCGCTGTTTCTCGTTGTGCTCTTTGTGCTGCTCGCTTCGCTCGACAACACAGCCTTTGCGAAAAAGCCTTCAAAGAAAGTCACAAAGAAGTCAAAGAATACTGACATTACTCTTCAGCGGATCTTTCATGGGGACACGTGGAACAATAATTCCCTCTTCTACGACTCAGCGAACCAAAAGTTGGTAGTACGAGGAAAGATAAAGAAAATTCCTGCCTTTATCCAAGATAGTAAACTCAAGGTGGTTATCAGTGGATTTGATATCACGACGCTTCAGGGCTCTCAATTTACGGTGATACGAACTGGTGGTGGCTCTGCAAAGTATGTTCGAGCGCGGTTTTTTGCAAAGATCCCAGCGCCGAGTATGTTGCCGTGGCCCATTACTGATCTCGTCGTTGAGCTCGTCTATAAACCAACGAATCAGGTGCTCTCACGAGAGAGAATTTCGCTCTACGATCTCCGCGCGAGAACAGCAACAGCCACCGGGGATCCAACTCCTCCAGTGGACGGACTCGTTGCACAGCTTACGAATCGCGGACTCGGCGACTTGAGTCCAGCCCAAGATGATGTAGCAGGACTCGAAGTACCCCTCCTTGGAAGTCTCCCTAATCCATCGCTTCCAGATTTTAACTCGCGCCTCATTCAAGCGGCTGAAGATCTCAATACTCTGAATCTCCCGGAGGATATCGAAGCGTGTATTTCGCTCACAGACGATGCCCTCACGGAGGATCGTTTCCGTAATCCGCTGCAGTTCCCGGCATATGCCGAAGCGCTTGCCCAAGCAGAAACTCTCTACCTAACCTATCTCGCCATTCAAGAGGGTTCCACCACATGCGCTGCCGCCTTTGGAGTAGGGGCGCTTATCTGCCAGCTCGGAATTGAGCACTACTGCGTGAAAAATCCTCCAACTCCTGGAGACTTTGAACTCTGCGTGAACAAAATAGGAGGGAACGCTACCTCTCTGACGATCGGAAGTGTCTCTGATCTTAAAATGAAATTTCTCGATTCAAACTCAAACACCTCTGCCCTGATTGATGCCGATCTTGAGCTCTCTGGCATCGATGGCCTCGTTAATGGAAGACTTTCAAATCTCTCTGTGCGGTGGGCTGATAGCGATTGCGTACCTCGGCCTGAAGCACAACTCGATAACCAAGAGATCTTTGATCGAGCTTGGCTGAGAGAATGGGCGACGTGTGAAGACTTAGAAATTGGCTCAGCGAGAGCAACAACTGGCGCAAACCCTGCGCACTCATCCCGCTTTCAGGTACAAGCAAGCTCTACCAATGCTGAAGATCTGTACGTTACTGACTCTCGAGGGGCGACGTTTACATTCCAGCTTCCCTACGCTGATTCAGCCAAGCAGACCTGCGCTCTCGATTTTATCAATGACGACGCGGTGAACATGTTGAATCTTTTTTATACACCGCTCAACAACGTGCTCAACACAACTTGGAACGAAGGATTCCCACGTTCTCGAACGGCTCAAAGCGTTGATGGGGTATTGAGACCGTTTACCCTTGCAAACGCCCCGTTTACAAATCACCGCTTTACGGCGCGTATCTCTCAGGTGAACTCGACCCTTACTGGCGGAATGCGCGTGACGTGGACCAACGTTGTTGAGCCAGCAAAAGAGAGTGATTTTCGAAAGCTCAACAGGACTATTTTTGGACAGGGAGATACGGTTGCGTTGTCGACTGACGAGCCCACAGATCACCTCGGTGGTCTCTTTGATGGGGCGTTTACATCGTATCTTACTCTGTTGAACCGTGTGCTTTGGGCACGATCAGTAACAGACCAGCTCAGTGGCCCGCTGACCTTTACTTGGGGAGAGCTTGCTGCACTGCTTGGTACAGTCCGCCCTCCGTTTACGTCCCCGGTGTCACCAGCAAAGATCACCGGAGAGATCCTCGAAACGGTGCATCCAGCCTTTGGGCAATTCAAATCTCAAACTCTCGAAATCGTGGTTCAGCGAACACTTGATCCGATAGTTTACATGCCTGAAGATCCATCTCAGGCGATCCAAGAAGTTGGCTTTCCTCTCTTTTACGGCGTGAATGGTCTCAAAGTAATCTTTCAGACCGATGACGATAAGCCGAAAGAGATCCTTTCAGTGAACTTTGTCGGATACGATGACTCATTTCTCCTGCATTTTGACCCGACAGTTGGCTCGTCATTTCTCGATGCTGATATGGGCAATCCTCGTTTTCTCTTCCAGGTGGATGACTCAGCTCTTACGAAATGTCCGATGTTTTCAAACGAACAGGGAGTGGGCCAATCAAATGCGTGCGAGCGTGAGCTTGAAGAGGCCCTCTTTCATTTCTTGAACGACAAGATTACGGCAAAGCTCGCTGACATCATTTCAGAGGTTCCAGCTCCTCAATTTTTCACGCTAAACACTGCAGGCTCTCAGGATCTCTACGCTGAAGACTCAAGCCGACTTCAAGCCCCGGGGTACGTGCAGCTCTTTGGGAATTATCTCGCTGTACCCTAGGAGAAATCAGAAAAGCTGCCATCGCTTCCCCGGATTCGCTTCACGGGAGGAACATGCCTAATGACTTAATATCACTTGATATTTCAGGGGGCCAGAAGCAACCCAGTCCGTAGCTTCGAAGAGAGGTGGGAGCAATCTTAGCCTGAGCTGGGGATTGCTTGGGTAGGTTGTTGGAGGTCTTTCATGGGTTTTGCTCACGTTTTTAGAGCGAGTGTAGCTGTTCTCGTCTTTTTCGTTCCATCAATTTCATTTGCTGTCGATGGTGACCTCACTCCGGTAGGAACCGTTGGGAAAAAGGAGATTGTCTGTCGACTCTCAAACACCGAAAAGATCCAACTTGGGATCTTACGAGGCCAAGCACGAAGATTTTCACCTCTTCAAAAGTACATCCAATCAAAGCGAAAACGACTCGAGGGAACGAAACTCAAACAGTTCAACAAGAAGTGGCGAAAGAATCAGCGCCGGCTTCGAGCGCTCTGCGAAGAGCTCCTCGCTCCCGATATTCAACCGGTTCCGACACCTACTCCAAACGAAACTCCAACTCCGACCCCAACTCCTCGAGAGGTTCTCTTCTTCGGAAACGGTCCAGAAGTGGACACTATTGATATTGCAACGAACACTGTCACAGAAGACATTTTTCAGAGTTCTCACGAAGGAGCCTCAAATGTTCGAGCGCATGAGTTTAGTAAAGAGCTAAACTCTATCTTCTGGAGTGATTACTTCGACCGTACGATAAAACGAAAGAATCTCTCAACCGGAGCGATCGACACAATCATAAGTGGAAACTCCTATTCAGCTCTCGAAGTATCACCTGAGGGGAAACTGATCTATTCAGTTGGTTCAAGGCTATTCGAATTCGACCTCCTCGCACCGAGTTCTCCTCAAATGATTGCTGATACCGACTTTTTCCCGATAGAGGCGATAGAGACCGGGACGTTCTCAGATCAACTGGTCATTACGACCTGGAATAAGGTCGGCATTTATCGAAAAGATTTAGACATGACCACAACCCTATTTTCCATCCCGACGGGAGACCAGATCATCTCAAGTTCAGTGGATACTTCAAGAGATCTCGTCTATGTGCTCTTCTTCGGGGGACAAGGATATCAGCTCGTGAAAGTTCCCCTTACCGAAGGTGAGATCACGCCAATACCACTGGAGATCCTCCCATGGTTCTTCGCAAAAGTTGTTTATGACCCACAGACTCAGCATCTCTTTATGAGCGACCGTGACTCGCTCCACGAATTAAACCTGCTCGGGCATGAGCTGCGAACGATTGAACTCCCTCACGAAGGATTCTGGGTAGAGTGGTTCGCTCTTCGCTCCGGCACACACTCAATTCTTTATGGCTTGGAATACCCGAGTCAGATTCTTCACCTCAACACGAGAGTACCTTCCGATTCTGGAGTCATTGTTCAGGCATTGAGCTTCGTCGGCGATCTTGAGTTCGACGAAAAGATGCAGAAGCTCTATTGGCGAGACTGGGGTAAGTCAGACATTATTCAAGCCGAAGTTGAAGATCCTGAGAGCGCTCAGATCCTTCGACATATTCCAACAGGAAGTTCAAGCTCAGCAGGATTGGCACTCGATAGTCGAAATGGACTGCTCTATTGGAATGAAGGCCCAGATATCTCTGGAATGCTTCTTTCCGTTCCGGAGAGCCAAGTAAATTTTCCTCGAACCGAGGGCGGAGACAACTCATGCCTCCTCTCACTAGATCCTAAAAATGGCCAGGTGCTGTGGAGTGACTATGACTATCAGCTGAGCTCTTCAAACGCGTTCTCAGTTATTCCCGAAGTTGGATTTGTCGAGCAGCTGTTCTCCGGGGAATTTCGAGTACGCGCTATCATATCTGGTCACGTAAGCGACAAGCTTTACTTTATCGCGGATGAGCCGTTTCCAGGGCAATCATTCATTGGCGTATTTGATCGCCAATCAAACGAGCTGACTCAGCTCTTCACCGATCTTCCTCGGCCTATGGGGCTTGCGCTCAACAGTGACGAGACGAGGATCTTTTGGACCGATGATGCTCTCGATACAGTCAACAGCGCGAGTACCGCCGGTGGTGCGAGTGAAGTGATTGCCGAGATCCCAGGAGCGGCCCTCTTCGGGATCGAATTTGGTCTTGTGCAAGAGTAATCTCGCTCAAGGATACTTCATCAGGAACTCTCTAAGGCTTTGACAGTCTCCACTCTTGCACCTGAGCTGCAAGATCGTGGAGTGAATTGACAACTGTAACCTCTGGCCGCTCCAGCCGGGTTTGGATTTCAACGTCTATCTTTCTCTGATAATCGGGGTGTACTCCGATAAAGAGCTTTTTGTTTGAGACTGTCCATTTGCCAAGTTCATACAAAGTAATCGGGCAAAGGGTCTCCTTTGGAAACCAAAAGAGAATTGCTTCGGCGAGTTTTAAGTGCCGGTGCTCCCAGTCAATCTGTTGAAGGGACGCTGCTGGGTCTCCCATCGGGAAATCTGGCCTTCGTGGATTGAAAGCAGTAATCGGAAGGTCCGAGAGGAGTTCAATCATTTCACGTTGCCAATCTGGACAATCGCTGATTCCGCCACCAATAAAGAGCGAATTTCGAATTTCAATTGACTCGGCAGGGCACACAACTTCCTTCAGCTGAACGCGATCAGGTCGTGGGCGATTTGATTGATCAAGCATGACGTAATGGCCTACAGAATGGACGCTTTCTCTCGAACGCGATTGAGTCGCCCTCCCTCAGAAAGACTGGCTTTCGGGTTCTCCGGTTATTCTCAACGGGATCTCTCTCTTAAGCAAAATTTCCTCCCTGATCTCTCCTTTGCACTACGCAAAAAGCCGCAAAGGGACACGCGGGGTGTATTCCGGGAAGGCCTCCCTCGGATCATGCCCGAGCCACTCAAGCACTTCATAGTAAATCTGCCGAGTGTCGACTGTTGGGGTAACAACATATCCGCCCTGGATTTCGGCGAGAGTTGGGAGTGATCCAGCAAGAGCAACGCCGGCCCGAAGCCCACCGCTTAGGACAAGGAGGTTGTTTCCATAGCCGTGATCAGCTCCAGATTCAGCACCAGTTGCAAGTTTTCTTCCAAACTCACTCACGAGGGTTACAACTGTTCGATCCCAACAGAGATGAGCGAGCTCGGCTTGCAAGATTCCGATCTCTCGGTTGAGAAAGCTCAAATACGCACCTAGATTTTCATTCATGGCACTATGATGATCAAAGTTGTCGAGAGTTATCTGCACGTACGTTGTACGGTTACTCCCACTGAGAGCTAAGTGTCGAATAATCTTTGCAGCATCTCGAAAAGGCGAGCGATAGGAATAGTCTGGTCGAACGACTTCGTTTCGAAAGGGTGATACGAGGTCAACCATATCTATTGTTTCTTCGAGAGCTTTTCTCGTTTTTTCCTCGGTTTCGGTAAGGCGTGTTTGCCGCCGGAGCAGCTCCTTCGCAAGATCGTGAGAGAGCTCTGCTTCTGCGCTTCCACCAAGCGACGCCCCGCGGTCATTCCACGCAAAGGAATCGAGATGTTCAACTGTGATCGGGAGAGGGCCATTCCGTGCAAAAGGATATCCAATCTGCTTTCCAAGCCGCCAAACCTGCACCGGATCCATCTCTGCGTCATCCATCCACTTCGCAAGCCAATGAAGAGAAGAACCGCTCGTCCAGCTATTTTCACCTGTGAGGAGAGTTGCCATGGCTGAGTCGTGCGAGCCATCGTGGGTAGAAGCTCCGACACACCCGACTACTCGGCCTTGCCCAGTAGCAAGCATCCCACCAATAGAGAGTGTATCTGATGCGTAAGGCGTTTGAAGGAGTGGATGCACTCCGATTCCGGCGCTCAAAACTCCTGGAACGTGAAACTGAGATTCGTCACTCGAGCCCATGACGCCAACAAAGACCGGTGAACTTGCGGTTCCGGCCGAAAACGATCGAACGGCTTTGAGAGTTCCAAATCTTGAGCCAAGCGGTGGGAAGGCAAAAAATCCATCCATCCCTCCACTGCAAATGACATTGACAAAGAACTGCCCCGCTCCTGCCGCTACCTGTGATTCACCAATAAGAATCGAAGGGGCGAGAAATCGCGAGAGAGTACCAGCGACGAGAGTGCTTGCTCCGGATGTGAGAAAAACCCTCCGAGAGATGCTCATAAAAAATCTCCCTATTTCGTAATTACTTTAAGGTGAGTACTAAACACAAACGCGAGGCCAGCGAGGCGGCTATCCACTAACGATCTGTTTGATGGATCCCACGGTGAATTATCGCGATCAAGATAATTTCTCACGAGGCTCCTTTCGTCATCTTGTAGGTGGAGATTGAAGCGTTCTTCGAATTGTTGAATTACTTGGTCTGGCGTCTGACTACTCCATTGGGAAAACATCTGGGTCGTTGGTGTAAAACCTTCTGAGGCTTGTTGCGTAATCACTTGATTTACTGAGCGAAATCGATTCAACAGAGCCTGATTCTGGAGCCACGGCTCCCCATGGTTTTGAACGCCTAGCGTGTTGTCCCCTGCCATTCCCCAAGCGAAGACATTTGGTGCCTGAAGAAGCGAGTGATTCATCTCCGAAAGAGCAAATCTGAGGGTTGCGAGCGCTTCGAGGCTCGAGGCTGGGAGATTTAAGCTCTTAAGAATATTTACGAGATGTTCTACTGGAGAATCGACTTCATCTCCGAGAGTTCGCTGGGAAAACATGGAAGAAGAGTTCAGCATGACTCTCAAAAGAGCTTTCATATCGTAACGGGTATCGCGTAAGACACTGCTCAGCTCTTCAGTTATCTCCTCTGGCGGATGAACATAGACGTATCGACTAAACCAGGTGTAAGCAATGTTCCGTGAGCCAGCTGGATGTTCAAAGAGCAGGTAATCAATAAAAGATTCAGGAGTAAAATCTCTCGTAGTCGAAGCGCCAGGGATATCGTGGAAAATTGAAACACTCCCTGGAGCAGCAAGAGCAGATTCAAATCGGGTCACTACTCCCTGTCCGTGATACCAGCCGTTATAACCTGGAATATTCGACTCATAAGTTTGAAAGCGGCTGTGGTATCCACTGACCGAACGGGTAGCAAGCTCGATATCTGCCTCAGTAAAGGTGCGCTCTCCTGTGTACGGATCAAATTTGTTGATCGTAAAGAGCTCCATAAGCTCTCGAGCAAAGTTCTGGTTTCCGTTTCGAGAGACTGTATAGTACGGGCCGATGTCTGTCTGATCGGCCCCGTAACGATTGAGTCTGTTGTCAAGCCAATAACTCATGGCCGTGTCGGTCAGGAGCAGCTTTGTAAATCCAGAGAAGCTCCCAAGCGCAAAATCCCTCAATTTGTCATAGTGATCTCGAAATCCCCAATTTGTGGCACAACCAAACAGGTTCTTTACAGCTTCAAGGTCAATCGCAAAATGGTCATGGAGATGAAGTGCTGCTTGCTCCTTAAGCGGGTTTCCGTAGAGCATCTGGTACAGCCAGTGATTGAGCGAAGAATCTGAATACCAGTATCGATACGCACACGCAGCAGACCAGACTCCCATGGCGTCCGCGCGGCTCTCAGCAACTTGTTCAACTGAAGACGGGACCTGATACGCCAAAAGAGCGTCAACGAGCGCTTCCCTGCCCTCTTCGAGACCAATTCGCTCGAACTCTCCAGCTCGATCTCCGCGAAGGGCGACTTTTCGCAAGAAATGACGCACTTCCCGAGGTGTTAGTCTCTCTCGATACGGCGCAAGTGAGGCTTCGTCTCCAGCAAACTCAAGCTGCGAAGGTACTACGTGGAGTAAGAGTGAGAAGGTATGTCGCTCAAGATTCGGGGCCTCGGCCGCCACTCGGAGACTATCGGCGCCAAGAAAATGCATATCAGGCGTGTATGTGGTTGGAGAAAGCGAGAGCGTTCCATGCTCAGGATCGCGTTCTCGAGTGTAGACGAGATCATTTCCGCAGCTATCTTGGGCAGGAAGCGGGAGAGCCGTTTCCTCATTCTCATCGATATCGATCTCGTCTGGGATTCCCAGGATTGTGCAAGAACCGTCAGAAGCGGTGTATTCGGAATCGAGTACTACCTGAACTTGCTGCGCTGAGTGCGGCAGAGCAGTCTTGAGAAGCACAGTAAACTCATCACGCTCACTTGGCTGTTGCGGAATGTAGAGAACCGTTTGACCATCGATTACGGCGCGTCCAAACCGAGGTTGGGATGTCACCTCACCCGTTGTCGACAAGCCACAACTATCAGCCGCCGGGAGTTTAACTTCGGTCAGTTGATCTCTTTCGAGCTTTCCGAGGATAGCCTCCCCTGGCACCATGCAATTTGAGGGACACGTGATTCCCTTCTTCTTAAGGCGTTTTTTTAATTTTGGAGAAAAGAAAAAGAATTTCTTTCCCCGAACAAATCCGATCCCAACCCGTTTTCGTTCATAGTTACAAACAATATTCTTTCGCCCACGGTACGAGTCTGAAGCAACGAGAAGTGCAGGGTTCTGAATACGAATGGAACTGCTCTTTCGCTGAGCAAGCGAAGGAGACACAACACAAAACTGGGCACACAGGAGTGCCGCAAAACCCCAGAGACAACTTTTTGATCCCACTATCCCTAACCTTCCCCCGGCGAGATGGAACCCTTTCAAAGGTTATATGGAAGTAGAAGGGCTGAGTTTCATAGCGAATTCTTTAGGAGTTCAGCAGGATTTCGGCCTCTTACAAGACCGTTGCCGAAGTTTAGAGTAAGCTGAAAGCAGAGATTCTCTTGGCGTCAGAGTCGAAAGAGAAGAGTGGCGGACAGTCTCATACCTTGAAAACCTTCGTCGAATACCCCGGAGCCGTTGAGGGGCCCTGAGAATTCGAGCACAAGGTGGATGAACACGCCGCCAACTGGAGTGGCTTACAACACGGCAAAGAGGTGAAGACCTCCAGCCGAGAGCAGAGCCAGTCCGGAAAGGAGCCCGGTGATCTCCCATCGATTCAGACGAGCCGACGGAAAGGGAGCGTACTCTCCTCCTGTCTCGTAACTCAACCGAGCACACCAGCCGCACGCGCAGCGCACGACGAGAGTACCCATCGAAGCGATCAGAATCACAACTCCGCAGACGATCAGTGTCATACTCAAGTGTTTACCTCCGTGTAAACCGTTCGGGTAATAGGACTGTCCGTTATCTGTGTTATGACAGCTCTCATCACTAACGACGCGCTACTTTGTTCCTCTACGAATCTCTCGTAGAAGCTCATTACCCCACTCCTCGTCCTGGCCCTGTTCCGCTGCCTCTTGCAAAAAAAAAGCCCGAGACTTCGCTTAAGTCTCGGGCCGTGGGTTTGCGGTTTCTCTACTGGGGGTAGAATCTGTATCACACCTCGAACGCATCAGTGAGGGCAGTCAGGACAATCGTATCGGCTCCCTCCATACCTCTGGTGTGGCCTACGTTCACAAAGCTCCAACTCCTCTCCTCACAGGACACCTCATCTTTAAAACAAAACCTGAAAGCGGTTCGTGGCTCCACTGCGATAAGAACTCTACAAGAGCATATTTTGTGCCACTAAGGTGCAGTTTTATAATTAGGTACCGGAAGTCACTCCTTAAGGCATTGGAACTATTTAACTTCAAGACAGCTCTGAGAATTTCCGAGTTTCCTTTTCGTTATTTTCGACTCGGCCCATAGGGTGAGAAGGGCAACGTTCATTATCTCCTCAAATACTCGGGTACAAGGTCCCTTTACGCATCCCTGCTTTCAAAATGCCGCTCTCGGAACGCACTTTTGAAAGTGGGGGGAGCAGCAACACCCATCCATTTGGTTCTTTGGAGTGCAGTCACTCCTGAAAGGAGGTTTTCAAGTGCGAAAGACATTGAAGCAATTGATTGAAACGACCATCAAGCACGAGGCAAGCGACCTGCACCTGATTGTCGGGGCAAAACCCTCGATCCGAGTACGCAGAAAGATCACCGGCCTCGATACCGACCTTCTCACGAAGGAAGATACCAGCACG
>JAGRAO010000061.1 GCA_020434565.1 Bdellovibrionales bacterium
CGCTTGGTGCAGAGCCGTCGAGTCTATTGAGCGTAAAGCAGGCTCTCGAAATGGCCAAGGGTCTTCACCTGGGCTGGGACCGGCGATCTGGTATTTCTCGTGACTCGGAAGCAGCTCTAAGAGAGATGCGCCCCGATCTCTCCAAGGAGAGTTCGTAAAAGAGCCAGGCGTTGCGCCTCGGGTAATTCACGAATGTCCTCAAAAATGACTTCGGCTCTTGGAGAGAGCGCGTCCCGACTACCGGGTAGAGCACCGACGGTTGTACCCAATTGAGTCATGAGCCGATCAAATCCAGAACTGAGACTTGCCGCTGTTCTGGTTTGTTGCGCAACGTCTACGAGCTTTCTGACAAACTCATCACGGCTTCCGCTGAGATCAAATCCTTCGGGCTCAAGCCCGCACCGTTCGATGAAGCGCGCTCTTGATGCCTCGGATTCACCGATCAAGTCACTTCTCTTCATCTCCGACATGAGCATCTGAGCTCTTCGACCCCCAATCGCCCCCTGTGGAAGGCTTCCAGCTATCATCATAATCGTACCTCTCTCATCTGCTTGACGGCTAGAAGTCTAAGTCTTTCGCGGGGCTAAGCAAATTTATTCGAGTGTGGCTAGCGCCGTGCGTTCGAAAGTTCACTGAAGACTCGGAATGGGAGGTTGGTGCCGTTCCCAGGGCGCTATGGTTGTGAATGATCCCACCCGTTCGGGAGGAGGCGTCGGTGTGAATACAAAGAGACAGCAGAGCCCTTCTCTAGCTCTTTCCCGAATCGGCAGCCCCGTTGTTCAGGAGCATTCCTCGCTTATCTGCCCAATCTATTGCTGCTTGAGCGGCATCGTTCAGCATTAATACTCCGAGAATAAAGATGAGAAGCAGATTCGAAAAATGTGCTCCTGTTCCATCGACCATGAGCTTTGCAGAGATAACCACAAGTACAGAAAGCATGAGAACTTTAAAATGTGGGCTTTTCGCTATGAGAGCACTGAGCGGAATCATTCCAAAAATCATAATGAGCGCAGCAAGAATTATTGCGAGAGCCATCCAGCCGAACTGGGTTTCAATATCCATAATTGCGACAGCAGCAAAAACGGAATCCAAAGAGAAAAGGATGTTCATAAAAATGAGGTAGATGATCACAGCAACAACTTTGCCAATGCTCACTTTCTTGCCTGCATTCGCAGAGGTTGTTTTCCCGCTCAGTTCTTCCCGAAACTTATGGTAATACTCCCAGAGCGCCATAAAGATAATTATAAGTCCCCCCGCAAACAAAACGAGGTTCATCCAGGTCAATTCATCTGGATGCTCGCTAAACATCCGGTTGATGTACCAGTTTGAGTGAGGGAGCGGATCTTTCAAAAATGTAAGTTTTGAAAGAATAAAGAGGAAAAAGACTCTTAAACCTGCTGCGACGAGCAGTGCCACCGAACGCCAAAACGTGTGCTTCTTGTGTTCCAAGTGAAGAGTTCTCAGCGAGAAATCGATCAAGAGCCCGTTATCAATTCCGAGGCCTGCACTGAGAACGAGCAGAGAAATAAACGCAAAGAGGAAATCGAGTTCCATGAGCTTGATCCTCGCCAAATCGGAAAATTTTTGATCGAGTACCAAGACTTTTGCCTGATGTCGAGAGTGAAAGACCGTTAAGCCCCTGAAATTTCAGGCCTAAGAAAAATCCTTACTCCGTTTGCAAGGATGAAAAATCTCTGAAGAAGAAGCGCTAACCCGACGATTTTACAAGGTGACGTAGAGTTTTGTTTCGCGGGATCTCTGAATCCCGTGGGTAGGTTGTGTGCAGTACATCATGTAAATCGTGATCGCTGTGCTCCTTTTGCTCGCGTTTGAAGTTGAAACGTTTGGCTAAGGATGGCCAGTTGTGGCGTTAACGATTGGAAGTAACATAGCGTCGTTGCAAGCGCAGCGTCGACTGTTTGAGAGTTCGTCGAAGCTCGAGACAGTATTTGAGCGCCTTGCTTCCGGGCAGCGAATAAACCGTGCGAGTGATGATGCAGCCGGACTCGCAATTAGTGAAAGTCTGAAAACGGATCAGCGGGTATTCACCCAAGGTTCTCGAAATCTGAACGACGGCCTCAGTCTCCTCAATATAGCAGACAGCACACTCGAGCAGCTCTCTGAGATCGTCACTCGACTGAATGAGCTCGCAGAGCAAGCCGCAAATGGAACCCTTGGATCACAGCAGCGCGCTGCGCTCGACGAAGAAGCTCAATCACTGAGTGATGAATATACTCGGATTATTCGAAGCACAAAGTTCAACGGGCGAAATCTCTTTGATGGAGAGCTCGGTACACTTCGCTTTCAGGGAGGATACGGGCTTGATGGAGGTGTTGCATCCGGTCTCGGAGGTGGGGTCGGTGATGGGTCGCTGGGAAGTTTTTTCGGTACGGATCTTAATTCCAAACAGGGCTTGGGGATTAGTTCAGGCGACTTTAATGGTGACGGCAATATCGATTTTGTGGTCGGAGAAATTTCGAATTCCAATCTTGGTCAGATCAGTGTGTATCTCGGAGATGGAACCGGAAACTTTAACGAGAGCTTTTCGCGTGAGGTTTCGACCGAGTCAATCGTGGATGTCAAAATCGGGGACCTGAATGGAGACGGAATCCTGGATATTGTCGGCGTCGGTTCGACTAGTCCGAATCTCGTTTATCTCTTAGGTCAGGGAGATGGAACGTTTGGGGAAACCCAAACCCTTCCGACCCTCGATGAAATGACAGCGGTTGAACTTGCGGATCTTAACGGAGATGGAGCGCTTGATATCCTTGCCTTTAACGCGGGTGGCACGGTTTCCACTTACTTCGGAACTGGTTCGGGAGAGTTTTCAGTCGAAGACGTTTACGTAGGACTTTTTCCTGGGACGGCGGATCTCGCTCTCGGCGACATAAACGGGGATGGGGTGATTGACATGGCGTATGGCGGCGGCACGTCACTTGTCTATCGACTCGGAAACGGCGACGGGACCTTCGGGTCAGCAACCACCTATAATGTTGGCGCTACTCTTGCGCAGTTCGAATTTGAAGATTTTGATGGAGATGGTTTTGATGATCTCGTCTATACCTCGGCGACTCATACCGGTATGTTGTTTGGAGCTGGAGATGGCACCCTCGGGAACTATAAGCTTGTTGCCTCGGGCGTGTCGTCCGCGCTCACCGTTGGTGACCTCGATGGTGATGGAAGTGCGGACTTGGCGATTGGAGAGGCAACAGATATCGTTCTCTTTCTTGGAGACGGCGAAGGTGGCTTTGAGGAACAGAATACATACGATTCACTGGGGAAGGGGCTTTCCAGGCTTGATCTTGCCGATGTTAATAACGACGGAGTTCTCGATGTTCTCGGTGTAGGAAAATCTGATATTACGACAGGTGCTGTGGGGGTTCGATTTCAAAATACCACCGATGGCGTTGCACCCCTCCTTGAGTTTGATCTTTCGACGCTTGTTGGCGCCCGACAGGCGTTGCCCCGTTTCTCAAATATTCTCGACAACCTCGCCTCTCAACGAGGAGTCATAGGGGCTTTTCAGTCAAGACTTGCTTCCGCCGGAAATGTGCTCTCCGCCACAACAGAAAACTATGCAGCAGCAGAATCAAGAATCCGAGATGCTGATATCGCCACAGAAGCAGCTTCACTCGTGCGGCTCAATATCTTGCAACAAGCCGGTGCATCAGTCCTCTCGCAAGCAAACATTCAACCTGAGTTGGCGCTTCAACTTTTGAACTCCTTTTAAAATTGACTTTCCGATTTTTCTTTACGGTTTCCCGAGGAGTAACTTCTGGTAGCGAGTTTTGAGATCTTCCTCGAGAGGATGATCGAAGCGATCAACGTTGATGAGTTTATCGATATTCTCTAAAAGCGAATTTCGCTTCTCAAGCGAAAGGTGCTGTCGAAGATACGTGGCAAAGGATTCAGGGTGAAGATCCTGGCCGAGAATTTCCTTGGCTCTTTCGACCAGCTCTCGAGAAGTCCCACCAGGAATATTGAACACCATCTCAAGCTTCTGTTCTATAAAGACCTTTTCTTTCAGATCGAACTCGTTATCAATCATGGCAAAGTCAACCAAGATAACAGCATACGCGAGTTCAATCGCATGTTCGTCGAGTCCCAACAGGTGCTCAGCGGAGCCTACCACGCCGAGTTCCTCGGCGCGGTGCGTGGTCTTTCGAATAGCAGCCCAGATCTGTTCGAGATACTCTCCAATCATTGAGTTCTCCAACCCTCATGGTTTGAATAGTCTTTGACATTCTCATTGTAGTGCGAGTCGAAAAAGGGAGGAAAGAGGCTTGTTCGGCAGCCACTTAAGTGAGGCTAAAACGGGCATTCGGTTTGCTTGAGTACCGCTGGTGAAGGGCTAGAATGCGTGAAGATGAATCGGGACTCGAGCGAGAAACCCGAAGAAAGTCTATTTTTGCAGGTTAGTCATGTTGTTCCGAAGTCGTCCCTCCGTAAAGTTGTTCCCTGTATTTCCAGAAGATTTTCACTTTCCGAGTAGTCGGGCGCATTTCAAGCTGTTGCTGTGTATCTCGACTGAAAGTGGAGTCGAAAGAAAAAATCTCTCCCCGAGCAAACGAAACCACAGATCTCTAGCCAAACGCACGAACCCATGCACAGCCTCTCGTTCCTCACCTCGCCCATAGGAGAGGCTGTGCTTTTTCTTTCTCATTTCGAATGACCAGAGTGACTGCATGAAAGAGATGCTCACACGAAACAAATATTCCCGGTCTAGAAACAGCGAAATCGAGCAGGTTTCGCCCATCAGGAAGCGGACATTCCGATCAACGGGGAATTTAAAGAGAGCAAGAGGTCATTTCGCCCTTTGACAGCTCTCTACTCACCTGCGTTACAGTGAGGGAGCCCGTCGGTTGCTTCGAGAGCTGTTGCGAAGTCCATGAAAGTATCACAGTCGAATCCTGCTCTCTCAGAGAGCTCACTCAGTGCACCAGCTCGAGAGGTGTGCCCAGAACTGCTCGCTGGAATCACTGCTGGAGTCATCGGTGCTCGAATCCGGGAAGCGAGTGGGAATAAAATCCTCCAGTCGGTAAAAAATCTCATCGTGAATCAACGTGATGACGGGCTCGTTTTCGTCGATATTGATCTCGGAAGAGATCTTTCAGCTCCGAATGCCAAAGTTGTTCTTGAGAAGGCGAAGTCGAGCCTTTTTCCTTATATCGCAAAGTTTCGAAATCGATCGCGGGAAAGCGATCCCGCGCATGAGGTAAAAAAGGATGGGGGAGTCATTCCACATATTGTTATGGAACTCATTGATCGCCTCAGAGAGCGAGGAGTGCATGTCAATTCTGTATCTCGGGTGAGTCTCTCTCTTTCTCACCATTTCCAAAAGCATCTGCTCCTTGATGTCGAGTGTAGTGACAAAATCTTTGCCTCGCTTCGAACTGAAGTTGAGGGGCTTGAGCAAAAAACAGGGTGTACAATCGGATTCTTCCGTGCGCCACGGTGGCAGACTCGCAAGGCCATCCGAGAGATGCAGGCTTCCGGGGCAATTGCGACACCAGAAGAAATCTTCCGAACTCTTACCGCGCAGTCATGTGAGCATTTCCCTGAGAGTGCCCTTCAAGATCCTGATCTTGATCTCTCTTCAGGTCCGCCATTTTGTACAATTGATTCTCCGAAAACCCAGGTAGCCGAAGATGCCCTCCGAGCACTGGTTCTTCCGGCCTCAAATGAGATCTATGTTGGAGTTCATTTTCCGGATGTCAGATATCCTCAGCGGGGTTTTCGACCCGGAGAGGAGATTCTCACGCTCGGTGGTGGATTTGTACTTGGCGAAAAGGGGGAGTTGAAAAGTGTTCACTTCGGAAGAGGGCTGGTTCGAGTACAAGACTCGTTTTCCTTTCCTGCCTTGGAGCGACAGATCCAGTTTGCAGAACCTCTCGTTCAGGAGTCCGTGTTGAGTTTGCGCGAGGCCGCCGTTCGTCTTGCGAAATCACAAGATGGTGGAATAGTAGGTGATGAGCTTGCCTCTGGAAGTGCGATCGTCAATTCTCTTTTGATCGGAGCTTACCAGGCATTTACGGAGTCTTTTTCCAAAAGTGAAGCCAAATTTATTTTCAAGGCACCAAAAACAGTCTCTCCTTTCCTGATTTCAAAGGTTGCTGAGGTGCTCCCTGGAATTGAAGAAGGTGACTTTTACGATTCTCTCAGGCTTGGAGCTGTATTGCTCAACCTGTATGATTTGCGAAAGACCGATCTCTTTCAGCAGGTGTTAACCCATGTGAGTTCTCGACCCGAATACAGATTGGGGACAGCGCAAGAGATCCTTGAACTGGGGAAATGGGCGAGGTTTAAGGCGAACGGGCTGGCAGGATTGTATAACCAGAAAGTTGCGCTCCATGCGCTTGGAGACGGGAAAGAGGTTTCTCAGAAAGATCTCGAGGTGGCCTGTGCGCTGCTCAATCAGGAAGCGGTTGTCGTCAAGGAGCGAATGACTCTCCGAAATGCAAGCATTATCTCAAATCGCAAATTTCACGCTGCGAGGCATCTGCTCGCCGAAGGGCCGTTGGAAGCTGCCGTTCGCAGATGGGATCCGCAACTTGGACTGGTCGTTGAAGTAAAAGACTTGGAGCTTGCAGGAGCCGTCCATCCACTTGATTTTGAGGACGAGCCTGCGACCCTTCCAAGTGATGTGCAAGTCGTTTGGGACGGAATCGATCCAGCGCAAGGAGTTCACCGCTTCCGGTTAGCCGGTTAATCCCTTCTGAGTGAAGTGATTTCGCCGTAACTTCTCTTCAGGTACTATCGAACCATTTGATAATCTTCGCCGTTATGAGTTTCATTCACGTTTTAGTTCTCCTTTTTGGAGTTTATGGGTTAAGCACGCTGTTTCGCGTGAGGAGAAAATCTCGTCCGCGATCTCCTTCGATCCAGGGAGAGGTCGCCTTAATTACCTGTACTTTTTCCCTGCTGGGGAAACTCGCTGCCGAGGAGCGAGACGTTTCGGATGAGGTACTCGAGCATCTCAAGCGGTTTATCCGAGAGGAGTTTGACTTTGATGAGCTTCAACAGGCTCTCGCCCTTAAAACCTTTCAGCTTGCTTCCGAGAGCCTGCTTGAATTCCGAGACTATGCGCTCGAATTTCGCAGAACGTATCCAGATCGGGTCGACCTCTCAGAGCAAGTAGTGCGACGCCTCCTTCAGTATGCTTCATACGATGGTTTTTTGAGTGATCGCGAGAACGGACTCGTGCGCTCTGCTGCGCTCCTTTTGGGTCTCACGGAGCCAGCATATGAGCTTTTGGTCAGAGAGGTTGTGCCTCCTGGAAAAATCCTTCATTGAGCCGAGTTTGGCTTTGGGCGTACTCTATCGAAGTGTTCTTTGGAGGACGGTACATGAAAGTCACTATCATTCTTATCTCGGTTCTTATGCTTACTGGTTGTCAGGGCGCAACTGAAACAGAGCATTCGGAGAAAAGCGTAGAACCGAAGACGAGTTACGGCCAAGCAGTCCATAAAGCAGAAGATCTCTCAGATGAGGCCGAGGAGAGAAATAAAGAGATTGAAAAGCAAGCGGAAGGCTTGTTCGACGACGAGTAGTGTAACATATCCCGAGAGAGCACGACCTTTCTCTTTGAGGAGGTTGGGTCTCAAATGTATTTTCCTATTCGTAATGCCCTGTGCTGTTTGTTCGTCATATTTTTTGCTTTGGCGAACGTTTTTGCCGAATCACCCCATCCAGTTGTACTAGAGCTCTTTACTTCTCAGGGTTGCTCGAGTTGCCCTCCGGCGGACAAACTCCTTGGCGAGATTCAGAAGGAAGCTCACTCAAAGCGCCTTCCGATCTATCCACTTTCGTTTCACGTCGACTATTGGAATTTTTTGGGATGGCGAGATCCCTACAGCCGCCCCTTTGCGAGTGAGCGACAGCGCCAATACAATGCCTACTTAAAAGCCGGAGTCTTTACACCTCAGGTAATAGTCAACGGGTCGAAGAGCGCAATTGGAAGTGAATCAGAGCTTGTCCACCGACTTATTCAAGCTGAGCTGAGGCAGCCCCCAGAATACCTCCCTGAAATCGAACTTTCACGTGTCGGTTCTACCGTTCGCCTTTCCGGTACCCTCAAAGGCTCATATGCAAAATTTATAAACGTCGCTGCCGTGCGAAATGGTGGGGAAAATTTTGTATCGAGCGGCGAAAACTCTGGTTCCTCTCTTTCGCATATTAACGTAGTCGTTGATTTTCAACGTGAAAGTGTTTCTCAAGAGGGCCACCGACCTTTTTCGATTGAGGTAGCGACATCCGACCAGGCGAATGGGGTGCTCGTTTACGGGGAGGGAGAAGCGATGAAGGTCCTTTGGGCGAAATGGTTTGTTCTGCGAGAGGAACCTTGAATTTCTGAGAGCCGCTCGCTACCCTTTGGGGTCAGGATCTATCTCGGAGCTTTACTCATATGTCGTCTGGTTTCCCTTCTTTTCCAACAATGCGTATGCGGCGGCTTCGAAAAACTCCGCAGCTTCGAAATCTCGTTCGAGAGACGAGTCTGAAACTCTCTCACCTTATTCAGCCAATTTTTCTGGTTCCCGGAGCAGGTATCAGAAATGAACTGAAATCGCTCCCGGGTCAGTGTCAGTGGAGTTCAGATCGTGCCGTCGAGCACGTGAAGCGCTTACAACAGAGCGGCCTAGAGAGCGTGCTCCTCTTTGCAATTCCTGATTTTAAGGATGAAATCGGAAGTGCCGCCTGGAGTGATAACGGGATAGTTCAACAAACAGTTTCGACCCTTAAGCGAGAGGTCCCGGAGGTAGTGGTGATAACTGACCTCTGTTTTTGCGAATACACTTCGCACGGACACTGCGGAATTATAAGAGATGGCGATGTTGATAACGACGCAACCCTAGAGATCATTGCCAAGCAAACTCTCTCACACGCTCGGGCTGGCGCAGACATGATCGCACCTAGTGGTATGATGGATGGTATGGTCGGTTGTATGCGCCACGCCTTGGATGAGAGCGGTTTTTCAGAACTCCCCATTATGAGCTATTCCGCCAAGTATGCCTCTGCTTGTTACGGACCCTTTCGTGAAGCCGCCGATTGTGCACCTAGCGAAGGGGACCGAAAGTCGTATCAGATGGATCCGGGGAATATCGAAGAAGCGCTCCGAGAAACTCTTCTTGATATTCAAGAAGGGGCAGATATCGTGATGGTGAAACCGGGAGTGTTTTACCTCGATGTCATTCGTGCAGTGAAAGAGCGATTCCAATATCCGACTGCGTGCTACAACGTAAGTGGTGAATATGCGATGGTGAAAGCTGCTGCCGCAAATGGCTGGATCGATGGTGATAAAGTCATGCTTGAGATGCTCCTCTCCTTCCGAAGAGCTGGGGCCGACATGATTATCACGTATTTTGCTGAAGAAATTGCCCAGAAAGGGATGCTCATTCCTTAACAAATTGAATTTACTCACTCACAATTTTTCGTAGTTCCGCAAAAGATAGCGTGAATTCCTTTTGAAAAACGGTTAACCCGACGAATTTACTAGGTGAACAAGAAAGTGACGTGAAGCGAATGCTTCATCGATCATTCGTACGTGCTGTGATGTCATCCGCTCCGTGACGTCTTTGCCTGTTTGAAGTTGAAACGTTTGGCTAAGGACGGCCAATTGTGTCGTTAACGATTGGAAGCAACATAGCGTCGTTGCAAGCGCAACGGCGATTGTTTGAGAGCTCAACGAAGCTTGAGACTGTCTTTGAACGGCTTTCCTCCGGCCAGAGGATCAATCGTGCGAGTGATGACGCTGCTGGGCTTGCGATTAGCGAAAGTTTGAGAACCGACCAACGGGTATTCACCCAGGGTACGAGAAATCTTAACGATGGCTTAAGTCTCTTAAACATTGCAGACAGTACCATCGAGCAACTCTCAAATATAGTTATTCGACTTCAGGAGCTCTCCGAACAATCAGCCAATGGCTCGCTTGGATCGGTGCAGAGACAGGCGCTTGATGAAGAAGCACAAGAGCTCAGTCAGGAGTACACCCGTATAATCCGTACCACAAAATTCAATGGTCGTTCTCTCTTTGACGGGGAGCTTGGCACGCTCAGACTTCAAGGCGGCTACGGACTCAATGGAGCGGTTGCGTCTGGACTTGGCGGTGCTCTCGGAAACGGTGTCTTGGGTGGCCTGAGTACGTATCTTACAGAGGGCCTGCTTTCAAACGGATTGGCGGTTGGAGATCTTAATGGTGATGGGAACCTCGATATTGTGACCGGTGGACGCGCGGATTCACCTGAAGCTCAGGTTACGATTCAACTTGGAAACGGTGACGGTACATTCTCGTCTGGTGGCTCATTTCTCATGAGCACCTCTACGGCTATCGGGGATATCCACCTTGCAGATATTAATAACGACGGTGTCCTTGATCTCCTATCTCGTGGATCTGGCGCAGGTGGAACCCCACTTTATGTCAGTCTCGGAGCCGGAGATGGAACCTTTCAGTCTGCCACATCTTTTGATCTCGGAACTTTAGGGGAACTAGCACTGGAGGATATCAATGGAGATGGAAATCTCGACGTCGTCTCAGTCGGGACAGATGGAGGCTACAATACACATACGACTGTAGCGTTTGGGGACGGATCGGGTTCATTTGATGTGGCGTTTTCTCGGAGTTCAGCTTTCGGTGTCGATATCAACCAGCTGGCGCTTGCCGATCTCAACGGCGACGGGATACTTGATCTCCTTGCTCACGGAGATGGTGGGCTTCTCGTATCGCTCGGTAACAGCGATGGATCGTTTGGATCTGAAACTGGTTCTCTCGGAGGGACTCTCATCAAAGATCTCGAGCTCGCAGATTTCAACGGCGACGGCGCGTTAGATATTGTTTTAACCGATGAAGATGGCACTGCAATCTTAAGTGGAGATGGTACCGGAAACTTCGGCCCAAGGCAGGATATCTACGCCGGAGGTGGGGTTACCCTGTTTTTGAACGATCTGAATGGCGACGGTATCCAAGACCTTGTCCTTGGGGACACACCGAGAATTACGGTTCTCATCGGCCAAGCAGACGGGAGTTTTTCGTTATCAGCTACCTATAGTCCGTTTAGTGGCGGAACTGCCAACGGCTATGCCATTGCAGATTTTAACAATGATGGAGTGTCAGACCTTGCCTACGCAGGTACGGAGAGCTCTGACGGAATTCTTGGAATTCGACTTCAAAACACGACGGACGGGATCGCGCCACTTTTGGATTTCGATCTCTCTACTCTCTCTGGCGCCAGGCAGGCGTTACCGCGCTTCTCGCATGTGCTTGATAACCTCTCCTCTCAACGTGGAATTATTGGGGCGTTTCAGAGTAGGCTTGCCTCCGCGTCAAATGTGCTTGCTGCAACGACTGAGAATTATGCCGCAGCCGAATCGCGAATTCGTGATGCTGACATAGCGACCGAAGCTGCTTCGCTGGTGAGACTCAATATCTTGCAACAAGCCGGCGCAGCCGTTCTTTCACAAGCAAATGTTCAACCTCAGCTGGCGCTACAACTTCTGAGCGGTCTCTAAGTTGAATTTCTTTCTATGCCGCGCGAACCGATTTTTCCACTACCAGTTCCGCTTCGTCTCTCGATGCGCCGTGGAACTGAGCCTCCTCAGTTGACCCTGAAAGAGCCAACGTAGAAGAGTTTCCTCCGGTAATCACCTGTGCGACCTGGTCAAAGTATCCTGTTCCAACTTCAGATTGGTGCTTCACGGCGGTGTAGCCTTCACTGACTTTCTCAAATTCTTTCTCTTGGAGTCGAGAATAGGCGACCATTCCATCATTTCTGTAAGCAGACGCGAGTTCGAACATGCTGTAATTGAGTGCATGAAAACCAGCGAGCGTCACAAACTGGAATTTGTAGCCCATAGCGCCAAGTTCCCGCTGGAATTTTGCGATTTCTACGTCGGTCAAATTCTTTTTCCAGTTAAAGGAAGGCGAACAGTTGTAAGCAAGAATTTTGTTCGGGTGAATTTCTCGGACACCTTCTGCGAACCGCTTTGCTTCCTCGAGATCCGGAGTTGAAGTCTCACACCACAAGAGATCCGCAATCTCTCCGTAGCTCACCGCACGGGCAATCGCCATTTCGAGCCCACCGGTTATTCGGTAAAATCCTTCCGGAGTTCTTCCACCGGAAAAGAATTCATGGTCGCGTGGATCAATATCGCTGGTAATGAGTTCAGCGCTTTGCGCATCCGTTCGAGCTATGAGCAATGTTGGCGTACCGCAAACGTCTGCGGCCAATCGAGCAGCGGTGAGGGTTCGAAGGAACTGTGCTGTTGGCACAAGCACCTTTCCGCCCAAGTGACCACATTTTTTCTCAGAAGAGAGTTGATCTTCGTAGTGAACTGCGGCCGCTCCTGCTTCAATCATTGCACGCATGAGCTCATATGCGTTGAGTTGCCCACCAAAGCCTGCCTCTGCATCGGCAACTATCGGAGCAAGCCACTGGATTCCAGACTTTCCCTCGAGGGCATCAATTTGATCAGCTCGAAGAAGAGTTTGGTTAATTTTCTTTACGACGTTTGGTACGCTATCGACCGGATAGAGGCTCAAATCAGGGTACATGTTTCCAGATTTGTTTGCGTCAGCAGCAACTTGCCATCCGCTGAGATAAATAGCCTTCAAACCAGCTCTTACCTGCTGCATAGCCTGGTTTCCGGTGAGAGCGCCCAAGGCAGCCACGAAGTCTTCCTCGAACAGGAGTTTTCGCAGTCGTTCTGCTCCGTAGCGCGCGAGAGAGTACTCAATGTGGACGCTCCCTCTCAGTTTCACAACTTCTTCTTCTGAGTAAGGGCGCTTCACGCCAAAGAGAGCTCGATCCTCTCTCCACTGATTTCGAAGTTTCTTCTCTTGTTCAACATGTTTCATGATGATTGCTCCGCTAAAGCTAAACCGTAAAAAAAAACCCTTAAACCTGATACCGAGGAGATTGAGTACTGAGAAACTCAGCGAATTCCTCTTGGAGAAACAATTCCTTCGCATCGCTACAGGCTTTCTCCCACTCTCCTGTTTTGACCACTTCACTACCGAGTTCTCCTCTAATTTTTTCGAATTCCTCATTGAAAATGGTGCTCACGAGTTCACGAGTGATTAATCTCCCATCATCGAGAGAAGCGTTGTGATGGAGCCACTGCCAGATCTGCACTCTCGAAATTTCAAGAGTTGCAAGATCTTCCATGAGGTCGTCCCAAGCAACGCAGCCGAGGTCATGGTTCCATCCCTGCATGTACGCGATGCCGACGCGTACGTTCTTTCGAATCCCTTGTTCCGTTCGAGTGCCGATCTGCTGAGGGAGGAGCTCGGGGCATTTGTTCGACAATACGCCCGTGATGTCGAGCTGATTCTTCTGCCCAAACTGTTCAAGTGCGGCCCCTATGAAAAAAGGGTGAGAAACCCAGCACCCATCGTGTCCAAGGCACGATTCAAATCGCTTATCTTGGATAACCTTCTGAAGCTGCTGTTCGCGCGTCTCAAGATCCTTTCCAGGGGTAAACGCTGCCATACCACCCATCGCAAACGCTCCACGACCGTGGCAGACCTCAATCAGTCGCAGTGCGTAGTTCCTCATCCATTCGCAGTGCATGTCGATCTGAGAGCGATCGGGCGAAATTCTATCGCCATGCATTCGAAGGACTTTAATATCGCTAAATATTTTGTCCCATCGACCCACATTCAGGCCTGCTGCGTGTTCTCGGATTTCGTAGAGGATCTCTTCGAGTTGAAAAGCAGCCGGGAGGGTTTCGATAAGAAAGGTCGCGCGCAACGTACTTCGAGAGTGACCGAGCCGATCTTCGAGTTTACAAAAGAGCGTATTCCACCAGCGAGCTTCTTCGAAGTGCTCGACTTTCGGGACGTAATATTTCGGAGTCTTTCCTCGTGAGAGAAGGATGTCCGCTGAATGGAGATAGCAAAGCGCGAGATCCAGTAGTCCAGCTGAGATAGGTGTTCCGTCAATTTTTACATTTGTCTCTTCTAGATGGAGCCCGCGACACCGTACCATCACCACCGGCATGTCATTCGGATTCAGAGCATATTTCTTCTCCGGCTTTCCGTCCGATGCTGGTTGAACAAAGAACAGCTCTCCCTTTGCTGCTTCAATAACGTTGTGGACACCGTCTACAACGTTTCTCCAGGAAGGCTTCATCGAATCTTCAAAATCAAGCATCGCGCAATCAGCTCTTATGCCGTCACTATTTCGAGAGAGCATGTTGATGACCATCTTTGCGCTGTTCACGGGACCGGTGATCTCTACTCTTCGACAGAGGAGGTCTTCTGGGAGAGGGGCGACTTTCCAAGAACCGGTTACCTTTTCACTCGATTGATCGAGGTAGGAGGGGAGAGTGCCTGAGTCAAATTGGAGTTGTCGTTTCTTCCGCTCTTCCAAGAGCCGGTCTCTTTCAGACTGGAGCGTAAGGTGAAGCTCAACGAGAAGACGAAGGGCCCCCTTCGAAAAAAGAGGTTCGGAGGCCTCATCCTTTAACCATTCAATCGTGTGTCCATCTACGGTGTCGGTTCGAATCTCCATAATCCCCCGTGGTCTGAAAAGAACTGTGCTCTCTCTTACATATTATCGGCAGGCGAATTTCCGCGTCAAGCGAATTTTCGCTAAAATAGAATAAAAAAGCGAATATTCGCTAAAAAGCTGAAATCATGCTGAAAAGCACTCTTGTCTTGAAATCAACTCACGTAACTAGCTGAGACTACGTCGTGAATTTACGTGTTCCCTAGCGCAATCCCGTCCGGGTACTTCCGAATGGGCTGAAAGTTCGCCAGTATGGCGGGAATGACTGGATCACACCTCAAGGTCGTCTTTGGACTCAAACTTAAGCATCTCCGCTTAAAGCGGGAGCTGTCCCTGAAAGAGCTCGCCTCAAATGTTGGGCTCTCGCCGTCGTATCTGAACGAAATCGAGCGAGGGAAAAAGCACCCGAAACCGGAGAAAGTCGAGAGGTTGGCTGAGGCTCTCGGTGTCACGTACAACGAACTGGTCTCCTCGAAATTTGATCGCTCGCAGGTTCACTACGAGTCGCTCCTCAACTCGCCCGCGCTCAAAAAAATTCCGTTCCATCTCTTTGGTCTCACACTTGAAGATATTGTAGCGCTTATTCCGGATGCGAAAAACGAGGGGCAAGCGCTTGTGAAGGCATTGATCGAAGTTGCGCGGGGCTACGATCTTCGAGTTGAGAATTTCTTTCACATCGCTCTCCGGTGTTATCAAGAGATGCACAAGAATTTTTTTCCGGAGATTGAGTCAGTTGTCGCCGACTATCGTCGCTCTCACGGCTGGTCTACCTCTTCCGTGGTATCACTTGCTGAGCTTGTGTCGGCGCTTCGGAAGGACTTCGGAGTGCTCGTTGACGAGCTTGAACTCGATCGAACCAAATATTTGAAGCACGTTCGCTCTGCGCTTGTAGAACGTGATGGAAGAGAAGTCCTTCTCGTTCACCGACGGTACAATGAATCTCAAAAAGCCTTCCTCGTCTTGCGAGAGATCGGATTTCGGCTCCTGGAAATTGAAGATAGGGGGCGGTGCTCACCTGATATTGAAGACCAGACCTTTGAGAGGATTCGGAATGCATTCCTCGTTTCGTACTTTGCCAGTGCCTTTCTTATCGACGGTAAAACTCTCGCTGATGAGATGGAGCGGTTTTTTCAATTACCGCGATGGGAACCCGAGAAATTTCTCGAGATAGTCGACTCATATCCAGCGACCGTAGAGATGTTTTTCTATCGCTTGAGTGAAGTTCTCCCGGAGTATCTCGGCCTCGATGATCTTCATTTCCTCAGGTTCGATCGAAATACTCAAGGCGAAGTTTTTCTCGTGAAGCAGCTGAATATGTCATCCGTACTTCTCCCTACCGGTCTTGGGCTTCATGAACATTTCTGTCGTCGCTGGATGTCAGTGAAAGTCCTTGATCGGCTCTCGTCTTCAGAGCAGCGTTTTGAAATTGGTGCGCAGCACTCGGTGTCGATCGAGAATAACCAAGAGTACTTCTGTATATCGGTAGCTCGCTCCCTCAAGCCCGAAGCTGAAAATCTCAGCAGTGTCACAATCGGTTTTCGTTATGACAGGAAACTAAAGAGTATGATCCGTTTTCTCGGCTCTCCAGATATCGAAAACGACGCGATTGGAGGGACCTGTGAGCGGTGCAGACTCTCTCGAGATGAGTGCTTTGAAAGAGTTGCTCCTCAATCGGTTTTTTCTTCTGACCTTTTGAGAGCCCAACAAAGAGAAGAGTTGAACTCTCTTTTAGAAGGAGGGAACTCATGAATGTGCGAGAGGCGATTCTCTCACTCTCGACAGCGGTACTCTCGACCCAATCGCATCGTTACGATGGGTATCCCTTTGGCTCTG
>JAGRAO010000062.1 GCA_020434565.1 Bdellovibrionales bacterium
CTTTCAGATCTTTGCTGAAGTAGAGCACGAAGAATGAACCGAGTGCGGAAATGAGACCGAGAAATGTTACCGAAGCCTTTCGTCCAAGTGGAAGCGCTTCTTCGAGAAAAGCGATTGCAGGCTGCAGCATTGAGACTGAACTTGTGATAGCGGCGAGAAATAACATAAAGAACCAGAGAAAACCGAAAAAGTTTCCGGCTGGCATGTATTCAAAAACGACCGGAAGGGTATTAAATCCAAGACCAAAGGTGCCTCCAACTGCTCCGGCTGCTCCAAGAAAAACAAATGCGGCTGTCACGGTTATTAACCCTCCAAAGCACACCTCAAACATTTCGTTCGTTGCTGCAGCAGTGAGTCCCGAAAGAACAACATCATCTTTTTTCTTCAAGTAGCTTGAGTAATTCACAATAATTCCGAAACCTACCGAGAGGCTAAAGAAAATCTGCCCGGTGGCCGCGAGCCACACTTTTGGATTCAGCAGAGCGTGCATCCAGTCTGGATCGTCGCCGACTCCTTTAGGATTCCACATAAATCCGAGACCGTTCAAAACCGTCTGATCGGGAGCATCCGGATTTGGTGTGCCAAGGGTGAGTACGCGCACGAGAACGATCAACGCTGATATGGCCATAAACGGCAGCGCGAATTTGCAAAAGGTCTCTATCCCTTTTGAGATACCTCTATAGATGAGGAAAAAATTGATCGCAAACACGGTGAGCCAAAAGAGAATTACCGGGGCGAGTCCACCCTGGAGGAGGACGCCATCTCCTCCAAGCCCAACAAAATCTGAAAAGAAGGTCTTACTATTTTCGGCAAATTGATTCGGATCTGATCCGAGATCCATCGCTCCGGTGAGATAGTAGAAGGCATATCCCAAACACCACGCTTCGATGACGACATAGTACATGTACACAACGAGAGGGATGATTACGCCTATGAGTCCAAGATAGCGGTAGAGTCTTTTTTTTCCGAGGACACCAAAGATACCGGGGCACGAGTGGAAACCTCTGTTTCCGCCCTCTCGGCCCATCGCCCATTCGGCCCAACAGATAGGAATGCCAAGGAGAAGGAACGCTATGAAGTACGGAATCATGAACGCGCCCCCTCCGTTCTCTACCGCCTGGCCAGGGAATCGGAGAAAGTTTCCGAGGCCCACAGCACTTCCAGCCACAGCAAAAATTACTCCGAGGCGAGAGGTCCAGTTGTCAGAATGCATAGTGAGTCTCTTTGTTCATATTGTGAGCTTCTTAACAAGCTCTTGAAACTATTCCGCAACTCGACTGCTCGAGCAAGAAGTTCTTCTGTCTGGAGAGGCGCAAAGTACTCTTTATGGACGGTAGAGCCCGTGTTCGAGAATGTATTGTAAGACCGATGGCGGCAGAGAATCACTTGGAGTCTCTCCGCGTGCGAATGCGGCACGAACTGCGGTCGAAGAGAGAGCCTTACCAGGGGGAGGAAAAAGGTGAGCTGTGACCTTTGCATAGGCCTCGTCTCCAAGGGATGAGCGGAGATCTTCATATGCGGTTTGTGGAAAGCTCCCGCGAGCCGCAACAGAGAACTGGTCGACGAGTCCAATGAGAGTTTGTATCGCTTTCCACTTTGGCAGAGTCATCAAAGTATCCTCTCCCATCAACAGGGTCAGATGGGCGCTCGGTGCTGCTTGAGATCGAATTGTCTTTATTGAATCGACTGTATAGCTCACGATCTTTCCATCGCGATTGAGCTCTATTGGGCAGACATAGAGATCCGGATGCTCTTTCAAAGCGCCGCGGATCATCTCGAGTCGATCGTTGTCACTCGCAAACGTTGAGTGGCTTTTCAGTGGATTCCTCTTTGCTGGCATAAAGACTACGCAATCCAGTCCGAGTTCTTCTTTCGCCTGAAGCGCGAGTGCAATGTGACCATTTTGAATTGGGTCGGCACTGAGACCGAAGATTCCGATTTTGCCATCGAGTCCATCAAAGGTTTCAAGGAGTGGCTCGTGTTCGAATCGAGGGAGCGAGGCTCCCTCGAAGCGCACGTGATCAGGAGTATTCGACAGGGAGAGTGAAGCGTCGATCATGATCCTGCAAATTCGCTCTTAAAGTACATCTGCCCCATAGGCATCCGGCGTTCAACACCGAAGGAGAGTTTACTTACCCGAATTCCGGGGGCCGCTTGTCTCCTTTTGAACTCGTTTGCTTGTATCAACCGAAAGGTTCGATCCACGACCTCTTCGGGATAGCGGTGAATGAGCTCTTCCCGTGAGCGTCGGTCTTCGACTATTTCGTTTACCAGCGGGGCCAAAACGTCGTAGTCAGCAGGCAGGTTATCTTTATCGGTCTGGTTCTCTTCGAGTTCGGCCGTGGGCAACCGCTGAATAGTCGTGCGAGGAATAATCTCTCTTCGCGCACGCAGATTCGCGTACTCTGCCAGGGCATACACTCTGAGTTTGTCGACATCGCTTATCGCAGCAAATCCTCCACACATATCCCCGTACAGAGTGCAATAGCCAAGCGCAAGCTCAGTTTTGTTTCCCGTAGAGATACAGATGGAGCCTCTATCCTCGTTGGTGTACTCCATCAGTATCGAACCACGGATTCGTGCTTGCTTGTTCTGCTTCGTGAGTCGCTCTGGTTCGTGGTCGTTTGCTTCGCGAAAACCATCAAGCCACGCTGAGTACTCTTCTCGAATGCTCCTTTCGATGCACTTGATGCCGAGGTTTGCGGCGAGCCTATGCGCGTCATCTTTTGTCTCGGAGCTTGTAACGTGTGAGGGCATGGTGACGCCAATCACATTTTCAGCTCCAAGGGCTTCGACAGCGAGAGCCGCAACTACGGCTGAGTCTATTCCACCTGAGAGTCCAATATAGGCACGCGAGAATCCGTTTCTCCGAAAATACTCTCGGATTCCGAGAATCAGCGCATCGTGGAGTTCATGGATCTCCTCCTGAACCGGTATATCAAACTGCTTTGGTTGGTGGATGTCATAGAGAAGGAGATCTTCTTGAAATCCTTTCGCCATTGCTTTGACCTCACCATCGCGGCCGATGATCATGCTTCTGCCGTCAAAAACGACTTCTGACTCGAAGCCGTCAAAGGACCCCACGAGATTGGCAAATACCACTGGGGCATCAACCCGTTTTGCGAGGGTCTTAAGAATCTCCTTTCTCTGTTCGACTTTCCCCATGACAAACGGCGAGCCGCTGATGTTGATGTGGAGTGCTTCACCAGCGCCTTCGTGTACGGCGATTGGATCCACTGGATAGTCCTCAGTCCACATGTCTTCGCAGATTGAGAGCCCGAGCTTTACTCCATCGATTTCAAAGGTTGATTTCTGCCCGAGTGACCCCGGCCTGAAGTACCGGGTTTCATAGTGAATGCCATAGTCGGGAAGGAGCTGCTTATCTTGAGAGTGGATGATCTCTCCGTTTCGAATGACTATCGCTGAGTTCTTCAGATCTCTGCGCTTGTTGGGAGCAAAGCGGTCGGGTTCAGCTCGAATGCATCCAACAACAATTGCGATACCGTGCGATACCTCTTTGAGTGCGTTAATCACCTGAGTTTGATCCCAGATAAAGAGATCGTTGTTGGCGAGATCCATGTGGTTATATCCCGGAATGGTGAGTTCAGGGAAAACGACGATGTCTGCACCTTGCTTCTTTGCGTCGAGAATCTTGTCGACGATCTTTTCCAGATTTTTCTTGAGGCAACCTGGGTCCGTTGCTATCTGTGCAATTGCGATAGTGCGAACTCCAGTTGTCTTCTCGAGCAGAACAGCTGTTTTCTCTGCTGCGTCTGTTTGAAGGGGAGCCACAGGCACTGATGAGACAATCGGGGTTGGTGTCCGAAGGTCAAGACTTGTTTCTGATCCGACTACTGTTTGTGGTGTTGGGGTCATAGTTTCCTCCTCATAAATCTAAGAATCACCGAGAACGAGTTCGAGTCGAGGATTGGGTGAGTATGCGCGCCCGGTTTTGGAGAGGGGGGCAAATTCGCCAGGAGAGCTCTCGACACCCACGACATCCATGGTGGCTGCTCGGCTCGGATACACTCCTCCGACTCCGAGGGAATCAAAGAGCTTCACACCGAGCTTCTTCTCTGCGTCAACAAACGCCTTCACCTTCTCCGGATCCCCAAAACCACTTGTAAGGACGATTTTCACATCGCTTCGTCCGGCTGCGTCGAGCGCTTTGCGAAGCGCGTACACACCGGTAACAGTGACACCGCTTCCAAACCAAAACTTTGCATATGGATCGCTGGCTTGTGGAAGAAACAGTCCCTCCGCCTCCCAGGTTAGCACTTCTGCACAGTTTCTTGAGGCGAGCGCACCCTGAGCAACGTTCTCTCCCGGGGTATCAACTCTCACTCCGGCGAGCCGCGAACCGAGTTCCTCGGCAACCGCAAGAGAGTCGTCGATTTCACGGTTGTTGTAGTCGATGAGAGCAATTCGCGGGACGCTTGGATCGATCACTCGGTCGAATGCCTTTGTTGCCTCAACAACAGCCCGGTCTTTCCCGTAGAGTGCTGCGAAAGCATTTTCGAGAACGTGCGGAATTGTTCCAATTCCCTCTTGGCCAAAAGTCGCTGCTCCTGCATCAGTTGAGCATGAACTTGCTCCTCCATCGAATGCCGCTCGTGCGATCATCGGATCCTCTTCGAGGTGCCAGTGGCGAGCACCGAAGTAGCTGACCGGGCGACCTTCCGCTGCCTCAACAATCTCTCTCACCCGCTCTCGAACTCGATCAAGATTTACATGCTCTGGACCACCATTTGCAGCAGTCGTTGCTCGTGTTATCGCTCCGAGGTACACGGTCTCAAGGACAACCAGATCGAGAAGAGGGCCTTCGAAAACCATCAGGGTTTCCTTGGGTTCGAACTGATCGCCGTCCTCGAGTGCGAAAACTTTCCCGCCGTTTTCAATGAACGAGGAATACTTTTCGATCATCGCCAAGGCTTCGTTTATCCCTCCGATTTCGCCAGGACCCTTTCGGACAAATACCTGGGCTCGAACGGTTGGGTTGAGCCCCTCGCGCTCAAGGATCTCGCGAGTTCTGAGGAAATACTTGTCGGTGAAGGGTTCAACCTGCTCGGGGAGAAGAGCCTTTTTCCGCTCTATATCGACGAGCCGTTGGACGGCGGGAGTCCTCAAAGAAGAGTTCTCGAGGTGGCTGGGGCTGGGGGTCGGTTCTGAGTACTGCTGTTGCATGCGGTTCTCCTCTTAGGCGATGCTGTAGAAAAGAAATTGGCAATTTTTAGAAATTCATGCATATTGGTGTGAAATTGAGCATGATGGTGGTGGCGTTATGGGAAAAATGAGATTAAGCCGGAAGGAATCGGATGTTTTAGCGTGCGTCGAGCTCCGCGCGAATCTTTCGATGCCCGAGATTCGAAAGGAGACCGGATACCGCGACCACACGATCCGCTACGCCCTCAAACAGCTCGAGGACCGAGGGATAGCGACGCCAATTCCTTTTGTTGATCTGAGTAAACTCGGCTTTACGCTTTACAACGTCTTCTTCTCTTTTAGTTCCGACAAGAAACAGCTCAAGCAACAGTTTTTGAAGGAGCTTAACCAGACTGGACCGATAGTTTGGGTGGCAGAATTCGGAGGAGACTTTCAGTACGCACTCGAGATCTGTGCAAGACATATCTCGGAGGTCCAGAGCACGCTCAGTGCGCTCACTGAGAAATTTGGGAATATCTTTTTTCAGAAATCTGTATCCACCCAGTTTGCTGCACACCTCCTTCCTCGAAGATATCTCTCGTCAAAGAGCGCGAGCTCAAAACCACTCTCAATTTACCAAACTGGGGTTACCGAAAAAACGGACGAACTCGATCACCGAATTCTCGAAGCGCTCGCTGGAAATGGGGGCTCTTCTCACCGGAGAGTTGCGCAGCTCCTTGAAATGCCACTTTCGACTCTTGAGTTGAGAGTCAAGAAGCTCCGAGAGAAAGAGATCATCTCTGGTTACTTTTATGCGGTCAGGCCCGATCAGTATGGGTATGGATCATACAAGTTGCTTGTCTTTGGAAAGGGAATAAGTCCCAAACTCGGTCAGAGACTGCTGCAGTACGGGACGCAACACCCAAATATCGTGTCGATGTATGAGTGCCTCGGCAATTGGGATTATGAAATCGGTGTTGAAGTTCCATCTCCAAAGGATGTTCCACAAGTGATCCAAGAGCTGTATGAAACCTTTGGGGATGAAATAAATAATATTCAAATGCTCTCGAAATTTGATGATCTCAAGATCCGGCCATTTCCTTCAAGTGAGGTGAGGGAGAATAAGAAGCGCACTCGGTAGTTGACTGAGCCCCGACGTTGTTGCGTTACTTTTCCTGATTGGACAAGGACAAGGACAAGGACAAGGATTAAGGATTAAGGATTAAGGACAGGGATCGGGAGTCTTGATAAAAGAGTTTTAAGAGCGGGGTCTGGTTCTATTCAATAACGATGCAGCTCACTCCTATCGCCAAAAGCGTTGCAGCCAGCCCTTTTGAAGGAGTAATTTGCTCACGAAAGAATGTAAGGCCGACGAAGAGAGAGGAAAGGATTCCCACCCCCCGTTTAATCGCCTCAAAAGGTCCGACAGAGAAAGACTGAACCGAAACGATCTGGAAGCCATAGGCAGAAGCTGCTGTGAGGACAAGCAGCAACACAGAGGGTGAGAGCCGAAAGGGAGCTTCGAGTCCCTGCGTTCGTCGTCGCAGGTAGATGAAAACAACAAGTAATGATGAGAGCGAAGTTCCGATGACGGCATGTATCGGTTTCGGAGCATAGAGAAGTGCGGCTTTATCAAAGAAAACGGTTGATCCCCAACACACGCCGACCAGGAGCATGAGCAAACCGCCACTGTTCTGTCGGAGGGCATCTACTCGGCGCTGCAAGATATTTCTCTTTTGCGATTCGCCATTTCCAGGGCTGATAAGGAGCGCCCCGCCTATAACGAGGACGATTCCAAACCAATTTCGGGGAGCGAGCGTTTCACCGAGAAAGAGTCCCAGGAAGGATGCCACGGCAGGGCTCACCGCAAGGAAGGGGATCGTTTCACTGAGCGGCGAAATCGATACTGAGCGATTAAAGAGAATCGTGGCGAGTGCGTTGACGAGAGCAACAAGCGCCCCGGGAACAAAGTATTCAGGTGAGAGTGAATACTCTCCGTCAACTGCCATCCAGACCAAGAAGACCGGAAGCTGCCCGAGAAAGAGAATGCACGCCAAGAGAAGCGGACTGTAGTTTTTTCCAAAAAGTTTCCGCAAGGCATCGAGAGCCGCCCAGGATGCGGCTGAGAGAAAAACTGAGATAAGAATTGTCGGCGACCCAAGAGTCATATCGTTCCTTCCGTTGCGTCTCTCAAAAGGCGCATCCGTTTTTGGATAATGTTTTTGAGGCTCCAAATCGGGGTGACACCAAGGTTACCCGGCTTGGAAGTCCTACGCAGGGCCCGCTACCCTACACCAATTCTTCTCGCAGCGTTAGTGGCTCAGTTCCCTTTCAGTGAGAGAGTGGCGCTCTCGTCACCAATTTTTCCCGAAATAACACTTGGGACTGAAAACTCCAGGAGAGCATCTCGAATCGAGAGGGTCCCCTGAGCTGCGCTTTTTTTTCCGCCAAACGGCAGAGTATCCGGTCCCCGTTGGCACTGCGTGTTGATATTTACCCGACCAACAAACCGTTGTAGCTGGAGCGCCATCATTGCGAGCCGTTCTGGGTCTTGACCAAAGAGGCTGATCTGCTGACCGACTCGAGAAGTTGCTTGATAACGGAGTGCTTCTTCCGCTGAGTCGACAACCACTATAGGGATAATCGGTCCAAACTGCTCCTCACGATACAAGCGACACTCTGGCGAAACTCCAGAGAGGATCTGCGGGGCAAAGAGCGACTCGGATTCGTCGGTGCGATTTGGATTCTCAAGGGTGGCTCCGTGTTCGAGAGCATCTTCGATCAGCTGGTTGAGCCATTCAGTCTTGTTTGGTTCTGCGACGGGAGTAATCTTTACCCCACTCTCCCATGGCATACCTCTTTTGAGTCCATCGACTTCCTCCTTGAGTCGATCGATGAATGCTGGTGCTATCTCTCTTTCGACAAAGAGAATTTTGAGCGCCGTACACCGTTGTCCATTGTATGAGAGTGCGCCCTTCACAACTTCGCTGACAGTTTTATCGAGATCTGCGTCTTTGCAAATAACCCCAGGATTCTTCGCTCCGAGCCCGAGCACTTTGTGGAGCCTGTGTGGTTCAGGATGTTGACCCGAGACGATGTCTGCCACCCGATCTGAACCGATAAAAGCGAGAGAGTCGACCTTTCCTGATTCCATAATTGGAGTGATGATCTCCTTTCCATCTCCGTAAACGGTATTTACAACTCCGGGTGGAAACGACTCTTGAAACGCCTTTAAGAGTGGTTCATAGAGCAGCACTCCCTGTTTTGGTGGTTTAATGATGGCAGTATTTCCCATCAAGAGAGCTGGAAAGAGAGTCGCAAAGGTTTCGTTCAACGGATAGTTGAAGGGCCCCATGCAGAGGCATACTCCCCTCGGCGAACGGGTAACATGCGCTGCGACACCTTCCTCTTGTACGAGCGCTTGCTCTCGATTGAGTTGTCGAAGTTCATCAATTGTTCTTTCCACATACTCAATCGTGCGATCAAATTCTTTTTCTGCGTCGGCGATACTCTTTCCGATCTCCCATACGATTCGCTTTACGACTTCGTTCCGTACCTCTCGCATCTTGGAAAGAAAAGTTTCGGTGCAAGCGATCCTCTGTTCCTGTGAGGCGATCGGCCAAGTAGCTGAGGCTCCGTAGTATGCCTCGTGGGCAGCCGCGACAGCGGCGAGTGCTTCTTCTCTTCCCAGAGATGGAACTGTTCCGAGAACAACGTTTTCCCCATCGATCTGCAGAGGGGATACGACGGGATCCGTTTTTCCTGTCCACGTTTTCAATTCACCACCGAGTAAAAACTTCTCTTGGCGAACTGGAGCGGTCCAGCCGAGCTCTCTCGGGGGCTGGGTTGTAAGCCGTAGACTTGGCAGAGAGCTCTCTGCAGGTTCGGGGTTCCGGGGGAAAGGCGCGGGTGTTTGTGTGAGTTGTGCTTGCATAGTGTTCTCCGTATTCACGGCTTGAATATGCTTAAAATTATATTTTCAGTGAAATATGACTCGTAATGAACAGCAATATTGGAAAAAAGCGATAGAATATACAAAAAATACCCTGGAGTGGGTTGTGGCGGAAGGAATTGCCCTCCAGGAAAGAAGTGACAAGGGGAGGGCCTGCCTAACTATCTGAAATTTCTTAGTGCTACCGGCGCAGGGCAGTGGCGTAAGAATTGCTTTTTCTCACGGAGAAGTTTGGTGAAAAACCAACAAACGAGAAAAGAATGCGCCACGTAGACTCAGTGCAGAACACAAAAGCGAAGCTTTTTCAAGAGCTTAATGCCACCGACACCGGTAAAAGCTCAGATCCTGACCTGCTTCAGCAGTTCTCTGACCTCCTGGACAAAATTTCCCTACAGCTTAATCGGGAGAACTCCTCTGTCGAGAGCTTCGCGGTCGAAAGTATCAAGATGAAGCCAAAAGAGGTGGCGGAGTGTGAGAGCAAACCGAAGGCTGCGCCTTCGTCCCCAAAGTCATCGGAGTGTCAAGAAGCACGGCCTCAGGCAGAACACGCGGATTCTTCGGAAGCATCGGTTGAGTCTGAAGCTTCTACAGAGAGCGATCAGGTAAGCGAAAGTGAAGTCACTGACAGTGAAGAAAGTGAAGAAAGTGAAGAATCTGATGCAGTAGAAGAACAAGATGCTGCCGAACTAGCCGCTTCGACTGATACAGAGAGCGACAGAGAACCTGAAGATGGGGAAGTAACAGAGGTCGCCGCTGACCAAGTGCAAGCGGCAGAGCTCGTTGGAGCGCTGACGACCCAACAGGTGGCGGTTCAAAGTGAAACAGCACCGAAAGAGAGTGTTGAGGGATCAAAAGAGAAGGCCTCTCAGGACACCCAAGGAACGCTTGAGAATGAACAACGACCGCACGATGAGCTCCTCTCAACTGAGCAAGCACAAGCAATCAAACCTGAAAAGATCGATGCCCGCCCCGAAAGCAGTGAGCGTTCACCAAAATCACGAGAAAAGCAGATTATCGATGAACTCGTTCGTCAGATGGAGCCAAAACGAGCCGAAGGACAGAGAGATCAGAGTGATCTTCCAACCCTTTCAGCAGCCGCAGAGCAGGCGCTCAGATCACAACTTGGAGATGCATTTGTCGATAAAAACTTTGCGCAATCACAAGCGACGACTCCGCTCGCTCAGCTTGTGTTGCCGCTCGTTATTCGACAGTTGTCAGAGGGCTCAGGAGCCGGACAACTTGGAGTGGGGAAGGTAGTTTCAACACTTGCGAGCCAAAACAACCACGTGCAACCGCTTCAGCTCGGCTCAAGCGGTCATCAAGCACGGAAGGAAGTTGGTGGTGAGGGAGTAAGAGAGAAAGCTGCGACGACTGAGCTCTCTCAGCAACGCCAACTTCGAACCTTAGAGAAGGTCGAACAGGCGCTCAAAGAGGTTGCAAAGTCTCGAGATGGAAAGAGCATCTCACTGAGACTTGATCCACCGAGCCTCGGTCGGGTCAAGGTTGATGTCACTCTTCGAGACGGTGTGCTCCACGCACGGCTTGCAGCTGACAATCCTCAAGTGAACCAGCTCCTCCGCGAAAAAGCCTTCGACCTACAACGGGTGCTCCGAACAGTTGGTCTCGAAGTTGACCAGGTCTCGGTCTCTGTTCGGGATGAATCGGGGAGCCAGACATTTGATTTTCAGCAATCGAAAAACTCAGACACTTCGCAACCAGACCTCGAAAGTGAGCTGGGGCTCTTCGGAAAGGGATCTGGTGAAGGAGCGGCTGTGAAACACAATTCTCAAACCGTCGTTGAAGATCATTGGGTAGCGTAATATGCCAACGAATACAATATCAGGACTCGGACTCGATCCCTCGCTGACACAGTCAACGGTGCTCGAGAAAACCGACAACAAAGACCAAGTTGATCAGAACGAGTTTATCCAGCTCCTCGTGACTCAGCTCCAACACCAAGATCCGCTCGATCCGATGCAGAACGAAGAGTTCGCCGTTCAGCTCGCTCAGTTCTCTCAGGTTCAGGAGTTAATTGATATTAACTCGAAACTCGATGCCCAGGCTGGAAATGATTTTAGTACTCTTGCCTCATATCTTGGAAATGCGGTCACCCTCAATTCAAGTGTCGTAGAGGTCGAAGGAGACGATGCAGGGCAGGTTCAATTTGAACTCTCTGAGGGAACGAGTGATGCACGGGTAGAGTTCCTCGATGCGTTTGGCACGGTACGCGGAACTCTTGATCTTGGAGCGCTCGATATCGGAAAGCACGTTGCCTCACTCTCAGATCTGAGTCTTGCGCCAGGGCAGTACGCGGTACGGGTAGCAGGAGAGGGCTTGTCTGGCACACCCGTTGAAGCCGAAGCGTATGCATACGGCATCGTGAGTGGTTATGTTCCCGGGCCTGAGCCGGTCTTGTTGCTCGGAAATCGGGAGATTGGAGTTTCAGATATTCAAAAGGTTGAGGTTCCTGCGTAGGAACCGACTCAAAGGTAGTTCTCACACGTAGTAGGTAGTTTGCACGGAGTGCGCTCAAAGGTCCCACGGAGTTGGGGAGAGAGAAAAGAAGGTTAACTTCGGAGGTATTTTACTGTGAGTATCGTAAACGGACTCTTTGCAGGGCGAGCAGGTATCTCAGCACACGGATCTGCTATCGCTGTTGTCGGTGACAACATCTCAAACGCAAGCACCCTCGGTTACAAAGCATCTCGCGCAGAGTTTGAGGATCTTATCGCTGGGGGTCAGACCTCTGGACGAACGATCGGTTCTGGATCGTCTCTGGCCGGGGTAACGACCGTTTTTAACCAGGGAACACTCGAGTTCACCAACCGACCGCTTGACCTGGCGGTTGACGGAAACGGGTTCTTTGTTGTGGCTAACGGCTCACAACGGTTTTATACCCGTGCTGGAAACTTTCGAATCGACTCGGCTGGAAATATCGTTGATCCAAACGGTTTTCAGGTGCTCGGGTTTCCGACAACTGGAAACCAAGTGCTTCAGACATTGAATATCAACAACGTCTCTTCGAGTACTTCGGCAACTGCAAATGTCGGAATTTCGGGGAATGTGAACGCAAGCTCAACTGGTGTGGATGTTGATACACTCTTTGATGCTGGGCCTCCCGCTGGTCCCCTTGTGACAGCCGATGCCGGCGATACAATCACGGCCAATTCAACAGTTACCTACGCAGATCTCTCCGATAGTTCAGCGTTTCAAACAGTAGTCGATGTCGTCGATTCCCTTGGGGTGGCCCACACCGTTACGGTCTTCTTCTACAAAGATACGACAGCAAATACTTGGCAGGCGCGTGCGTATGTCAATAGCGAAGATGTCGACCCAGCTGCTTCGACAGTAGATGAATCTGGACTTCCGAGGTTGGTTGGTGTCGCCAATCTCGTATTCACTGCAACTGGTGAGCTCGATACAGACGCTTCCGATTCGCTTGTACTACAAGGTGGAACAGCTGGAAACCTCCCGTGGAACAACGGATCGACGAGCACTGCAAACACTATCGCTGTGGACTTCACGAACTTCACCCAGTTCTCTGCGAGTTCTAACATCACCTCAATTACTCAAGATGGCCAAAGCGTTGGTGCGGTAACGAGTGTAAGCATTGAGAGTGATGGAACGATCTTTGCGCTGCTTGATAACGGAGAATCCACCACGCTTGGAACGATCGGGCTTGTAAACTTTTCAAACCCTGAAGGGTTGCAGCGGGTCGGAAGTAACCTCCTGCAACAGTCAAACAGCTCAGGGGAGCCGATCACTGGAAAACCGGGGGCTGGTACTTTCGGAGCTGTCCAAGCCGGGTCGCTCGAACTCTCAACGACTGATATCGCGACTGAGTTCGTAAAGCTCATTACGCTCCAGAGAGGTTTTCAGGCGAGCTCGCGGATCATTACTACGATTAACCAGCTTCTCAACGAAGTTATTCAGCTCGCGTAAGCGGTGCTTTGTTGCCCTCTCCTCGTACTTGAGGAGAGGGCAAGACGTATCTTGTCACTCGATTATCCCTTTCTGAACTCGGTAGATCGCTTTCTCCTCTCTCCCCGAGCAAATTATTTCATCTCAAAGAGTGTCGATTGAAGTTTGAGCGGTGATTCAATATTGTGGGCGCATATGGATTTTTCAAATGAAGCCCTCATCTCTGGTGTTAAGGCCGGAAATCTCAGATCGGTCTCGCGATTGATCACTCTTGCTGAAAACGGCGTGCCCCGTGCTCGGACAGTGATGGCGGAGCTGTACCGCTCAGGAGGACATGCGCATGTTATCGGCGTGACCGGATCTCCAGGAGCTGGAAAGTCTACCCTTGTGGATCAACTCGCTTCTACCTTTCGAAAAGATGGCAAGAAAGTTGCGATTCTTGCGATTGATCCAACCAGTCCTTTTTCAGGTGGAGCGGTTCTCGGAGATAGGATCCGGATGGTGAAAACCGCTGAAGACGACACGATCTTTATCCGGAGTATGGCAACCCGTGGAGCGCTCGGGGGGCTCTCACGCGGAACGCTTGATGCTGTTCAGATTTTGGATGCAGCCGGGTTTGATGTGATCTTTGTTGAGACAGTCGGCGTTGGCCAAGCTGAGGTTGATATCGTTCGAACTGCTGATACCTGTGTTGTCGTTTTGGTGCCTGGGATGGGAGATAGTGTCCAAGCGATCAAAGCTGGGATACTCGAGATTGCGGATCTCTTTGTGATTAACAAGGCCGATCGCGATGGCGCTGATATGTTGCACAAAGACATCCGAGTACTCTTGTCACTTGCGGAGTACGAAGAGGGGAGTTTTAAACCGCCGATCCTCAGAACGATTGCGACAGAGGGGAGCGGAGTTTCTGAAGTCGTTGAGAGTCTCGGGGAGCACACGCGGTGGCTCTCGAGTTCGAAAGAAGGCAAAAAGCGCCGTCTCAAGATCCTTGAGGAGCGGGTAATGAAAATCGCTTCTGAGATTCTCTATGAAAAGCTCGCCCAAGTCGCGCATGATCGGGTCGCCGGGCTTATACAGGACTGTTTTGAGAAACGGACCGATCCCTATGCGGTTGTGGAAAAGCTCGTCGGAGAGGTTCTTTCCGGAAATGACAAAACCGAGTAGCCTCATGGGGCTAGCGGAAATGTAAGGAGACAAGATGGTTCAAAAGCGCGCGCTATTTTTGGTACTGGGGTGGATGGTTACAGCCCCGGCGTTTGCTGTTGACCCGGCGACGGCCTCCGTTGATTTCTGTAACTGCGCCAATCCGATTTACACTGAACTGAAGAGCGCTATGGCTGCTGCGATGTCTGGTGACCCCTCTGGCATGCAGGCGCTTCAGCAGAGCATGCAACAGAGGACTCAGACCCTCCGAACGTGCATGGCTGGGTTGAAAGAAAAGTATCAGTCGAAAGAGAACGATCCAGATTTTAAAGTGGCTGTCGAAGCTGAGATTGAGAAACGGTGTCCTCGACCGAAGTTTGGCCCCCCGGCTGGTGTGCCAGCGAAGCGATAGATTGAGATCTTTTCGTCGAAATTCCCTGCTCCTTGTCCTCACTCTCGCTCCAGTCTCTCTCCTGGTTAAAATTGCTATGTGAGCTGTGCCGGTACAGAGGAGAGGAGCAGGACAAGGATAAGGACGAGGAGCAGCAGAGAATTATTCGTTAACGAATCTCGGATATTTTTTCAGAGAATTTCGTAAGCGAAATGCCCATTTGTTGACGGGCTTTCCGGAGCGGGAAACAGTTCAAGATCCTTTAGAGTTAGGCCGATTCTGTAGACTACAAGGTGAGTGCGAAATCACTGTTTTCTTTTAATGGCTCGCGATTCAACGAGAGCTTGATCAATCCAGGGTTCTGCCCCGAAACCTGATGTTTACGTTTTGACGGGTATGCTTGAGCTCTATCTTGGAATAAGTGCGCTCTCCCTCGCTGGGATCTCAGTAATCTGGGCGATTCACGATCATATTCGATATGGGCGTCGAATACGCGAACTCCAGCGACAAACTCTTCGGGCTCAGCGCCAGCTCCGACAAGTCGGAGATCTGGCAAACGAGGTTGCTCACGAAATTAAGAATCCGATAACAGCGATTCTCTGCTCAGCCGAAACGCTGGACCTTCTCATCGGAAATGACCTTGATGAAGTCAATCGAAGAACTCTCCGCTATATTAAGGAGTATGGGGATGACTTATTGCGCCTCCTCGGTGATTTTCTCGATGTGAGTCGCGCTCAAACAGGGAAGCTCGATTCACGTCCTGAACCGGTGAAGGTATTTCCGGTGATCGATTCAATCGTTGGACTGCTCGAATCGAGTGCCTATCGCAAGCAGATTACGGTCAAATCAGAGGTGGAGGATCAAGAGCTTGGCGTAATGGTCGATCCAAAGCATCTCAAGCAGATCCTTTTTAATCTCCTTCACAACGCTATCAAATTCACTCCTGAGCGAGGAGAGATTCGCCTCTTTGCCGAACAAGATTTTCCAAATCCTCTCGTAAAGATCTCAGTAAAAGACAATGGAGTCGGTATTACAGAAGATCGGCTCGAGAAACTCTTTGAGCCGTATGAAACCTGGGATGATGAGTCAGACGAAAGAATAGGGTGCGGCCTCGGTCTTGCCCTGTGCAAAGCACTTGTTGAGATAAACGGCGGAAAAATTGAACTGGAGAGTAACATCGGAATTGGAACGTGCTTTTCTATTTATCTTCCGATGCATCAGCATCAAATTGCACCGAAGCGAAAATCTTTTGCTTCTCAAGCGCTTGAGCTCGAACAACCACTCAATGGACAGAGATTTCTCCTCGTCGATGAGGATACCGGCTCGCGTGAGGCGACTTCACGTTTGATTGAGGCTTGGGGCGGAATGGTTGATAGGGTGGCACTCGCTGTCGATGCTCTCGAAGCACTTAAGCGTGGAAGTTACGATGCCGTCATGATTGATGACTCTGTCGAAGGTGATTTTGCAAATGAACTCTCTCAGATGATTCGGAGAGAGGCAGAAGGTAAAGAAACCACAATCATCATTGCTGGAAATAAGACCGAAGAACTTTCACGGATTTCGAGTGCTGATAAATATGTCACGAAGCCTCTCAACGGCAAGCTCCTCCTCAGTACCTTACTGAAGAGCGGGAAGTACTCTGTAACCCACTAGCCAAAAATTTCTTGGAGAGACCTCGATTCGAGGGCCGAATCGGTTGTCTCACAAAAAAATCTCAGACAGGACAACTGAAGTGGTCATCGGTTGGGAGTA
>JAGRAO010000063.1 GCA_020434565.1 Bdellovibrionales bacterium
GTGTCTGATTGGCGAACTCTGATTGTTTCTTCATTTCCTTTCTTACGAATTTTTCGGACTCATCCCTCAGCTCGTGGGAATTTTCGGGAGGATCCTCTCCGTTGTGCGGCAGTATACGATAGAAAGAGAGTATTGGGGACTCGCTGGAAGAGGTATAGTATATTGAGTTCCATTGTGTCTTTGTTCAGAGTGATCATCATTTTTTGAAATGGCACTTGAGGCAGAATCGTCCATGAATCATCTGACGGCTAAGTCTTCCTTTTGCAACAAAAGACCTTCTCGTCGAGAGGCAGGTTTATCAAAGTGGACTGTTCTTGTCTTTGGTCTCCTTACTGTGTCAGTTCTGTTTGTCGCCTATCATGTACTTCCATTCTATTACTACTACTATGAATTGTTAAACCAGATTAATTCGCTCGCTGAAGTAGCTTCTTCAAACACAGATCAAGAAATTCGGAACAAATTGTACTACCACATAAAGAAGATGAAGATTCCGGTTGAGAAAGATGAGATATCAATTGCTCGTTACGACAATCGAATACAGATTTCCGTCGAATATGATGAAGTCTTCTATATTACTTTTCGAGACAAGGATTACGATATTCATACGTTCCATTTTCAAGCGTATGTCGACAGAAATTACTAGCTTCTTCTTCCTTCGATGAAGGCCCCGAGGCGCTATGCTTCAGTGTGTGCTAATTCGTTTCGACAGTCCTGATGCTGGACGAAAGAGCAGCGCTTCTTTCTCGATCATCACGAAAGGATATCTGTCCTCTGACATGGGATGACCCTACCTGCAATTTCCGCTGGTCCCTTCCTATTCCGTTCGGGGGAAAAGGGGAGAAGATTCGTTTTCCTGGGTTGTCAGTTGCGAGCGAATAAATCAGGAAAGTTCAAAAAATTCTTCAGGGGCAACTTCAGGATGAAAAGTGAGATCACCATCCGTGTCACGGGAACTCTCCGCTCTGCGACCCTCTCCGGCATTGATCGAAAATTCCTTTGAAGTTTTGTAGTAGCGTCGAATCGCATGCGTAAATGCGCGGCTTTTAGCCGCAGCAACGAACCCATCCCTAAATTCAAGAGGACTCGCTTCGAGTGAAAGGAGGGTTCTCTCGACTGCAGCTTGAATGAGAGAAAGGCCCGCTGAATTCTTATCCCCAACGACTACGAGTTTGCGGTTGTGGGAAAACATGGAGACTCGCTGGATTGATGATCGGAGTGTCGAATCATCCAAAAGTCGGATGAGAGGAAAAAGGAGTCGATTCCTGTTCGGTCCGACACAATACGGCTCTGGAGGAATAGGAAAAATTGTTTGAAACTCAAGAGAGGGAAATCGTTCTGAAAATTGTGATATTGCATGAGGCGTGAGATCGCATAAGAGGAACCATTTTTCCTCGGTCAATAACCGTTGAATCCGAGAAGCGGTGAGAGGACCAAAAAATTTTTGAATGGCAATTCCCCTGTGCTGCTCGAGGGCGCAAAGCGTTAACGCTGCCGATGAGCAATATTTGTGCAGAATTGCAGAGATCGAGAGTTCAGAGAGAAGCGGTTCGTTGTCCGTCTTTCGAATCTCTATCTTGGGAAAAAATTTGAGAAAAGATGCGTAATAAACCTGGAGTGCGAGAGAGAGATGTTCTGGATCAAGCTGAAGCGGTGGGGGAGAAGAGAGTACCGTTTGAATCTGGGGAACTATCTGTCTCAAGAGAGCCTCAAGTTTCCGACGAGAGATAACCGGTTTCCGTCCAACGAAAATGAAGATTTGATAGGGCGCCAAGAGTGTTGGATTGAATCGCACAGAAACAGGCCCGCTTCTCTTCTGATTAGGGTTCGTTCTCAAGAAGAGCCGCTTTGCAAATGACTTCCCTTTCGTGTCGGAGCCAAAAATATCTCGAATCCACTGAGGCTCTTTCGTAATTGCGTAATCAAGAGAAGCCGCAAGAGATCCCACGCCTCCTGTAAGCGGAAGTGGGAGGTTTTCGGCTCGAATTTTCTCTGAAAGTGCGATTACGCAGAGTGCTTTTACTGCTTTACTCCACTGAAAGGTGTGGTGGGTGTGATGCGCTCCGGGTGTTTTCCCTCTCACTGCAACTTGCGGCGCCGACGCCTTGCCCCCGGAGGACAAATCGAACTCGGTCCGAACGAGTTCGGGGCGTTTCCCTGATGAAAAGTAGAGCCTCAATTCCACTCTGCGCTATTCCCCTGAAGTCTCTCTTTGTAGAGACTCACCACTGAGTTTCGAAACGTTGTCTCACAATCGTGTTTTCTTATAAAATCAGTGTCTTGTCGCATTCTATCGCTATCTGTTCGAAATAGGCTGAATCTGACCCGGCCGAACCTCAAATAAACTTTCGGAAGCGAACGGATGATGTTAAGAAAAGCGAGCTTTTAAGGTGAATCGGAGAGTTCGCTAAGGCAGGCTGTCCAGGTTGAAAGGAGTTTTTCACAGAAGGAAACTTCACGGAGGGGCCAGAGCGTGAAATGCTCGGACTTCAGGTGAGGGATTCGTCACGGAAAAGTTGTTTTGGTGTGGATTGTCTTGTAGCCGGGATCGACGAGGTTAGGCAATTGCACACTTTCTCAGTTCCTTCCGTTTCTGCTTGATTCTCTCTTTGCGTTCGATTTTGAAAAGCTCAACCGACAGACTTCTTCAACGTCTCTTGTTGGCCGCAGTCTCTCGATAAACTGACCAAGTTGGTGGGCACGGTGTTACTGAAGACCGTGTGGTTGAGGTCTGTGTTCTTGAGGAACGTGTTCTTGAGGACGGTGTTCTTGAGGACGGTGTTCTTGAGGACGGTGTTCGAACGGCTCTGGGGCGTCTCTTCTTCGTGAGTGCCGAGCTCAGTTCGCTCATTCAGTGGGGCGGCTGTGAATTGCGCAAACGACCACACCCTCTAAAAGCATAAAATGAGAAAGTGGCAGGATAGGCTTGGTCTGTCCCACAAGTCTCGGCTTGGTTCAAACGGGGATCTTCGATTTGAACGAAGGCTCGAGTTTGTTTAGGGAAACCGCTTTTTAAGAGTGAGGCTGAAATGGGTACCGGAGAGACAGTGATACCAGACGATTGGAAGGTTGTAATCGATGGTGAGACAATTCAGCGCTCCCTCTCGCGGATAGCGTACGAGATTCTTGAGCGAGATGATTCGTCAGTTCCTATAGCGATTGTCGGTATTCGGACTGCAGGGGAGTTTTTGGCGCAAAGGCTCCTGAAGAAATTGCAGGAGATCGACCCATCAAAGAATTACGCATACGGCGTTATTGATATTACTCTTTATCGTGATGATCTCTCGCATTCGGCAGAGCAGCCGACTATTAAGGGAACGGAACTCGATTTCTCAATTTCGGGGCAACGGATAATCTTGGTCGATGATGTCCTGTTTACGGGGCGAACGGTGCGGGCAGCGCTCGATGCGATCATTGATTTTGGGCGTCCGGATTGTGTGGAACTCGCCGTGCTTGCCGATCGGGGGCACCGTGAATTACCAATTCGGCCTGATTATGTTGGGAAAAATCTTCCTACCAAGAAAAGTGAATTTGTCCGTGTCCATCTGACCGAAATGGGTGGTCCAGATGGAGTATATCTCTTGCCTTCTCCCTCTTCGAAGGGTGAGCGATGAGCTTGCGACACCTCCTTGATATTCGATCGTTGACTCGTGAGCAGCTCCTTTCGTTGCTGAACGATTCAAAGAAATTTGTCGAGGTCTCTCGGCGTTCTATCAAGAAAGTTCCGGCTCTGAGAGGAAAGACGGTTATTAACCTCTTCCTTGAAGCGAGTACACGTACCCGCGCGAGCTTTGAAATAGCTGGAAAGCGGCTCTCTGCTGATACGATCAATCTCACTGCCAGCGGTTCATCCGTGCAGAAGGGAGAGGGCTTGATTGATACGGCCAAGACCCTCGAAGCCATGGCGCCAGATATCCTTGTCATAAGACATCCTGCCTCTGGTGCCCCGCACATTCTTGCGGAGCGAATTCCGAAGACCTCCATTGTCAATGCTGGAGACGGGATGCATGAACATCCAACCCAGGCACTGCTCGACTGTCTTTCGCTTATGGAACGCTTGAACCGGACAGCGGAAGAGTTGAGCGGACTGACGGTCGCGATTGTGGGCGATATTCGGCATTCGCGGGTCGCACGTAGTAATATGTGGGCGCATCGCTTGTTAGGAAATTCTGTTCGCCTAGTTGGGCCGTCTACTCTCGTCCCCGATGAATTCGCTGGTTCGCAATACTTTCCCGGAGGAGTAACAATTCATCACGACCTTGCTGAAGGGATAGAGGGCGCTGACGTTGTGATGGTCTTACGAATGCAGATGGAGCGACAACATGAGAGCTTTGTTCCCTCGCTCGACGAATACTCTCGTTACTATGGACTCTCGGTAGCGAAGCTCGAACGATTTGCTCCTGATGCGGTTGTGCTCCATCCGGGTCCAGCGAATCGGGGGATAGAGATCAACGGTGCCTTGCTGTACGACAAGCGGAGTCTTGTTTCTCAGCAGGTAGAGTTTGGAGTGGCGGTGCGTATGGCTGTGCTCTTTAGTTTGGCGACTGGCAAAGGAGCTCTTCCAGTCGAACCGCAGAGTGTGGAGGGGCATACACAATGATTCTCATCCGAGGTGCCTTTTTGATCGATCCGGTTGGCGGATACGAGGGAGAATACGATCTTCTCATCGATCGCGGCGTAGTGGAGGACGTGGATTCGCCCGGCTCTTTTGACAGCGCTTCTGTCGAGCGCATAGTGGAGGCTCAGGGAAAATGGATCTTTCCGGGACTCGTAGATGTTCACGTGCATTTGCGAGAGCCAGGCCAAGAATGGAAAGAGACCATTGCGTCGGGCGTTCGAGCGGCTATTCGAGGTGGCTACACGAGCGTGTGCGCTATGCCGAATACGAGTCCGGCGATGGATAACGCGGAGGTGGTAGATTTTGTTGTCCGGAAGTCCAAAAATATCGGCCTTGCTCGAGTGTACCCTATTGGAGCGATTACGGCGGGGAGAGCGGGAAAACTTATGGCTCCCTTTCGCGAGATGAAAGATGCAGGAGCAGTCGCATTCTCTGATGACGGTGATCCAGTTTTCGATAGTGGAATTATGCGGCGTGCCTTGCAGTATGCGCGTGATTTGGGAACTCCTCTGAGTTGTCACGAAGAGGATAAGTGCCTCTCCTGTTCCGGGGCCATGAACGAATCAGAGCTTTCGTTCCAACTCGGGTTACCGGGTTGGCCCAAGATAGCGGAGGAGGTCATGATTGCTCGAGATATTGAACTCGCTCGGGATACTGGTGGAAAGGTTCACTTTTGTCATGTAACCACTGCTCGTGGAGTTGAACTTATTCGTCGAGCGAAAGAAGACGGCATCCTTGTTTCTGCCGAAGTCACCCCTCATCATCTCTTGTTGACTGAGGAATGTGTTGGTCGATACGACACAAGTGCAAAGATGAGTCCTCCTCTCCGTCACTCAGAGGATGTTGCTGCACTTCGAAAAGGGCTCGAAGATGGGACAATTGACGCTGTCGCGAGTGATCACGCTCCGCATGAAGCTGACTCTAAAGATAAGGAGTTTAGTGAGGCGAGTATGGGAATTCTTGGTCTTCAAACGAGTCTTCCGATTGTCATGGATCTCGTTCGAGCCGGGGAACTCTCCCGAGTGAGAGCCATTCAAGTGCTCTCGACCCAGCCTGCCTCTCTGTTTGGCCTTGAAGCGTGCGGCTTAAGAAAAGGGGCGCAAGCAGATGTTGTTCTTTACGATCCGGCTGCGAGCTGGAAATTCGACGAAACGGTCAACGAATCTCTAAGCCGGAACTCCCCGTTTTGGGGACGAGAATTCACCGGTGCGGTGTCGAGTGTTTTCGTTGCAGGACAAGAAGTTTTTCATGAAGGAGTATTTACCCATGACCGAACGGCCAAAGCTGCTTAGGAAAGGATTTTCTGGCAAAGATGCTCTGACGCCGGGAAAGCTTGTTCTTGCTGATGGAAGAGCATTCCCTGGGATGATGGCCGGAGCAGTGCCAGCGGGAAACGACACAGTTACTGGTGAAGTTGTCTTTAATACTTCGATGTACGGATACCAGGAGATTCTGAGCGATCCGAGTTATGCCGGGCAGATGATGAGTTTTACCTATCCGCATATCGGAAACGTTGGGTGTAATACGTGCGACATGGAGAGCCATTCCCTCCATCCTACCTCGGTAGTGGTTCGAAGCTTATCGATAGTTCCTTCGAACTATCGATCGGAAATGAGTTTTCCCGAATTCTTGTTGAAATATAATCGGGTGGTTCTTTCAGAGGTGGATACTCGAGCTCTTACGACTCACATTCGCGACAGTGGAGCACAGATGGGGGCAATCGGGCGGGTGGAGATTGAAGATTGCGAACTTCAAAAGGCTGCCATTTCAGCTGGCTCGATGGAGGGACAGGATCTCGTCTCAGGGGTGACGTGCTCAAAGCCATATTCTTGGGGTGAGCTCGTGTGGGATGCGAAGCGCAACCAATCACGTTCACTTTCGCAGACTCAACTGATGGACCGACCGCATGTCGTTGCGGTTGATTGTGGTGTCAAGTTCAATATCCTTCGTCTTCTTGTGGATTCTGGATTTCGAGTAACGGTAGTACCTGCGACGTGCACAGCTGATGAAATTCTTGCATTTCGGCCAGATGGTATATTCCTCTCAAACGGTCCGGGCGACCCGGCGGCAGTCAAATACCTTATTGAGACGGTGCAGCTCCTCTTAGGACAGGTTCCGATCTTTGGAATTTGTCTTGGGCATCAGATCCTTGCGCTCGCGTGCGGGGGGAATACCTTTAAGCTCAAATTTGGTCACCGTGGCGCAAATCATCCGGTCAAGAATCTCGATACTGGTCGTGTGGAGATCACGACTCAGAATCATGGCTTTGCCGTCAGGTCTGAGTCGCTGCCGAATGATGTTCGGGTAACTCACAAAAATTTAAATGACGACACGGTGGCGGGATTGGAATTTCCGGAAAAGAAGGCTTTTTGTGTTCAGTTCCATCCGGAAGCGTCATCCGGACCTCATGATTCACGTCATTATTTTGATAAATTCTTTGGGCTCGTTGTGGGATCAGAGCGATTGGGTATTGGAACGTAATAGAGGGTATCATCCTCAATTTGGGGGTCGTTTCTCATAATTTGAGTTTGCAATAAAAGTGTTTCGGTTTCAGAGAGAAAAGCAGAGAAGAAGGGAAGGGAGATGCCAAAGCGAAAAGAGTTAAAGAAGATTCTCCTCATTGGCTCTGGTCCGATCGTTATCGGTCAAGCGTGTGAGTTTGACTATTCGGGAACCCAAGCAATCAAGGCTCTCAAAGAGGAAGGGATAGAGGTCGTTCTCGTCAATTCGAACCCAGCGACAATCATGACCGATCCAGAGTTTGCGGACAGAACCTACATTGAGCCGATTTCACCTTCGTTTCTCGCTTCCGTTATCGAGAAAGAGAGGCCTGATGCCGTTCTTCCGACGATGGGAGGTCAGACGGCTCTCAACTGCGCGTTGGCACTCGCTGAAGAAGGAATTCTCGAAAAGTTTGGGTGTGAACTCATCGGAGCAAAGCCAGACTCGATTCGTATGGCTGAAGATCGGGAGCTCTTTCGGAAGGCGATGGAAGACATAGGCCTGCCGTCAGCTGAGAGTGTCTTGGTTTCTGATCTCAAACATGTCGATCAGGCAATTGAAAAACTTGGTTTTCCGATCATTCTCAGACCCTCTCGAACTCTCGGGGGGACTGGAGGCGGGATTGCGTATGACCCAATAGACTTGAAGCGAAAAGTCTCTCTCGGATTGAAACTCAGTCCAGTCCACGAAGTTCTTTTGGAGCGCTCACTCCTCGGCTGGAAGGAGATCGAACTTGAGGTCATGCGAGACTTGAATGACAACGTTGTTATTGTCTGCGGTATAGAAAATTTTGATCCGATGGGAGTTCACACTGGAGATTCTATCACGGTAGCTCCAATTCAAACGTTGACTGACAAGGAGTACCAAACGCTTCGAGACGCGGCGATAGCGATTATGCGAAAAATCGGAGTTGATACCGGCGGTTCAAATGTGCAATTCGCAATTAATCCTGAGAATGGTGAGTTTGTCGTGATTGAGATGAATCCACGAGTCTCCCGGAGTTCCGCACTTGCTTCGAAGGCAACAGGTTTCCCGATTGCAAAGATAGCCGCGAAGCTCGCGATCGGTTACTCCCTCGATGAACTTCAGAATGACATTACCAAGGAAACCCCAGCGTGCTTTGAGCCCGCTCTTGACTACGTTGTCGTCAAAATTCCTCGCTTTGCATTCGAGAAATTCCCATTAGCGGAACCGATTTTAGGAACTCAGATGCGATCTGTAGGTGAGGCTATGGCGTTTGGGAGGACCTTTTCTGAGGCGATGCAGAAGGCGCTCGCGTCGCTCGAGGATGACTCGTTTGGTTTTGATAAGGAGGACAAGTTCAGTGACCTGGGAGATCAAGAGCTTCTCGACCAAGTGGCTATTGCGACACCGAAGAGGGTCTGGCAGGTCGGGGAGTCCCTTCGGCGTGGAATTTCTCTTGACCTTGTGGCGGAGCGATCTGGCATAGACCGTTGGTTTCTCCATCAGATCCTTGAGATTGTAAACGCTGAATCAGTCGTTCGAGAGAGACAAGCGCAGTCACTTGGGACAGAAGAGTGGGTTTACCTCAAGCAGCTTGGATTTAGTGATGTCCGACTGGCAAAGCTTTTCGGGACGAAAGAGGAAAAAATTCGAGAACTTCGACAGAGCAGAGGTGTCAGGCCGACTTTTCGACTCGTCGATACGTGCGCCGCGGAATTTCAGGCATTCACTCCCTACCTCTATTCGTCATACGATCGATTGCTTTCAGATGCACCGGCGAGTAATCGAGAGAAGATTATTATCCTCGGGTCAGGCCCAAATCGAATCGGCCAAGGTATCGAATTCGACTATTGCTGTGTTCATGCTTCCCTTGCCTTGCGAGAGCTTGGCTTTGAATCGGTGATGGTGAATTGCAATCCTGAAACCGTATCAACTGATTTTGACATAAGCGACCGTCTCTATTTTGAACCTCTGACGCTCGAATCTGTTCTCGAGATTGTTGAGCGTGAGAAGCCGATTGGAGTTATCGTTCAGTTCGGAGGTCAAACCCCATTGAGGCTTGCTCAGGGGCTAGCAGCAAATGGGGTTCCGATCATCGGTACTTCAGTTGATTCGATTGATCGGGCTGAGGATCGAGAGCTCTTTGGAGGTCTTGTGCGCTCGCTCAAGCTGCAACAACCGCCTTTTTGTACCGTAAGAAGTGTTGGAGAGGCTGCCTCAAAGGCGAAGGAACTGGGTTTCCCTCTCATGATTCGCCCATCGTTTGTTCTTGGTGGTCGCTCGATGCGGATTGTCTTTTCGGAGTCCGAATTGACGCAGTACCTCCAGGAGAGTGTTGATGTCTCACATGAACGCCCTGTCCTTATTGATCGCTTTTTACAGAATGCGGTTGAAGTCGATCTCGATGCCGTTTCAGACGGAAAGAGAGTCGTTATTGCGGGTGTGCTTGAGCACATTGAGCGAGCTGGGGTTCATTCCGGTGATAGCTCGTGTTGTTTGCCCCCCCAATCTCTCAACGACGACCTCGTAGCGGAGATGAAGCGGCAAGCCGAGATCCTTGCGAAGGAACTGAAGGTACGTGGACTGATGAACATTCAGTTTGCAATTACCCCTGATCGAGAGATTTATATTCTCGAAGTGAATCCAAGAGCTTCTCGAACCGTGCCGTTCGTGAGTAAAGCAACCGGAGTTCCTTGGGCGAAGGTCGCGGCGAAAGTTATGGCTGGAAAAACGCTCGATGAGCTAAAAGTCGAAGAAGTTGTTCCTCGCGGATTTTTTAGCGTAAAAGCCTGCGTCTTTCCATTTAGTAAGTTTCAAGGTATCGACACGATATTGGGACCTGAGATGAAGTCGACAGGTGAGGTGATGGGGATAGATCGTTCTTTTTCGGGCGCTTTTTTCCGTTCGCAAGTTGCCGCTGGAATCGATCTTCCGAAACAGGGGAAAGTATTCTTGAGTGTACGGGATGATGATAAGGCCGATGTCGTTGAGGTGGCTCAAAACCTCCTTGGAGCAGGTTATTCTCTTGTTGCTACAAGTGGAACCGCTGAAGTCCTCAAAGAGCATGGGTTGGCGGTTGAGACTGTGCATAAGGTTCGAGAAGGTTCACCGCATGTTGTCGACAAGTTAGGAGGCGGGGAAATCCAATTGGTTGTGAATACTCCTGAGGGCCATGGTCCAATGCTGGATTCAAAATCTATACGTCTCGTCTCAAACGAACTTGGGATACCGACCTATACGACCATGCCGGCCGCCCTGGCTGCTGCTCTTGCCTTAAAAGAGGGAATGATTGCCGTTTCGGAGTCTCCGACGGTCATGGCCCTGCAAGATTATCAGCGGTTGCGGGAGGCTGAGCCGGAACTGCGGTCGGTGGGATAGGAGTTTTGTCCCGTTCGTCGAGAGGGTGTATATCTCCCGTTTATTGAAGTATCGGGCCGAGTGAAATGTGCCTCGCCGTTCTCAAGTGAGTTTGAGAATGGGCCTGAAAGCTGCTCCTTTGTATTGAAGAGATTGTGTATGAGAAGACCGATTACCCCAAGGGGATATAGAGATTTAAGGGATGAGTTGCAACGTTTGAAAGGGATGAGACCGGAGCTGGCACGAGCCATCGAGGTAGCTCGTGGTCACGGGGATCTCTCTGAGAACGCAGACTACGACGCCGCGAAAGAGAAATCAGGGCTAACGGAGGCAAAGATTCGAGATCTTGAATCGAAGTTGGCTTCAGCTGATGTGATTGATCCCAGAACCCTTGGAACTCCGTCTCGAGTTGTTTTTGGGGTTACGGTATTGGTGGAAGATGTCGACAGCGGCGAGGAGCGGAAGCTCATGCTTGTGGGGCCTGATGAGTCAAATGTTGATGCTGCTCGAATATCTGTCGAATCTCCAATCGGCAAAGCTCTCTTGGGCAAGCAAGTTGATGATATTGCGCGAGTAAAACTCCCCTCAGGTCAGCGAGAATACGAGATTCGAGAGATCTCGGTAGAGTACGAGGATTCGAGTGAGTAGTCTCATTTTATGAGTTGAATATCCAACACGAGGTTTTTTACAGGCTCGGGCAAAACGCCGTTGAGTTTCAGGCGGTATTGACGTGGCAGCATGGGCTTATTGTGACGAACGAATGTCGCAACGAACCAATGTCGCAACTAACCAATAAGGTACGTTATGAATAAGGTCTTCATCTGCGCAGCAAAGCGAAGCCCAATCGGGAGTTTTGGAGGAAGTCTCGCGTCTCTCTCTCCTCGACAACTCGGAGCGGAAGTGCTCAAGAGTACACTCACAATGGCTCTGGGCAAAGGCTCTCTCGTCGAGGGCAATACATCTGCCCTTCCGGTTGATGAAGTTATTGTTGGAAACGTGCTCGCTGCTGGACACGGTATGAATATCGCTCGTCAGGTGACGCTTGATGCCGGACTTCCAGTGGCTACTCCGGCTTTTTCCATTAACAAAGTTTGCGGATCTGGTTTGAAATCTGTCTTGCTTGGGGCTCAAGCTGTGGCGTTGGGAGACTCTGAAATAGTAGCTGCTGGTGGTGTGGAATCAATGAGTCAGGCCGGGTTCGTTAACCACGAAGCTCGTTTTGGAAAGAAGATGGGCTCGCTTCAGTTTGTCGATCTCATGCTCCAAGATGGTCTCACGGATGCGTTCTCCTGTACCCATATGGGAATCACTGCCGAAAATCTTGCGCGAAAGTTTTCGATTTCACGTGAAGAACAAGACAGATTCGCCGTTCACAGTCAGGAAAAAGCTGTAACAGCCCAGAAAAAGGGCTGGCTGAAGTCCGAGATTCATCCAATCCCTGTTCCGCAGAGAAAAGGAGAGGCTGTTCTCTTTTCGGAAGATGAGTTTCTTCGTCCAGAGACGACCGTAGAAAGTCTGAGTCGTCTCCGTCCAGCTTTCGAAAAAGACGGGACAGTGACGGCTGGCAATTCATCGGGAATAAATGATGGTGCCGCATTTGTTCTTCTTGCTTCGGAAGCTGCGATAGAACGATATGAATTGAAGCCGCTCGCGCGTATCGCAGCCTATGCTTCGGCTGGAGTTGCGCCTGAAGTGATGGGTCTTGGGCCAGTCGAAGCAGTGCGTAAGGTCCTAAAGCGAACGGAGAAAAATCTTGAAGAAATTGATCTGATCGAGTCGAATGAGGCTTTTGCATCACAGGCTTTGGCAGTGAATCGAGAGCTTGACTGGGATGTCTCGAAAGTCAATGTGGCTGGTGGAGCGATTGCTCTCGGACATCCTATCGGAGCAAGCGGAGCGCGAATTCTTGTTACCTTGCTTCATCAGATGCAGAGAGTTTCCGCGACGTCTGGAATTGCTACTCTTTGTGTCGGTGGAGGGCAGGGGGTCGCCGTTCTGGTAGAGCGAACACCAGGAAGAACGGCGGAATAGTGCAGACTAGCCCCTGGCTTGCTTTGCAAGCAGATCTTGACGGGACAACGAATAGCGGCCCCTTTAAGAGATACAGGCAATCCGTTGGCTTGACTGCTTTTTTTGAAGTGTTTGCTCTTTATGTCTGGCTCTCGAAAATTGGCAGAGCCAATATTTCTTTTTCCTCAGCACAAATGTCTCACGACATTTCTCCTGAGGACCGCTAGAGAAGCGGTGTAAGGGATCAGATGCGAGATTACAAAGCGTGGCCATCCGGAGAGCGGGATGAGCTGAACGGCTGCTTGGTTAGCTTTTTATGATTGAGCAAGGGAGTATTGATGAGGTCCTCGAACGGAGTTCTCTCCTCGAGGTAGTCCAGGAGGTAACCTCTCTTCGGCAACAGAGTGGGCGGTATGTCGGGCTCTGTCCGTTTCATTCCGAAAAAAGTCCTTCATTTCACGTTCGACCAGACAGAAAAATGTACCACTGCTTTGGTTGTGGCGCTTCGGGGAACACGATTGGATTTGTCATGCGCCACTACGGAATGTCATTTCCTGACGCCGTGCGCTGGTTGGCGGATCGCTTCAATATTGAATTGCGATATGCAAAGCGAGGTGCCCAGCAGGAGCCAAAACTCTCGCATGCGCGAGACCTCTATGCCGTCAATCGAATGGCACAGAAATTTTTTTCGCATTCCCTTCAGCAAGCGCCTAAGGCAGTACGAGATTATGTTTCAGAGCGGGGAATCTCTCGAGACGCAATTGAGCAATTTCAGATTGGATTTGCTCCCGCTGGATGGAGAGCGCTTTCGGATATCTTACGGAAAAACAGAGTACCCGAAGAGGTGATAACGAGGAGCGGGCTCGGGAGAAGAAGCGCGAAAGGAGATCTGTATGACACTTTCCGAGGTCGACTTATTTTTCCCATTCTCAGCTCACCCAAGCAAATAATTGGATTTGGTGGCAGGCTGATTCCAGGATTACAGGACGAGAAATCAGACAACGCTCCGAAGTATCTTAATTCGAGCGAGAGTGAAATTTATCAAAAGAAAAGGGTGCTCTTTGCTCTCCCTCAGGCCTCGCAGCGATGCAGAGAAACTGGAGAGGTTTGGCTGGTAGAGGGCTATATGGATGTGGTTGGACTATGGCAAACTGGTATCACCAACGCCGTGGCCACGTGCGGCACCGCAGTAACTCACGAGCATGTCCAGCGGGTTTCTCGACTTGTTCAAAAGGTCAATATTCTTTTTGATGGAGATCTGGCTGGCCGTGCTGCCGCCGCAAAGCTCTTTCCTCTTTTCCTGAACTCAGGTCTGGATGTGAAAGTCTACTTCCTCTCTTCTCGAGAGGATCCAGACTCCGTTGCCCGAGAGCACAGCGGTGAAACTGAACGATATCTCCAGTCGCTCGCCTCAGTAACCTTACTCGATGCCTTTATCGAATATGCATCGTCGAAGCTCGAGACAGCGAGTGACTCAGAACTTGGCGCCGCTGCCAAGGGAAAATTAGCGGAACAAGTGTTGTCAGTCATTCAAGAGGTCAAAAATCCAATAGAGAGAGATGAACTCGTTCGTCAGGCATCGCTCAGACTTCGAGTAGAAGCCGAGGTCCTTATTTCTCTTGAGAGCGGAGCTAAGGTTTCAGCTTCGAATGAAGAGAGCAGTGAACGTCGCCTTAACTCCTCTGCGATATCTTCGGTGGAGTCCCTCCCTCATGGTGATCAGGTAATCCTCCGTGCTGCGATGGTGCGGCGTCATTTAGTGACTGAGAGAATTTTGCGTGATTCTGAGATCTGCTCAATTCTTCATTCTTCGACACTGTCTTTCTTGCAGAGGTTTCATGAACTTCTCGAAAACTTTCGAGATGACGCGGATTCAGCGAAGGCTGAAACCCGAGAGCTCCTCAGAACGTTTGGTCCGTCATGGATCGAGCATTGGAGGTCGAGTTACGCGATGGAAAACGAGACAGACTTTGAGCTCTTGCTGGAGCAAGCCGTACTCTCTCTCTCTCGCGCCCGGGTAAAGATGGCGATTTCCGAACGGCGCGAACTTTTGGCGGAGGCTTCCGAAGAAGAAAAACTTCAGCTTCATCAAGAGATTTTGGAGCTTGAAAGAGCCCTTCGGCGGGGAACTCTGAGAAATGACGAGCTTCCGAGTGACTCCGGCTAAGAGGGTCTTCAAGTCTCTGTGCTGTATTATCTTTTGTCTCTTCAGATGGTTGGCTGGCTTTTTGCGTGTTGAGTCAGTATGCTCGCCCTGCTCCTGAGACCACGAGGTCGGCGTTGACAGGCTCGGAATTGAGGCCCGAGAGGATGTGGGACTCCTTTCGTGCGACGAAACGTGCGTTGGATTTATCGAGTCTGGGTGCTTTCCGGCAGGGAGAAACCTCAGTAGAATCCCAGGATTCGTGTCTTGGTTTTGTGGGCTTCTACGTGAGCTTCATGCTGGCGGTAATCCTCAAACGTCTGAGCTGACCGGAGATTTTCGGGATGCGTTCTCGAATCAGGAACCGGAATGAGAGAGAAGACTGTTTTGAGTCGCAATCAGTTTCAAATGGGGAAGGTCGGTTTACGTTCGTGACGGGTTCGTTTAAGGCTGCCGCCCAGCGCTGTTTTGGAACTGCTCTGATTGAGAATGTCTCAGCTCAGTATGGAGAGGAGGTCTGCACCGTGTCGTGTGACCGCTTGGAATCGTTGAGACACATAGTATTCATTCATTGAGACAGAATTAACTCGATTCTAGATCTGGAGGAGAAAGGGAGTGGCGAGAAGGAAAGTTTCTAAATCGCTTTCGAAAAGAAAGAAAACCTCACCAAAGCGCAAGACCGCGTCGAGAAACAAGGCGGTCGCCCGACGGAAAAAAGTGAGTGCGCGCCCGAAATCGGCTATCCGATCTGCAGTGAAGAAAAAATCAGCTGTGAAAAAGCGTACCATCGCGGCTGGGAAGGGGCGACAGAGTCTCAAGAGTAAGAACCAATCTGCTCGTTCAAAAAAAGACGAGCAGTTTGAAACGGAAGAGGAGTTCGAGGAAGAACTCGAAGATGAGGGCGATGAGCTGATTGAGGATGAGGAGTTTCCTGAGGCGGAAGCGGCTGAAGGAGCTGCTGAAGAAGAGGAAGAGATTGACCTCGAAGAGTTCGATGACGATGACGGGGATGACGATTCTGACGAAGATCTCGAGATCGAAGATGACTCGGACGATGACGTAGACTTCGCCCAAATCCGGGCAAAGGCTCAGGCCGAAGAGGATACCGAGTCGGTGCTTTTTCGGCGAAGGGAGGAAGCTCTTGCGAATCGTATTCCTAACGCATCTGGAGACGAATTCCATCTTGGGAAGGGAGCTGATCCTGTCCGAATGTACCTCCGAGAGATGGGCAATGTGAGCCTTCTCACCCGTGAGGGAGAAGTCGAGATAGCAAAGAGAATCGAAGAGGGTGAACTCGCTGCCGAAGCCGAGGTATTACGAGAGCCTCTCTCTCTCGCGTATGTTGTAGAGCTTTTTACCCGGGTAAAGAACGCGGAAGTGCGGTTGCGCGATCTCTTCGTTGAAGATGATGCCGAGGAATCGAGCGAAGAAGCCGAAGAGAAAGAGGACGAAACTGAGGACGAAGAGGCGGCAGAAGAAGCTCAAACTCAGCAAAATGAGGAAGAGGAGAAACAGCGTAGGGAGTTTGTAAAGAAATCTCCGGCGTATAAGAAAGCTCTG
>JAGRAO010000064.1 GCA_020434565.1 Bdellovibrionales bacterium
GAGTAAAAATGTGATGGCGAAAAGCTCGCACTTGAATTTTTCAAGAAAGAGGAGCTTTTTGGAGTCGTTATCCGTCCAGCGATGATTTGGGGTCCGGGAGATAAGAGAACTCTCAAACTGTTTCGAGGGATCTCTCGGAAGCGACTCCCGATCATTGGCACCGGTGAAACGCTCCTACACTGGATACTTGTGACAGATCTTGCGCGCGCGTTTCGACTCGCAGCTGAAACTGAAGAGTTGAGGTCCGGAGAGGCTTTTATCATCTCAGGAAAGCATTCTATCCGGATGCGCGAATTGTATGACCTTATCGGAGAAGCAGTTGGTGTTAAGCCGCTTCCGTTTCGGATTCCAGCATTGCCGGTACAGATGGCAGGGCAGCTTTGTGAAACGATTTGTAAACCGTTCGGAATAGAACCGCCTCTCTACCGGAGAAGGGTTGACTTCTTCACAAAGACACGGGCGTTTGATTCCTCTAAAGCAAGGAGGCTCCTCGGGTTTGAAGCCACTGGAGATCTGAGATCTGAGATAGACCAGATTGCGCGCTGGTATCAGGAGAAGGGGTGGCTTGCGTCAGCCGGCGTTTCTCACCCCCATAATCCACGTCACGCTCAGGGCCCATTCTAGAATACTGATTTAAAGTCGCCTGCGTGTTGTTCCAGTCACAGCGACGAAAGAGATATAATGACATTGTTATTAGGGAGTTACCTCTTGCGCTTCGTGAGCAGGAGGCGTATATCTCCTCTAGAACTAAGTACGGCAGTCTGGCTATCTCCCGTGAAATCTTCGTTCCCGATAGAGGGGAACTCGCTCAGTGTGAGCTTTCCGTGAAAGACGAATCGAATCTCTTGGAACTGACTCCAATCTAATGGGTCGTCTCTTTTTCTCGGGTCCTCTCGGGGTGGTAGCCAAAAATATTGATGGGTTACGCGAATTTGGTGACATCTGCAATGAACGCACAACAGATCATACGAGAGCAGTTCGGGCCGAATTCGGCATACATCCTCGAGCTGTTTGAGCAGTATCAACGTGATCCATCACTTGTCGGGGGCACGTGGAGTGCCTTTTTCACTGAGTTTCTCGGGAGAATTGAGGGGCTCGCTCCCGTTGAATCAAGGTCGAACACTCAATCACCGAACTCTTTGCAGAGCCACACGAATGGTCACTCTGCTCCGATTGCAACCGACGGCTACTATAAAACACCTGCGCAAGGAGATGCGGTCCAGGAGAGGATCTATCGAATGATCAGCGCCTTTCGGGGGCGGGGCCACTTAAAGGCAGCGGTAAACCCTCTGACGCAGGGAATCATTCCACTTCCGCAAGTTGAAGATATACAAGTTGAGTTCTATCACTTCTCAGAAGATCAGCTCGATAAAGAGTTTAATTGTTCGGGGCTCGGCAAGCGCCAAACGATGAAGCTTCGAGATATCATTCAGGAACTTCATAGAGTTTACTGTGGAAGTATTGGCTTTGAGTTTACCCACCTCCTGAACCAGGAGGAACGACTCTGGCTTCAATCAAAGATCGAAGGTCGCTTTCAAAACGGATATCGGCTCTCGCGAGAGCAAAAGCTCCACAGGTTGCAAAAGATTATCGAGGCCGAAGCGTTTGAAAGTGAGCTACACCGAAAGTACGTTGGACACAAACGGTTTTCTCTTCAGGGAGTAGAGTCGCTCATTCCGATGCTCGACAACTTACTCGAAGTCGCTGGAGAGTCAGGCGTCGAAGAAGTTGTCTTTGGTATGCCGCATCGGGGGCGATTGAACGTTCTCTCAAACACTCTTGCAAAACCGCTTGAGAGCGTGTTTTCGGAATTTGAAGACCAGAATATCTATACAGCGCTTGGCTCTGGAGATGTGAAATATCACATGGGGTACGAGTCGAAGTACACGACTCCTCGAGGAGATATCCTTCGACTTCAACTTGCGCCAAATCCGTCACATCTTGAATTCGTGGATCCGGTCGTCACGGGAATCTGTCGAGCTATCCAAGATTCTCGATATGGAGGAGAACGGACCGCAGCACTCCCGGTTCTCTTGCACGGAGATGCAGCCTTCGCGGGACAAGGCGTCGTTTTTGAAACTCTAAATATGTCGCTTGTAGCGGGATACACGACCGGCGGAACCATTCATGTCATTGTGAACAATCAGATAGGATTTACGACGAACCCAAACGAGTCGCGCTCTTCGACCTACTGCAGCGATATGGCAAAGGCTGTTCAGACTCCAATATTCCACGTGAATGGAGAAGATGTTGAGGCGGCCTGCTGGGCAATCCGTATAGCGCTTGAGTTCCGAAACCGGTATGGACGAGATGTGGTTATCGACCTTTACGGGTATCGAAAATATGGGCACAACGAAGGCGACGACCCAAGTTTTACCCAACCGGTGAGCTACAAAGAAATTCAGGAAAAAAAGACTATTGCGACCCTCTATAAGGAGCAGCTTATCGGCGAGGGAGTGATCGAGGAGGCAGATTACGATCGCTTTCTCGATGCGTATCGAAAGCGGTTCGATGCGGCACATGAAGCTGCCTCAGACGAAGGTCATTTCGGTGAGATGTGTGCTGTTCATGGGAGACTCAAGAATCCAAGTCCTGAAACAGGCGTTCCATTTGAAGATCTCGAGCGAATAGCACGTACCTTGATTGAGTATCCGAAGGATTTTGTTCCCCATCCGAAACTCAAAAAAATACTCGAAAAGCGGGTCGAGACCCTTCTTGAAGATTCAGGGATTGAATGGGGATTTGCTGAAGCACTTGCCTTTGGATCACTCCAACTCGACGGATGTTCGGTGCGATTGAGTGGGCAGGATTGTGGACGAGGAACATTTAGCCAACGTCACCTTGCGCTAAACCACTTCGAAAAAGATGGGAGATACTATCCACTCGCCTCACTCTCTGAAGAACCGGGAGTTGGGCATTTCGAAGTCGTCAACAGCACCCTTTCAGAGGCATCCGTTCTCGGGTTTGAATTCGGATATTCGACAATTCAGGAAAATTGCCTTGTCCTGTGGGAAGCCCAATTTGGAGACTTCGCGAACGGCGCACAGGTAATTATCGATCAGTTCATCTCAAGCTCTGAGGCAAAATGGAACCAACGCTCAGGTGTCGTGCTCTTGCTTCCGCACGGATACGAAGGTCAGGGGCCAGAACACTCGAGTGCACGCCTCGAGCGGTATCTTCAGCTCTGCGCAGAGGGCAACATGTTCGTGTGCTACCCTTCAAGCGCGGCGCAGTATTTTCATCTTCTCCGAAGACAGGGACTTCTCAAGCTCAAGAGACCAGTCATCATCATGACTCCGAAGAGTCTTTTGAGACTCGCTCGAGCGGGAAGCAAAGTCGATGAACTCACGATGGGGGGATTTCAAACGATTATCGAAGAGACGATCGGATCTGGAGAGCTCAGCGATACAACAGTTTTTCTCAGCGGAAAGGTGTACTACGACGTACAGGCTGAATTAGAGAAACACGAGGATGTTTCGGTTCGAGTCGTTCGAATAGAGCAATTGTATCCATTTGCCGACCGAGAACTTGAGGAGCTTATCCAACGAACTCGTATGACAAAGGCCGTTTGGGTTCAAGAGGAACCACAGAACATGGGAGCCTGGTCCCATATTCACAATCAGTTTAAAAACGAGTTTAACCTCTCGCTTCATTATTGCGGCCGACCCGCTTCGGCAAGCACAGCTACTGGCTCAGCTTCACGGCACGCCGAGGAACAGCGAAGAATTATTACGACACTTCTCGCCCTAGTACAGCGCGACTAGTGCTTCGACCACAGTTTTTTCTCTTTCAAATACACCAGTGGGCTTCGTAAGGAGATCTTTACATCCAAACCCGTTGGCTGAGTTGCCCGGTTGCTCTTGTCACTGATGCGCTTGATCGGTTCGAGTAACGGGTTTAGTCTTCGAACGTGTTCTCAGTATTTTTCGACCTCGAAACCTCCGATAGCCTACCAATCGGGCAGATCCTGAACTACTCGTTCATGACCGTTGACGACTCCTACCGGATTGTGGATCAGTTGGACGGCGATATCCTCATTTCTCGCTTACAACTCCCACGGACAGGAGCCATTCTCGCAAATCGAATTGATGTGTTAAAGCATCAAGAGCTGGCCACAGAATCAGAGTACCAGGCAGTCTCGAAGATCTCTCATTATCTCGGTCGACTTCTTGAGGATCGCTCGGTGAAGCTGCCACTCGTTGGTTTCAATTCAAATCGTTTTGACCTCCCATATCTTCGGACCACATTTATTCGAAACGGCTTTTCGCCCTATTTTTTTGGAAGGCTCATCAGTCGAGACCTTCTCCTCCTCGCCCGACGGCTCTCATGTTTTGATGAGCGTTTTCCTCGACCCGAGTCTCAAAGTGAATCGGGCAAGCTCTCGCTTCGGCTCGAGTCACTCTGTCAACACTTTGGCCTCTTGAAAGGAGCACAAAAGCATGAGTCCTCAGCCGATGTTCGACTCACGATCTCGCTTGCTCAAACTTTTCGTGAAATGTTTGGTTCTGATGTTCGGCGGTTTGATCCGTATGAAGGCATTTCGTTTCATCGGGAGTCAGGTGGCTCGAAAGCACCAATCGTGATGGTTCGAGAGCCAGAGTACGATCTCTCTCAACCCTCTTTTTATAGGTGCCGCCCCAAGGGGCTGCTGTGCGATGATTCTCAAGGTCGGGCAATCTGGGTTGATCTCGAGCGATATCGCGATGGAGAAGGGCGAAAAGCTCTCGAGTGGTATCAGGCAGGGAAGAGTTCCTTTTTTGTTGACGATGAGGTTTCAGATCAAAAACTTCTTCAGCTTCTCCATTCGGCGCGTAAGGAATTTTCAAAGGTCACAACGGCGAATTTTTTTCCTCCTTCAACGTGTGATGTTGAGCAGGATATCTATCGGGCGCAGGGCGTAAAATTCGAAACCCTCAACTCTCTGGAAAAGGCTATTTCATCGGGAGATAAATCTAAGATTGCCGGGAGTGCGAAAAAAGAGGCTCTGATCCTCTTCACACGCTATCGACTTCGAGAGATTGAAGATTCTGCGGATCCTAAGTTTCTCAAGACTCTTAAGGCGTACGGTGAGTATCGCTACGGAGGAGGCTTACAACTGCGACGAACTATTGACGAAGACCTGCTCGATGCCGCAGAGAATTTTCATCCGACTCTTTTAGCTCTCTACGACGAGCTGACACTCGCTGAAAATGCGGCCTCTGATAGCGAAACGAGAAAGATTCTTGCCTCTCTCAGGAGCTTTTACGACTCCTCTCTTCTTGTTCGCCTTATGGGAGGAGCGCCTAAGGCAAATTGAGGGGCTTCCCTATGCGGGTCCTAAGGGTATTTCTTAGTTGCTTCAGTCCGGGGCACACGGCTGGTTTCTCTCGAGCCTTTTTTCGCCTTTCCGACCTAAAAAGCGCCCTAGTAGCTTGAGTTTCAAAGAGAAAATGACGACCCCCCATTCGCAGGAGTGGAAGATGCAAGACAAGACTTTCTACGAGATGCTCGGTGTTGATCGCAAAGCGAGCACACAAGAGATTCGCGAGGCCTATCGCGAAATCGCCCGGGTGTATCACCCGGACTCAAATTTCTATGACGAAATAATTCAAGATGACACCTCGACCAAAGCGGCTGACACCTTCAAGATCCTCACCAGTGCGTATCACACACTTATTCATGAATCGAAGCGCAAGGAATACGATGATACGCTCGCTCCACTTTTAGCACAGTGGGATCAGGATGCGGATGAAAGAATGACTCACAAGTCTTGGGTTGACGAAAAGGTGACAGCATCAGGGATCTTTGCAATGGGAACGTTTGGAAGAGTTGAGCGAGCTCCGAGTAGCCCGTTTACCTATACCGAATCGAACCTCAAATCGGTCGCACAGATGATGCCTCGCCAGAACACGTTTAGCGGCGTTCTGCGACGAATGAGAATGATCTTGGGCCTCTGGTAATTCGTCTCAGGCATAAAACACCGTCCTTTCCTGGAGGAAAACGTCCTCGCTAGAGGGGTGAATCTCTCTTTCCTCCGTATAAATCCTCTTTACCGCCTCTTCTTTCGACCGATATAGTTCCTGTATGACTGCGAATTTCAAACTCCCACCTCTCGATGACCCGGATCATGTCATCGAACATGTGCGCCAGTTTGAGGTTATTCAGAGGGCATTTCAGCATCTCGAAGAGCCCTCAATAACAGCTCTCCCATATCATAACCCAAGCCATACTCTTGATGTCATGCGGGAGTCGATTCTGTTTGCTCGTGATGTTCCACTCTCAACTTCTGATGTGTCCCTCTTGCTGATCGCCTCTGCTTGGCATGATGTCGGGTTCGTGAAGAATCGCATAGGACACGAAGAAGCCAGTATTGAACTCTTTCGCCAATACGTCAGAGAACGGCACGGTGCTGACCTCTCAAAGATGGAGCAACAACTTGTTGAGTCCATGATCCGGGACACAAAGCTTCATGCGCGACCCATGGGAGCTGGAGCCGAACAGGTACCCACAACTGATCTCTCTCGCTACCTTCTCGACGCCGACCTCAGTAATCTCGGACGAGATGACTTCTTCGATTGTCTCGATCGTCTTGTCGATGAACATCAGGCTCCGAAAAAGGATTTTTATGTTTCAGCTCTCGGGCTCATCACGCGCCATATTTGGCACACGGACTCAGCGCGAAATCTCCGAATGAAGAAAGAGATGCAAAACAGCATTAAGCTTGTTCGAATCATCAAAGAATTCGAGAGATAACTTCTTAACGCTCCACCCCGTAGCGTCCCCCGAATCCCTTCGAGTAGAGAATCTGATACAGATGGGTTGTCCGTGAACGAAAGAGGCCTGCACAGCCAAGGAGATAGTACTTCCATATCCTTCGAAACTTCTCGCCATAGTCGACATGAAGTTCATCCCAAGCTCGCTCAAAATTCTCATGCCACGCCATAAGAGTGCGATCGTAATCTGGACCAAAGCTGTGCCAGTCTTCGAGCTGAAACCGTTGACGGCACGGTTCGGCAAGCTCAGTAACCGTTGGGAGGTACCCATCGGGGAAAATATGCTTCAGAATCCACATGAGATAACTGTCAAAATACCGATTGGATCGAGACGAAACTGTTTCAGCTGAAATGACCTCGAGTAAGAACAGGCCACCTGGATTGAGAGAACGCCAAACGACATCAAAATAGGTTGGGAGATTCTTTCGCCCCACCGCTTCAATCATCTCAATTGAGACGATTCGATCATAGGTCCCTCGAATATCGCGGTAGTCTTGAAGATGAATTTCAACGGGAAGCCCTTTACATGCGTTTCGAGCAAACTCCGCCTGGCGTTCCGAGACAGTGACCCCGTGCACCGTAACTCCGTATTTGGCGGCAGCAAATTTTGCAAAATTTCCCCATCCACATCCGATATCAAGCACTTTCATCCCGCGCTCAAGTTTGAGCTTTCGACAACAGAGATCGAGCTTGTCGTACTGCGCTTGGTCAAGACTATTGGTCTTACAGAAATATCCACACGTATAGGTCATGCTCTCACCGAGCATACGCTCGAACAGTTGGTTTCCGAGACCGTAATGAACCTTACCTATGTTGTAAGCCCGCTCTCCCCTCTGTGGGTTCAAAAATCGATCAGAGAGATAGTACAACATCACTCTCAGCTGACGGGCGGCACTCTGGCTCTCTCGCGAACGCATGAGAAGGTCAATCAATTCGTCAATCCTTCCGAGCTCCCTCTTTCCGGCGATGTATTCCTCTCCGAGCTGGAACAGTCCTTCTTTACGAACCACAGACAGGATCTCACGTGGAAACGAACGTTCGAGTACACTCGTCTCGACCAACTCTCCGGCACCGAATTGAGCCTGACCGCTCTCTACTGCTAAAGACTCACTCATTCATCCTCCAGGATTATCTCTCCACTCGACGGAGCCCTCTTACTTGACGAAGGAGGAACAGCCGAACTTTCACAAAAAACGATTTTTGACTCGAAACGATTGTGTCAGGATGTTTTGAGCGGTCAAAGGGAAAGAGAGGAATTTTTCGCTTCCGTGCCAACCAAAGGGCCTGCCAAAGGATACGGGGCATGGTGAACCAACCAGAGAGGAGAGAGGGAAGGCCTTGCCCCAAGAGGAGAGCCCCTGAAAACTCACTTATCCGGGCGTTTATGGCCGTCTGGATCCGCAGCTCTTCCCCCTGTCGTACATTTACGACCAGGGAAAGCTGACTTGAAGATTCTCTGTACTCAACCTCATAAGAGCCTGAAGCCTGCAAGAATGGGGAAACAAAAAAGACTTTTTCAAAAGGAGCAAACCGAGTCTCTCCTGACCCATCTGGCTCAGATGTCCCCTGAGCCAAGTAGAGGTGACGCTCACCGAAGGTATTCTGAACTTCGTATAGAATCACTTGGGTCTCACCCCCGGGACCTTTGCACAGATAGATGCTCACTGGGTTGAAAACGTAGCCTAAGAGCCGCGGGGTCGTCAGGAGCACAATCTTCGTCGGAGTGAAATCTGGTGCATAGATACGAAGCTTCTCAAGAACCTTTTCTCTTATCGTTTTCTGAGAATTTTGTTCCAGGTAGTCACGCGATCTGATTGTAAAGAGAGAAAACTGCGCTCGACCCAAAGAGAAGATACGAGAGTTAAGGGTAGAACTCTCTTCATCGGCAAGATCGAGGGCGACCCACATATGATTGTAGACGAACTCATGAAGCTCTGGCGAGTTCCTCCTGTGCCACACCTGACCGATTACAAGAGATGTCTTCATAAGGAACACTGAAATTGTTCAGCTACTGACACAGCAGATCGAACCGCATCTTCATGAAAGCCGTATCCGAGGTAACTCCCACAGAAAAACGTGGTCGGGTGACCTGATTCCTGAGTGATAAGCGATTGAGATGCCACCGCTCGAGGGGTGTAGGCGGGATGTGTATACTCGGTTTCGTAGAGTACGTGCCGAGCGTCGATCTCATCAGGCGCTGAGTTAAGCGTTACAAAGTAATCTCGCTCTGTTCGAAGGTTCTGGAGTCGATTCATATAGTAGGTAATCGGTACCCCAGAGTTTCCAAAAGCATCTGAATCCCGACGAACGTAATTCCAAGATGCCCAGAGCCGCTTTGATTGGGGAAGCACTCTCTCGTCAGTATGAAGGACAGCGCGGCTCTTATGATAGCGCCACTCAGAGAGGAGTCGCGTCTCTTCCGTCGTAGGAGTCGAGAGCAATGCGAGGGCTTGGTCAGCATGCGTAGCAAAGACGACTTTGTCGAATCTCGAAGCGTCGCCGTTCGCTTGAACGACACTCACTCCTTGGTCGTCGCGCGACACATGCGTAATCGGTGCTCCGAGTTCCACTTTACCGTTAAAGACAGACAGAAAAGCCTTTACGTACTGGAAACTTCCACCGACAACCGTTTGCCACGTTGGTCGCTTGTGAAGTTCAAGCATGCCATGATTCCGAAAAAATGTCACAAATGTCTCCGCGGGGAAAGTCTCGACATCATGATCGGGGCTCGACCAGATAGAAGCAATCAAGGGGGTAAGATAATGCCGTTGAAAATACTGAGAGACTCTGCGTTCTTTAAGATACTCCCCTAAGGTCAGTCCAGAGAGGGCCCCAGTTGAAAGGTCTGCAAGTGCACGGCGATTGAAACGACTCTGTTCCAAGAGCATTCGGAGAAACTTGGGCTTTAAAAAATTTAGAGGGGTCAGCACAAAGTCCGAAATCGCAGGTCCCACATAGGTGAGGTCGGTTGACGGACAACAGTAACCAAAAGACATATCCGAGTCCTGCAACCTTACATGTAATCGAGCAAGAAATTGATAGAAAAGCGGGTAGTTTTGTGGATTGCAAACGATAAAACCGGTGTCAACGGCAGTGCCTTCATCCGGCCCAGAAGAGACCACCCGCGTGTTGGTATGCCCTCCGAGGTAATCGTTTTTTTCAAAGAGAGTAACAGAGTGTTTCTGCGACAAAAGATAGGCAACCGTGATCCCAGCGACTCCCCCTCCAACTACAGCAAATGAAAGCGATGAATTCACAACGGGTACCTTTCTTACTCGGACGCCTTTCTCTGCGCAGCACGAGCGAGCGGTTTAAAGAGAAAATTCGGAAGAATTCGTACGAGCGACATAAACCAGTTAAACGGAAAGGGGAAGGTGATGCATTCCTTTTTCCGCTCAATTCCATCACAGATAATTCGCGCTGCACTCTCAACATCGGTCAGAAACGGCATCGAAAACGTATTCTTATCAGTCAGCGGAGTCTTCACAAAACCTGGGCAAACGGTAGTCACTGCCACATTCACTGATTCAAGGTGAAAACGCATACTTTCAAGAAAGAGGATCATCGCCGCTTTACTGGCTCCGTATGCTGCCGCTCTCGGGAGTCCACGATATCCAGCAAGGCTCGCAACACCGACAAGGTGTCCCTTTTTCGCCTCAGTCATCTCTGGAAGCACCACCCCGAAAGTCCTCAGCATCCCACCGTAGTTGATATTCATGAGATCAAGGTACTGATCAGGCAGAAACTCACGTTCGGGCCACGTTTCAAAGTGAGTGCCTGCGTTTGCGATAACGATATCCGCTCCTCCAAACGATTCTTTAAGCGCCGAATATGCACGTTTGAGGGAAACAGTGTCCGTTACGTCACCAGCACACACGACAGCGTCTCCGCCGCCCTTCTTGATCCGATCACACAGCTGCGCCAGGCTCTCCTCACTTCGTGCCGTGAGCGCCACACGGGCCCCCCTTCGGGCCAGCTCCAGGGCCAATCCTTCACCAATCCCACTGCTAGCGCCGGTCAGCCAGACTCTCTTATCGCGCAATTCACCCATGGAAGAGATAGTGCAACAAAGCCCCCCCGCCTTACAAGTTCACTGAGGGAAACTCTGAAGTATACTTGGCATATCGTACAAACAAACGGTAAGTTTTGACCTCGACACCTCACTCAACTCTCTATGAAGCAGATATACAGATCATACATTAATTACTTCAGCGCGCTCTCTTTGGAGACCGTCCCTGACCTGAGAACTCTCGTTTCCGCTGACTTTCACTTTGTAGACCCGTTTAACGATGTGAGAGATCGCGAAATGGTGATCCACATCTTTCAGAAGATGTTTCAGACCGTAGGCGATCCAAAGTTTTGCTTCGTTTCGAGCTACGAAGAAAGTGGAGACCTCTATGTTTTGTGGGACTTCACTTTCACCTCACGGCTTCTTGCCGGTGGGCCACATCACACTATACGGGGCATGAGCCGGGTACGCGAAGAGGGAGGCCAGATCGTAGAACACATTGACTACTGGGATTCAGGCAAACACATTTACGGGAAAATTCCCGGTTTTCGATGGCTCATCAAAGTACTGCAGAAATTCCTCGGATAAACCAATCTCCTGCTCCTTCTCCTCGTCCTGGTCCGGGCAAAGCGGGGGAAAGGACGATACACCGACACCAATAGATCCCTTTATTCTACGACGAGAACTCAGTCGTTACTCCCGTTTGGAGAACTACCGCAGCGTGTGAGCGCACTTCGAATTCGATCTTTTGCCTCAGCACCAAGCGCTACTTCCGTCTCAGGCATCGGTTGCGATCGATAGCGAAGAGCGGCTCTCTCAATAAGAGCGATCTGCCTCTCGAATCGGCGGCACATGAGACAAAGAACCTTGTGGACAGCGTATTGAACCCTCTGTGGCAAAGAGAGCGGAATGTCATCAAGTTTTCTTGAGGCGAGTTCAGAATACTGTCGACACGACATGAGAGACACCCCACAGTGGAGCCAACTCGAAAGACCGCTCGTGTCGTGTGAATGATTGCTAGGTGGGTTTTGCTCTGTTCCCATAGTCAGGTTACGACCGTCCTCCCGCTTTTACCCAGTTTTTGTCAAGGCATTCTCGCAAAGCGAGACGACAACGGTGAAGAGACACCCACAGGTTCGACGCAGAGATATTCAGGATCTTACAGATCTCGTCTGAGTCAGTATTCTCAAACGTCTTAAGCATAAACGCCCGTTGAGACCGTTCGGGAATCTTGCGAAGACAACCCTCAAGCGTTCGAAAGAATTCTTTCTGCTCTAGCACCTGGTCAGGATCTCGCGCCCAGTCTCCAAAGATGGTGCTCCAAATCCCGAGCCGATTAAATTGTCGATCGAGGACGTCATCTTCATCGGTAAGCACCTCTTTCGATTCCTTTCGAGATGCACGCCGAAGATGATCAATAATTTTGTTCTTCAGGATTCCAACAAGCCATGTTCTTACTGTTGAGCGACCTTCAAATCCAGATACTCCTCGAATGGCGGAGAGAAGGGTCTCCTGAACCAGCTCCTCTGCGAGTTCGCGCGAGTTCACTCTGGAAAACGCATACCGGAAGAGATAGTTCCCATGCGCTTCAAGCCAATGCTCAGGATCGACCGACTGCTCCGGAGAGACATCGGTGACAACGTTCGCTGCGACAGCATTTTGCCCAGAAGAAAAAGAAGAACTACTCACACAACTTTCCACAAATGACTTCTCTTTGAGCGTACCTCGAGCCGGTACTGGAACTCAAAGAAGAGACGGTATTAGCCCCGCTATCCTTACGAATACGTAGGGGAATCTCGATGAGGCTGCGCGTGGACTACCCGGTAGAACTCTGATAACCTATTGGCTTCAATAGTTTACGAGGATCTTACGTGACGCTTCCTCTCGCAAAATTCGAAGAACCCCGAGACCAGGTCAATTTTTACGGACTGTCGCGCTCTGCGTTGGCAGCGCTGTTGGACGAGCGTGTAGGGATGAGTCGGTATCGCGCAGACCAGCTCTTTCAATGGGTGTACCAGAAGGAAGTCCGTGATCCGGAAAAGATGACCAACATAAAGGCCTCAGATCGCGAACGACTTCAGCAGCTCTTTTTCTTTCCAGAACTTGGATTTCAGACGAGGCAGATTAGTAAAGACGGCACTCGAAAATATCTCTTCTCTGTTTCAGAAGACCACCAGGTTGAATCGGTAATGATCAAGCAACCAACGAGGATGACTCTCTGTGTTTCGTCCCAAGTCGGTTGTGCGCTTGGCTGTAAATTCTGTCGCACTGGCACCATGGGATTGATTCGGCATCTTCGAGCCGATGAGATCCTCTTTCAGGTACTCTCAGTAATAGAGGATGCCAGAAACTTTGGTGACATGTTTACGAACATGGTTTTTATGGGCATGGGAGAACCGCTCCATAATTACGATGCGGTGACCGGTGCGATTCGGATTCTGACAGACGATTTCGGGCTCGCACTTTCACAACGAAAGATCACCGTTTCTACCGTCGGACTGGTTCCAGCCATTCGGCGATTTCTCGAAGAACAGATCCCGGCTAACCTCGCGATCTCTCTTAATGCGACAACCAATGAAATTCGCTCGCAGATTATGCCGATAAACCGGAAACACCCTATCGAAGAATTGTTGGGAGTCCTCCGAGATGCCAAGCTCGCTCCGAGAAAGCGATTTACTATAGAGTACGTCATGCTCGGGGGCTTAAATGACACTCCTGAAGATCTCAAGCGGCTCTCACAACTGCTCCGCAATCTGCCATGCAAGATTAACCTGATCCCGTATAACGACAACGCTGGCCTCGGTTATGAAACCCCTCCAAGCGAAAGGGTGCATCAGTGGCAGAACGAATTAAATAGCCACGGAATGACCGCCACGATTCGGTGGTCAAAGGGCCAAGATATTGATGCGGCGTGTGGACAGCTTGTGACTCAATCTACCAAGCAAAAGAAAAGCGCTCGCCTCGCTATGATTGATTCCGTTACGCCCTAGCGCGCCATCAACCAGTTGCCCTCAAAGTGTGAAACGAGAGACTATTCAAATCTCGAGGCGTTGCAATTATCGACCGAACCGACTGCGTATTTTACCGAGTCCCCCCACATGTACGGAGCTTCCGTTCGCAGTCTCGCTTCAGCTGCTTTGGCGGCGTCTTCAAAACTAATCTTTCCGGCCCGCTCATAGTAAGAAAACTTCACTGCATCGAGTACCGCAAGGTAATAATCAGGGTAGCCGTAGGAGTACGTTATAAGATGGTCGCATGTCTCGGGATCGCGGTTGGACAACGTCGCTGTAAAACACGGCGTCTTGGTCGCTTCCTTATACCTTATGGACTTGTTTGAATTGCTGTAGCAAAGAAGCGGCAAGGCTGAGGCCAATCCATAGGGCACAACCGCCATGACCGCCACATAGCCGGTTCCCGAAGAATCCGTGGTCGCATTGTACGGATTGGAAATGATATTCACAAATTTTGTGTAGAATTCTCCTTCTAATGGAATCTTTCTTTTCTTGCAGTTTTTGACCAGCTTGATCAACTCCTGCTCGTATTTGGCATCCGCGCTGTATGTGGACGCGAGGCCCTGCAGAATCTGAATATTTTCATCAACGGAAGCTGGTGGTGCTCCGGTTACTTCACCGTCAAAGAAAAACTTCGTAATATCTTTGAACTCTTTCGAATTGACACTAACTTCAAAAGTTCCTCTTTTCCGTTTCTTCTTTAACCTGCTAATGAGCTTCTTAATTTGTCCTGTCTTTCTGACGTAAGCTCGCCTCCTTTTTACGGCACTCTTTGTGGCACTCGAAAACCCGGTAAGCCGGTACGTATCACCGTCCCGCTTCGCGATCTGCGTCTTCCCGTTTGGTTGGTACACACAATTCAAATTACTATTCGGACTCAACGGTGAATACGCCTGAGCGCAAGCAGAAGCGACACCGAACAATGACAAGAGTATGCTCACGAAAAGTTTGTTCATGCTTCTCATTCTGTAATTTATTTTTTTAGCAAGATATCACTTCAAGGGCCTAAAGTATACTCAGCAGGGCACATCTAAATCGTCCAGCATTTACCTCGCAGGAGACAGTCCATTACCTCTTGGAAAGACTCTGTGTTTGAAAAGTTTGCTTCAGACCTCGACGGAGTGCGCCAGGAGAATGGCTCGAAAAGCCCGGAAGAGATTGTGGCTGAATATATTTCATACCGCGCAGAGAGAGGTTTCAGGCGAGAAAATATGGGAGGATGTTTCAGATTGCTTTTTCTTCTCTTCTTGAGCAATCCAGACGCAAAGTTCCGTGGAATTCTTTTTGAGCTTTGATGTAGAATTCTCGCTGGCAGTAGCCTGAATCACTCCTAATACCTTTTACGTCGGCTTTTATGTTTCATCCGCTCCCCATTCGAGAAACGCTCGACGACATCCCCCTTCCAGCTCTCGAAAAGGTGGCTGTCAACTTTGAAAAGTGGCGCACGCTCTGTCTCGAGAGGCTCACCGCTACGCTCGATGAATCAGACCCATTGCGCAAAACGTTTCATCTCGGGACTTCTGAAATGGAAGACTCACTCGGTGCTGCCCGAGATTTTTCTGAAAAATGCATGTTCAACGAAGAGTGGGATCAAGTCGGAGAGTATCGCGAATACAGACGGCTGGTTGGAACAACTCTGCAGCCCGCTGTATCATCTCTTGAAGAATTCGAAGATCTCCTCGCTGAGCTCCATTCGCAGGTACGCAAGGCCCTAAAGAGCAGAGACAGCCTCTCTCTTGAAGCGAGCGCATCTCTCGCCAGAAGAAAGGGTGAAATCTCCAAGCATCTCTACCGTATCTCAGAACCGCTCATTGATGTGCTCGAGTCTTCGAACGATCACGCGAAGGCTCAACTTGAGAACAGCTATTTGAACGTTCTCTGCGCTTACCGGCAACACGGCCAACCGACTGTCACTCTCAACATTTCAGCCGAAAGGGGAGTATCGCTTGCTCGGCGAAACGATACGCAACGGACTATCGGTAAATGTCAGTCCGTATGCGAGCCTTGGGATGAGTGCCGCCCCTCTGAAAGAAACGCGTTTCAGCTTGGCGCAACTCTCATCAGAATGATCGAAGACGGCGCTGGTCTCGATCGAGAAGAGACGGAGGCGGCCATACTTCAGTGTAAAGCTGCGGTCGTAGAGCTGGCCGAAAAATCACCAGTCGGCCAATTTTCAGCGTCGTTCGTGAGCCTCTGCTTTCTTCTCGAGGCCGTACACGAGGCGCTCAAGGGCAGCTCAGATACTTAAAACGGGTCAAGTGGAGAATGCCCGGATGAAGTGCTCTGATCTTTTGTGACGACATCGTGCTCGAAAAGAGACTGAACTTTTACCTCTTCAATCTCGGTCTTCTTCTCTGCCCGCTGGCTATCGGAC
>JAGRAO010000065.1 GCA_020434565.1 Bdellovibrionales bacterium
TCTCCTCGAGCGCAAGGTCGAGATTGGCATCTGCATCAGTAATCGGAATTTTTGCCAAGAGTTCATCTCTTGGAGCAGAGAACTCAGGAAGGGAATTCTCGGGGCTCTCGAACCAACTTGCAGATTGCGTTTCTCGTGGATCCATCTCACCTGATCATACTGAAGGTAGAATCGTTATGCTGGGCCGCTTGTAGCTCCTCTCCCATTGACTTGCTGCGGTCAAAGAAAGGGAGCAATTTTAGCAGCTTAATGAGAAGTCTCTGTTGAAGAAACAAAGTGAGCAGCCAGACGAGCCGAGAAAAAATGAATAAACGGAGCAAGCACGACAAGTGCAAACGGAAGAGCCGCGCTTGCAGCCAAAAGAAATCCGACGGCAAAAACTGAAGATTTATGATTCCTCAGAAGTATCCACCGTTCACGAAGGGATAATCCCGCCAACGCGAGAGGGATCTCAATCACCTCAAAACCGACGAGTAAGAGCCCAATCACACCCCCAACGACTCCTAAGAAGGGAAAGAAGGAGAGAACGAAGACTACGCCCAATACGATAAGGATCACTACGGCTCTTGCAGCTTCTTGGAATCCCGAGCGAACGAGGCTAGAGAAGAGACTCACATCTTTTCTCTCTAACGGCAGGACACCTTCGTCACTCAAGCCAATCAGGCAGATCTCCTCTATAAACCATCCCCCGATGAGAAGGGAGACAACCCAAGAGAGGAGAGCCGCTACCAAGACCCCGAGTAAACTGATGACAGCACTTGCTCCCCATTTGAGCCAACCATGATCAAATCCAAGAATCAAATGAGACAAATCAGGAGAGTAATAGCCGATAGCGGAAAATATTACGCCAAACGAAACAAGCCCGATCACTATCGGGCCCACTGCGAGAAGCAATAGCCTACGGCACGAACAGAATCGCCGCGCAGATGTAGTGAAGAGGGAAAGAAAATAATACATGCAACGACTTCTCAGCTATTGACTCTCCACCGCCGATCCGGAAGAGAAATAGCTCAAAACACTTCTCCGCCGAATTCCACCAAGCCTTGACAGAGGGACTCCAATAGTAAAAACGCTCGCGCAAACGGTAAAGAATTCAAAGTTTTTCGGTGTGAAGTCCTCGTAGAATCAGGTTCACAGAAGAGAGTTTAAAGCCTGGCCCAGCACGAGACCATTGAAACAACCAATTGAAATCTCACAGGAAAGCGAGGACTTGCTGCAGCTCCCAGGACTCGACCTCTTTATCACTTCTCCTTTTTTGCAGGTTTTGTACGAGTCTATTATTGTGCCGGTCTTTTCACGGTGTCCTCGTAGCTCAGTTGGATAGAGCACAAGTTTCCTAAACTTGGGGTCGCATGTTCAAGCCATGCCGGGGACGCCATTTTTACTGCTTCGAGCCATAGTAAGTTCTTTCGGCATTTAAGAACTCTCGTCGAGGCTGCCGCAGGCAGCCGTCGCATGTTCAAGCCATGCCGGGGACGCCACTTGGTTCTATATTTTCTTGTCCTCCTCTTCGTCCTTGTCCTTATCCTTGTCCTGCTCCTTCTCCCCTCAAAAAATTTGAACTTGCCTCGAGACTGCGTCGTTAAAAAGGGCGAGCGGGAGAAAGGGGAAACCTTTTTGAAAAAAAACATCCCGCTTGATAGACCGCTCGCCACTGTGGATTAGCTCGCTCTAGGCACCTTGGCGCCCAAGGAGATCCAGCACCTGCGAATCGAGGTGAATATCCCGTTGCGGGAACGGGACAGAGAGGCCTCGCGCCTTGAACTCACGCATGATCGCCTTAGGGACTTCGTTTCGAATGTGTCCCCAGTTTGTTCGATCGAGTGCATAGACATACAGGGTGTAGTTGATCGAGTTATCACCGAAGCCTTCAAAAATCACGGCTGGCGGCTTCTCCTCGTCGGTTCGCACACCCTCAACTGAGGCAGCGGCTTTGCGAAGTGCCTCCTCAGCTTTCTCCATCACTCCGGCCGGATCATCGGGGTCATACGGGATGCCCACGGTGAAACCGTGCCGGTTCATCGAGTTACTCCTGGTGAAGTTCTCGATGGTGGCGTTCACAATAAACGAATTTGTGAACAAGCACTCTGATTGTGCCCACGTCTCGACAATGGTTTTATCCACATCGATTGAGCGCACGACCCCCGCAACACCGTCGATCTTTACCACGTCTCCAACCCGGATAGGCCGAGTCAGATAGAGGCGGATTCCACCGAGGATGTCACCAAAGAGACTCTGCGATGACAGCGCCAGCGCTAGGCCAGCCGGCGCTGCGATGACACCGATAGCTGCCCAACTGATATCCAGGGCGATTCGGAGTGCATAGAAACTAATGATGATCAGGAGATACTGCACAAGCTTGGCATAAGCATGCCTCACTCCGGCTTTCTCTCCAACCGCCTTCAGAACCGTGATCTCCAAAAACGCCGGGAGATACCGCACCAAAGGGTAAAAGATGGCGATGACTGCAGCTACTCGCAGAATGTATGACAGCACATCCGCGAGTGTAAGCGGAACCGAGGTTGTTCCTCCCCCATCGACTGAGGTGAGTTCGATCGTTTTTGTAAACGGAAGGTCCACGCGATCAAGTGCCTCGAAGGCCGGAAACACCTGGCCCCAGGTCAGAACAAAGCCGAGTCCAATGACGAGAATCAGAGACCAACGAATAAGTCGCTGTCCCTGCTCTCCGATGAGATTGAGGTCAGGCTTGAACTCAACAACATCATCTGCATTTGCCTCGCCAGCGGCGATCTTTGCGTCGCGCGTTCGCTTAAACTCAGCGTATCGCTCGCGCTTTTTGATCACCTTCCAACCGCGCTCAAGGATCGCGAAAAACGTGAACGCACCAATGACCCAAAAGATAAAGAGCCACGAGGCTGTGGCGATCACCTGACTCGTGTAGTGCCACCCCAGAGCCGAGAGAACAGCGAGGGCAACAGGGATAACTATACCGAGCAGATACCAGACCGGACGAAGTCTTTTGACGACTTCACTCCCCGATCTTTCGACAATCTGCGTCATTGCACCGCTCCCGTGTCGAAAAACTCGCCACGTGAGAACAGCGGTCATCAGGTTCAGGACGATGTACGCCGAGCGCCCAAGTGAGTTGGAAAAGCCCATATCACCGTGACGGTCGATCGAAGCGCTCACGAACCACAGAATCGTACCGAGAAGAATGAACCAGTTTAGATGCTTCCGAATGTGGAGCACCGTTCGCTCTGGCCACTCAAAATGCTCATCGGCGAGCCCGTCCACCCGGCAGAGCTGCCGGATCACATTCAGCAGCAAAAAGACTGCTGCCGCGCGCTCGAGCCCAAATCCGACCGACAGCGAGTACTCAGGCGCACTCTGATCGAGAAGGAGCATATACCCGAGCGCCCACAAGACCCACGCGCTGTAAGAAGAGAGGACAATCGTATGAAAGATCGCCCACAACGTGGGTCGGAATGTATGCGCCCGCTTGAGTTTCTCTGCCATCGTCTCGCTCTTTTGATTCGGAGAAAGCGATGGCAACACAACTGGACTCACTGTGGAGCGAAGAATCAGAAACCCGAGCGTGATAACGGAAGCTACAGTCACCCACACGGGATGATCAGCGACAGCTATCTCTAACACGCTCCAGTTCGACACGAGAACCCACAGAACGAGTCCTGAGAGAAACAGGATATGAACGAGAGCCCACGGAGAGAACGCAATCCGATGCCTTTCGTCCACTCCCCACCTCCTCTCGAGCATGAGCCGAGCCGGAAGGAGGAGCAGGACAAATATGAGCAACACACCCGCAACATAGGGATGCGTTCGAAGGCTCTGAAGCATCGCCTCCAGGTTCGGCCGAAGGTTCTCAACGTTTGAGAGCCAGTGAAGGCCCTCTTTTACGGTTTGAACATCTTTGACCTGCGGGAGTTCGGCGCTCTGCATGAGAAGCCCTCGAGCTCCAAGAAACGACCGCGCTTGGTCTCCGGTCGAAAGGAGACTCTCCAAAAGTCGGCTGTACTCTCGAACAACAGTGAGGTAGGCCCGACTCTCGGCGAGAAAGCCATCGAGGTATTCCCGACGGGTCTTGAATAGCTCCGCCAACTCTGCTTCGACCGGGACACGCTCATCCTCCGAGAGTTCGGAAAACTGAGCGAGTTCTTGTCCGACCGCTGCATTGAGATCCGTGAGCTCGTCACGCTCTTTTTCGAGTCGAATACGGAGCCCCGTCACGCGACGGTTCTCTTCTCGCCGAACTGACAGTTCGCGCCGAAGAGAATACGGATTCCTCAGAAGCGTTCGGAGCTTCTGAAGCTCAGATTGCAGTTCGATGCTTGCGGGAGTTCCCGCTTGCACCTGACCATCAATGTAGTTGAGCTGCGCAACCACGACATCAATCTCAGCCTGAACGGCTGTTGTTTGTTGTCGGAGCTGTTCGGTCAGACCAGGAAAGTTCTCTTCAGCACGCTGTTCAGCGAGCTTCTGGTTCATTTCCGCCACTGTCCGAACTTCTGGTCGGCTCTGAGCCGCTCGGCGAGCGGCTGCGGCCTGTTCAGCAGCAACCTGCTGTTGCTTGCGATCGCTGATAAGGGTGTTGAGCTCGGCAACAGCTCCTTGCAGCCCTGACACTCGTTCACTCGCGCGGTCAATTCGCGCAGTGACAACCTCTCGCTCAGCTTGGAACTGAGCGGTAGCTGCTTCGAGAGCACGAAGCTGCGCTGTAAGCTGCTGCTGCTTTGCACGAATCTCAACCAACTTCGCATGCGAGAGGCGGGTCTGCGGCTCAACGGCACTCACCTGCGCGGACTCATCTCGAGCGGATTGGAGATCCTGCTCGAGCCGAACTCGCTGTTCACTCGAATCACCCTCGCGACGAGTTCTCTCGTCTCGAAGCGACTGAAGCAACGAGCGTGCGGCGGTCAGCTCAGCCTCAAGCGAGGCAAGCTGGCCTTCGATGGCAGAGATCTCAACTGTACCCGCAGGTAGCGCCGGTTTGACATAGGCTGGCGAACTCTTGAGTTTCTCAAGCTCTCCGGGTGCAGCAGCGATAGCTGCGCGAGAGGCCTCTGCCTTGTCACGAAAAGTGGCGGCAGACTGAAGCAACTCGAGGGCTCGAGTCAGTCGAGCAGCGATCTGCTGTTTTGCCTCCTCTGTCTCAGGAGGACTCGTATCGAGTTCTCGCTGAAGTTGCGTCACCGCCTCAACGGTGAGGTCAGGAGGCGAATCTCCCCCTCCATCTTGAGCCATCGAGAAAGATGGTCGAAGCAGCACCATGAGTGCGGCCATGCACAGTATACGCAATCCGATATGCATCGGTTGCTCTCCTTTCTAGGGCTCTTTTTAAGCTCCCCTTTTGAACGTGCTGTGGATCGATAAAACGATCTGAAATGCACCGCCTCGCCTACGCAGCGAAGCGATACCAAACGACTAACCGAAAAAATCCCTTTACTTTCTCCCACTCTCCCCAAGCCGACCGCAGACCACACCAGTGCGAGCCCGATAGCTTCGAGAGAGTGGTAGTTGTTTCGCTACTACCCAAAAATGTCTGGACGAAAGAGCAAAAGGCCGAAACAGAGAGTCTAACCCCTCTCAACGACTACGCAACTTTACCCAGAGACCTCACCCAAATTCCGAACGCTCTCAGCCGTACATGGGCACACGACAGACGGCCAGAGCCCTCTCACCCAAAGTGAGACAGCATAAGATAGCGAAATAAAAGATGTATTTCTTAAGTACGCTCCGCTCGCTCAAACGCCATAACTCAAAAGGACTCGGTGTACCCGCATTCAGACGGGACGAGCACGATCATTTTCAGCCACGGTAGGTGAAGAAGAGCCAGTATCCCCTCTCCAGTTGGAAGGAGAATCATTCCCCTTCCACATGGAGAGAGGTACGAAACATAAGGTTCTTACTCTGTTTCAATCCTTTTTCCTTCCTGACATTCCCTTGAAATAACCCGGGCGCATCGCGCTTGAGGAAGGAGCACAACCGTGGAGAGTTTCTTTACGTTGAAAGCGCTCAGCGCCATGGGCATTGCCGTTGCGCTGATGTCCGCGCTGAACATCGACAACGGTGTCGTTGTTGATATGCAAGTTAGCTCGCTCGGGCTCAAACCCAAGCAGCATGTGATCTGGCGTTCGATCGCACTCATCGTCAGCGGGCTTATGCGCGCCTTGATGCTGATGCTGATCGGACTCATCAGCGTCCTCGAACACCCTCAGGCCAATTGGTGGTTCTTGCCGAACCGCTGGTTCGCTGAAAAGCCCGAAGAGCTCACCTGGCACAGCCTGCTGCTCTTCGCCGGCGGACTCATCGTTATCTACATGGCGGTGAGGGAGTACTGGAAGAAGTATCTCGAAGAGTTGAGGGGTGACATCCACAAAACGGTGAACAGACAGCTTTCTCCGATGCGCGTCATCGGTGTTGCCGCCTCTATCATCGGAGTGGGGTTGATCTTCAGCGCTGACAGCGTCTTCACGCTGCTCTCACTGTTCGATCTCGAGCACCAACTTCCGCATATGCTGATCGTGATCGGCATCACCTCAGTCGTGATGGTGTTCGCCATGGTCCCACTCGGCAAGATCATCCATCGAAACCTGCACATCCAGGTTCAGATGTACATGATCCTGGGCTTAATCGGCTTTAAGCTGCTCTCTGACGGCTGTGGTCACGAGATTCCGAACAGCCTGCTCATGGCTGGAATCGGTCTCCTCATTTTGACTGACTGGCTCCAGGCGCGGCTCGTCAAAGCCGACTCCCTGGGGAACGAGCGTCAAAAGGCACTCAACACCTCAGCGGTGGCTGAGAGCTAACTCCGGAACGGGCTGTCGCACGGCGAGAGAGGGACTTTCCAACCCTCTCGGGAGAAGGATGGTTGCTTCACATCCAAGGTTCTGTTCGTACCTCTCCCCAGCCCATTTTCTTAGAGTCCAATTTTTCCAGTAGATAGGAACACGTTCATTTGATGAGCTTACACGCTCTCATACAGAGAACATTTCCGGTAATACCTCGATGCGGAGTTGTCCTGGGCAAGCATCTCCAACCGTTCTAAGAAGAGAGATTGGGAAAGAAGACTAGTGGATCAACTGCAACGTTCTTACCAGCACGATCTCTTATCCTTGTCTCAAAGTGCACATGGGGGCCAGTTGCTTTTCCAGTAGCTCCGACGTCTGCGATCCGCTCGCCTGCACGAACACGCTCTCCCTTGTCGACTCTGTTTCGGTTATTATGTGCATAGACCGTTAAAATTTGCTCACCTCGAATGACGACAAGATTTCCGTATCCTCGAAGCCCACTCCCACTATAAACAACCACTCCATCATGCGCCGCGTATACAGGTGTACCCGTCTCTGCCGCAATATCGACGCCTTCGTGAAATGAGAGCCACCGTCTGCCAAACTTTGAACTGAGGTATCCCTGACTCCGAGTCGGCCAAAGAAGTTTTCCGATAAATTTTTCAGCGCCACCTAGAGAAGTGGTCACATAAGAGTTTGGGTCCCATTTACGAGAACCTCCCCCGATACCCGTCTTGGGAATCGTGGCTTCGCTGTATGGAATTTCGAGAACCTGCCCTGCGCGAAGGACTCTCGGATCAGAGATCTTGTTCCAATCCTGGAGGTCATCGACATCTACCTGAAAGAGACCGGCGACTTGAGAAAGAGTGTCTCCAGATTTTACCGTATACCGGACAACCTTTTCGGTTCTCGGTGGAAGAAAAAAACTACATCCTGAAAAAATGATTGCAAAAGATCCAAGGATCGAGAAACTACTCGTCAGGATGACGAACCGTTTAATTCCGTTGAGCTGCTTGCGCGCTTCGCGCGTGCACGTGGTGTCCACCAATAGAAATACGCAATAGAGATAACTACAATCGCTCCTACGAGCCAGTATCCAATAGACTTTGCATACACGCCAGCTTGTTCTACCTCATGGAGCGCGTAACCGAGCGAAACGAGGATAGCAACCCAGATACCGGCGCCTGCTGCGGTAAGCAAAGAGAACGGTAAAAGCGGCATTTTGGAGAGCCCCGCAGGGATAGAGATCCATTGGCGAATTCCAAAAATGAGTCGCCCGAAGAACGTCGCAAATCTTCCGTGTTCATGAAAAGCCTTCTCTAACGCCAAGAACTTCTCTTCAGAGAAGAAAAAATACCTCCCGTATCGAAGGATAAACGTGCGCCCCAAGGTCAAAGAGAGAAAGTAGTTGATGTACGCACCAAGCAGACTCCCAGCAATCCCAGCGACAACTACCGCTAGAGCATTCATCTCACCCTTGTACGCAAGGTACCCAGCGGGAATGAGTACGACTTCGGAGGGGAAGGGAATAAAGCTGCTCTCAAGCGTCATGAGGAGAAAGATCCCGAGATATCCGAGATCACCGACTGCATTGACCACAACGTCCACAAACTGATGTAAGAGCTCACTCATGAAATAAATTCTCCGCGCCTAAGCCGCTGCACTTTAGCGCGCTTCCGAAAGAAGAGCGAGAGAGGATCCCGACTTTATCCAAAAGCTCTAAGGGAGAGAGGTTTCAGAAGGGAGAAATGATTACTTCCCGAAGTCTTCAGTACAATCTTCGAAGGTGAATCGCTCAAAACCATTGGGAGTCCGCTCGACGAGAGAAAGCCGGATACGATCTCCTGAAATAAGGAAAAAAACGGCAGATCCAGAGGAAACATCGAGCTGCTCGAGCACCTCAAGCGGTGGTTCAACAAGGGGCTGCCAGCACAGCACGGCATCAAACGGTGCATCGTGCTCAAAACCTGTCAATGCCGGGGTGGCTCGGAGAATCACATCAGAATAGTCCATCTGATCAAGCCGTTTTCGGACTCGCTGAGAAAGTGCCCGACTCGATTCGAGTGCAAAGACTTGCGCGCCCAAAGCAGAGAGGAGTGCGCAGCGATATCCCGAGCCCACCCCAATTTCGAGAATCCTCTGATACCGGAACGGGCCAACCAACCCAAGCACTCGGGCCACGAGGGACGGTCTCGGCTCTCGCAATCCATCAATTGACGGCAAGGGCACGTTTTCGAATGCACGCACCGAAAGATGTTCGGGGACAAAAAGAGAGCGCTGGACATCACGAAACGCAACGAAGAGGGCTTGCTCTACTTCTGGATCAAGAACCTGGGCAGCCTGAAGAACCTGGTGCGCAAAGCGAAGCGCTTTTGTATTTGGAGCTGTCGCTTCTCCATATTGCGTGTGGGAGAGACTCATGATTCTTCCTTTTCGACCGCTATTTTGCAGTGCCGCATGCCCCTCGACAAGACAGAGAATTCCCACGGGCGAGTTCTGAGCTCTGAGGAAGAGGCTTTTTTCCTCATTTTCAGATACTCTTAGCCAGAATAGTCTCAGGAAGAGCTCATTCAGAGAGCGAGATATCCACCTGAGGTTCTTCCGAAAGGGAAGGAGAAGATTGGGGAAAACGGGTTCAGAAGACTTGTTCGGGTATTTTTTCCTTTCGTGAGAAAACCTTAAGGAATCGGCTCTCTGACCCGTCGGTATGCCCCCGACACTGGCAAATGTACAGCGATGAAATCACCCCGCGGAAACAAAGACTACTATCAGGTGCTCGGCCTGAATTCGTCGGCGACAAAAGACGAAATTCGACGTGCATACCGAATTCTCGCTCGCCGGTATCACCCAGACGTGAATCCCGGCCGAGATTCAAGTGACAAATTTAAACTTATTGCTGAAGCGTATCGAGTTCTAAACGACTCGGAGCAACGGCGAAAGTTTGACCAAGAATTTGAAAATGCCCAAGCAGCTCGATCTGCCTCTCGCATGAAGGCGTATACCGAAAGCGCCCGAGCAAATTTTCAAGCGCAGAGCCGTGCCTTCCTGAGAGAACAAGAGGCAAAAGAACGTGCAGAGAACCGAGCACAGAAAAGCCCAAAGGCAGCTTCCAAAGAGAGTAACGCTCAGGGTCGCTCTCCCTTCGTCGAAAAAATTTCAAAGCACATACATGGTGCCCTTAAAAAACCGCTTTCATTTCCGTGGAAGAAAAAGGCTCAAGGACACAGAGTCCAAGAGATCTCACTGATCGAGGTTTCGGTGCTTGTTTCTGAGGCCATTTTGGGGATGCGAAAAACTGTCGAAGTTATCGACGGCGAGAGTATTCGAAAGATCTCAGTCCGTATTCCTCCCGGGGTCAGAAACGGTTCTGTGGTTCGCATGAGAAACAAGCAGTCCCCTGGCCAAGAACTTGTGTTGATTATTCAAGTGGCGCACCACACCTACATCTCGATTGAAAAGCGGGGAATCGTCGTGGAACTCCCCGTAACACCCGAGGAGGCACTTGTCGGAGCAAGCATAAAGGTCCCAACCCTCGAGGGTCCCCTTATGCTGAAAGTTCCACCTGGGTCACAGTCTGGAACATATATCCGATTGCGAGGAAAAGGTGTGCACTATCCGAAGGGGGACCGCGGCGATCTCTTCTACAGGGTGCTCATCCGGATACCCGAAGCATCGAGCAGAGAGGGCGTAGTCGAAGCGGCACGTTTCTTAAGTGAAGGGTGGAACAATTCTGTTCGAAGTGACCTGCCAGATAAACTGCTTGGAAATGCGAGTCAGTAGTTTCGCTCTAGAGCAATCGTCATGAGATATGTCCGTTTGAGCTGAATCATAATGTACTGCTCTAGCGCCCCTTTGAGGCCCTTCGGGAGAGAGTGCTCCCGATGAGAATCGCTCTAATAGCTTGCAAATTGGAGAGTTCTTCGAGTTTGTATTTCACGAAGAGAACGTTCTGAAAATATGAGAGGTGTCTTCCGTGTTATGCCTGAGCGCATAATCCCGCTCTGCGTATGGAGAGCCCCTAAGAGATGTCCCAGTTCGTGAAGCAGTACCCGTTGGTTGTAGTCCGAATCATCTCCGATGGTAACGAGCGCAAACTTTCCCCTCGTTGATTGAGTATCTCTCGAACCAATCGCAAAACCATCCATAGCCTGCCGAAAAAGACTCTCATCAGGCGAGAGAAAAACAAGGACATATTCGTGCTCTTTAAGGTGTCGAAGTGCGCGCTCCCAGTTAGCGATGAACGATCGATGAGTACAACCCTGAAAGCACTGCGGAGGCGAGAGGAGAGATTTCTCCCACTGCCGCAGTTCAATTTGAGCTTGATCACGAACGACGGAGCGCACGGCATGAAACGCTTTGTATGCTTCACTTCGATTAACACTCCCAGCGAAGACAAAGAGAACCGATTCCGCTCGCGAAGGACCTACGGAGCGAGAAGACTGAAATGGCGTTGCGCTGCATCCGAGGAAACCGATAAGGAGGCTCACAAGACCGGGGAAGACGCATGTACGAGACATGGGTCATGAGTCGTCATTTTCAACGAAAATCTAAAATTGGCTTTTCGGACCCGGTTATTCCAGGGCAGTACGGGTCCCTTGACCGGCTCTACCGCTGCTGGGCTTGGACTTCTCTCTTAAGCCCCTCTTTCGCTCCACCACTCTTGGTCGAGTGTCGAAAGTTTTCCCACGCAATTGCCACAGGAGATGCAATAAAAATTGTTGAATACGTACCGGTAACAATCCCAACACAGAGAAAGAGACTTAAGTCAGCAATAGCACCACCGCCATACACGAGAAGCGCGAGAGCGGAGAGCAAAGTCAAAACGCTGGTGATAATCGTTCGAGAGAGAGTCTGTGTAATGCTGTAGTTAATGAGATCATCCAAGTCGAAGTCTTTGCGACTTAAGATCTCTTCACGCACACGGTCAAAAATAATAATTGTATCGTTTACTGAGTATCCCACTATAGTGAGAGCTGCAGCGAGAGTAGCGACTGAAATGGTGTTCCCACACAAAAGATAAATTCCCATAGTGACGATAACGTCGTGAAAGAGTGCAATGACCGCACCTACAGCGAACGCCATCTCGAATCGCCACGTAATGTATGCGAGCATACCAAGGAGAGAAACAAGGAGCGCAATCACGGCATCTTTCTTGAGCTCTTCCCCTATCGTCGGTCCCACGAAATCTGCCTTCAATATTTCGACTTCTCCCGCAAAGGCCTTCTCAAGCGACTGGAGTACTTTTTCTCGTACTACGCCTGACTTTTCCTGACTCGTAATCCGAATCGAGAACTCATCCGATCCAGCTTCAAATGCCTGAACGATCGCATCGATTTTATCTTTTGAGAGTTGATTTCGAACAGCTTCGCTGTTTGCCTTCTGATCCTGGACTTTTACGATCAACTCATGGCCACCGAGATAATCGATTCCAAACTTCGCATCCCCACTCGTGGTCCACTCATAGATCGTAAACGCTATGAGAAGCCCCGAAAGGAGATAGGCCCAATACCTCTTCCCGAGAAAATCAAATGTCTTCGTGTTCGATTGGACTGCCATGCTACACCCGTGTTCACTCAAATCTTAAATCGAGAGCCCCTTTCGCCCCTTGAGTTCAAAGAAATCAAATGAGAGACGTGCCACAAAAGTTGCACAGTAAATAGTTGTCAAAATCCCAATTGAGAGCGTTACCGCAAATCCTTTTATAGGACCTGTACCAAAGTAATAGAGAATCACTCCCGCAAGAAGAGTCGTGATATTTGAGTCGATAATCGCAGAGAGCGCCTTGTCAAACCCAGCGGAAACCGCCGCATCGCGCCCCGCTCCGTTGCGGAGCTCTTCTCGAATCCTCTCAAAAATAATCACGTTCGCGTCGACCGCCATACCGATCGTAAGCGCCAACCCAGCGAGACCAGGCAGGGTAAGAGTTGCTCCAAACGCAGATAATCCCGCCACAACAAGGAGCACGTTCAAAAGAAGCGAGGCCACTGCGGCTATTCCCGACTTCTTGTAGTACGCCACCATAAACGCCATCACGAGGACAAAACCCGCGAGAATCGCAGTTATCCCTTTTCGAATCGACTCCTTCCCAAGGGTTGGTCCAATTGTTCTTTCCTCGAGTACTTCGAGAGGAGCTGGAAGCGCACCCGCACGAAGCACGACAGCAAGTTCACGGGCTTCGGTCATATCAAACCCACCAGTGATACTTGCCCGACCACCAGCAATAGGTTCCCGAATATTTGGCGCCGAGTACTCGACTCCATCGAGAATAATAGCGAGCTGTCGCCCGACTCCGTCGGTTGTAATACGACGAAACGTTCGAGCCCCCTCAGAAGTGAGAGAGAGCGAGACTTCAACTTGCCCGTCGAGAATCGAGACTCTCGCGTCATCCACCACTTCACCGGTCATCTGGACTTCGTCTTCTACGTAAACGTCGGCTCCCTGACGGTCTTTCATTTTAACTTGATAGGGTCTCGTTTCGGAGTTTGGTTTAAAACGAAACTCGAGCTTTGCAACTCGCCCAACGAGACTCTTTACAGCCTCTACATCGCTTACACCTGGCATCTGGAGCACGATACGCTTAACACCAACTTTCTGGATAAGGGGCTCAGCAACACCGAACTGGTCGACCCGATTCCGTAACGTTTCAATAGCCTGATCTACTGCGGTTCGCTCAATCGACTGAGCCGCATTTGCGCCTATCCCGTAACGAAGGGTAATTTTGGATCCAGCTGCATCCGAGCCTAAGAGGCTCAGCTCTTTATAACTCTCTTCTACAACTTTCTTTGCCCTCTCCTCTGTCTTTGCCGAAAAGAGTTGAATCTCAACTTCGCCAGCATCGTTTACACGAGCTCGAGTAACGGCAACTTTCTCGCGCCGAAGATCACTCCGAATCGCCGCCGCTATAGCTTGCAATCTCCCGGTAACTGCTTCATGGGCTTTCACCTCGTACACGAGATACACCCCTCCGCTCAGATCAAGTCCGAGGGAGATCGGTTTTGAGATCCATGTGCTATTCTTGAAACTCGAAGGAAAGAGAGTTGGGATGAGAAAGATGAACGCACAAACGATGATGGCGAAATAGATGCCCACTCTTCTCTTAATATCTGGGGTCATAAAACAGCTACTCAGTTAAAGGACAAAAATTCACACTCCGAAGGGAGCTACCCACCGAATCTTCGGCAAGAACAGCCTCTCTGAAGCCCCGACTATACTGACCGTTAGAGAAAGGGTAAACCTGGCGGCTAAGGAGTGAGGCCAAAGGCCCGGAGCCTTCAATCTCTCCTGAAGCAAACTCCCCCGAAAGCGTTTCAGCTCGCAGCCTTTTTCTTTTCCCCGGTCGCCGAACTTCGATCGACCTTACTCGAGATAAAATTCCTCAAAACCCGAACTCGAACGTTGTTTGCCAATTCAACGGTCACACACTCCTCGTCAACCCCGACAACCCGTCCGAGAAACCCTGAGGTTGTTACGACCTCATCCCCTCTCTTCAGGTCTGTCATGAGCTTTTCGTGCTCCTTCATCCGCTTCTCCTGAGGTCGGAGAACGAGGAAATAAAAGATAAAAAACACAATCACAAACATCGGGAGCATCGAAACAAGGCTCTCAGCAAAGCCTGGGGCTTGCTTCGCCGCTGGAGCTTGAGCAAAGACCGATCCCGGAAGAGAGAGAAGGAAACCCAAGCTACCTAAAAAGACGTGCTTTACCATAGCTTTGACCACTACCATTCACAGACAAAAAGATTTTCGGCGCTCGATCCTCGGGCAGAAGGGCTCTCAATCGGGAACCTACCCTTCCGAGCTATCTCTTCCCGAAATCTTTACTCACTTGCTACCCAGTCGAAGACACAGGACCACAAGAGCCCCTGTGCGGAGAGGGATACTTCATGCCCACCAAGAACGCAAACTCTCGGAGTTCTAGGGCAGCGATCCCAATTCATTACCACCTCGAGGCACCGCCTAACCGGCGTACTTAACGCTGCAGCCGTATGGCTCAGTAGAAGTGGTTGCAAGCGCCTTCCCCGTCAACTCTTCCTGTAGACCGCTATCTACATAATTAAGCGGGGAGTCACTGTTTCCATACGGATCGTCATCGATCGCTCCCTGATAGACGACTTTGCCAGCCTCATCCACGATAAACATGTGAGGTGTTGTCTTAGCCCCATACGCCTTCCCTACTTCACCCGCAGCATCAGAAAGCACGCGATAGTCCAAACCGTATTTTTCGGCGAACGCTTTATTATCCGCTTGCCCCATATAGTGAGTACTATTGATAGCAAGCCAAGTTACTTTTTGACCTTTATATTTCGCCGCGAGTCCTTTCATCGTATCACGGCCGTAGTGCCTCTTCACAAATGGGCAATCTGGATTGGTCCACTCAAGGACCACCACGCCGCCTCTGAGATCCTCAAGCTTTACCTGCGCCCCATTCTGATCAACAAGACTGAAGTTTGGGGCTTGGCTTCCAACTGTAACACCTTCAGCGATCGCAGAGATCGCGAAAAAGAGAGACGCGAATACCACCAAGCCAAATTTCTGCATCATTTTCATAGCCACCATAATCCTGTCCGCTATAAGCGTTGTTGTTTCTCAAGACCGAGAGACTCTCTAGAAGTAAGAGAATCCTCAAATCCTTCCAATATCGAGAGCAAAGGAACAGAGAGTATCTCCCTGTTCTTGCGAGAGAACAAGCTCACAAACGGTTTTCGAAGGGCCTATCGAACTAAGACGGAAGAGGAACCGAAGTCACAAATCCGCGGCCTTGCTTGGGTCCATCGAGCGGGACGAGCACGATTTCAAGCTCTTGGGTCTGCCGCTTTGTAGACGGATTTCTCGTTATTTCGTACTCCACCTCAAGCCCTTTCTCACTCACGAGTCGTGAAACCTCTTTCAAGAGAATCGTTCGATCTGGAACTGCAGCAAAAATTTGGAAACGGTCCGAAGGCCTTCCCTCCACCCAAGAAAAAGAGACCATCAACGAACCCTTGTTGGCGTCAGGGCTCGAGAATCCCCCCGAACTCGAAACACTCTTCTCGTTCGAATTCATCTCGGTTGGGAAACGCTCTGTCCACCGTTCAAACTCTCCGGAATCCGCCGGAACTGTTTGAGCACTCACGGGGAGCTCAAAAGACATGAGCTTCCGCCCGGGCACACACAACTTGGCTGAACACATCAGATAGGTAGCCTTTGCCGAAAGTTTAATCGAACTTCCGAGTGGTGCATCTTCAGGGACAAGAAATTTTGTGCGAAAGAGGGCTTCTCCTTCGTAACCATAACC
>JAGRAO010000066.1 GCA_020434565.1 Bdellovibrionales bacterium
TGCATACTTTCAGCGCTTCCTGAGATTGCCACAGAGACTCACATGGAAAGGACTTCGCTGGTTCCACGATCCGGCTGCTCGAATCATGACCCGTTCTCTCTCGATGGCGAGAAAGCTCAAGCGAAAGGGTTTTCGAGAAGTTGTAGAATGGAATGGGAGTGTTGACCTCAACTTGTTCTATCCAAGAGAAAAGAAACTCGCTCGGCATCTTCGACCGATCTGGCTCTATGTAGGACGGGTCTCCGTTGAGAAAAACTTAGAAGCGTTTCTCGATATCGACTATGGGATTGGAACAAAGATGGTGGTAGGAGACGGGCCTCAGAGAACGAAACTCAAAGCTGCCTATCCTGAAGTCATATTTACCGGCAGCAAATCCGGTGAGGAACTTGCTCAGCTCTTCTCTGAAGGGGACGTATTCGTTTTCCCCAGCAAAACTGACACATTTGGCCGAGTTATGGTTGAAGCACTCGCTTGCGGAGTCCCAATAGCTGCATATCCAACTATTGGGCCAAGAGATATCGTAACTGCGCCCCACCTTGGCTGCCTCAGTCGGGATCTCCGATATGCTTCCTTCACAGCGCTCGAAAGGGGTGTTCCCGAACTCTGCGTCGAGCATGCAAAGAATTTCTCGATTCCATCTGTGAGCCGCCAATTTCTCGCGAACCTTGTTCCAGTATAATGGATGTCAGTTACTCCTCCTCCCTGTCTTCGGCCCCCTTGTCTTCGTCCTGCTCCCTCTCCGATCCCTCAGTCTCGCAAGACTCATTTGCCCTCGCATCACCATGAACCATTGGAACAAATCGAACAGGGAGCAGTTCTTCACTTTCGGCAACTCCACCTCTTTTGGTGAACCGCATGAGAATTTCTCCAGCGGAACGGGCTTGCCGGTCAGCAAGCGGAATCACGAGCCTCCCCCCTTCCGCTAACTGCTCTACTAAGGCATGGGGGAGAGAAGAAGGAGCAGCAGTGACCAGAATCGCATCAAAAGGCGCCTCACTCGCCCAACCCTGATATCCGTCTCCACAGAGAAGATGCATATTCTGGTAGCCACACAAAGTGAGCGCATGAGAGGCCCGAGCATGGAGTTCTGGAATCCGTTCGACACTAAAAACTGAGACACCAAGCTCAGCAAGCACAGCAGTTTGAAAACCACTACCGGTCCCTATCTCCAACACGCGCTCGCCGCCAGTCAGTGAAAGGGCCTGGGTCATAAACGCAACGATAAAGGGCTGAGAAATTGTCTGGTGAAATCCGATTGGAAGCGGCCTATTCTCGGAGGCAAACTGGCGCACGTTCTCAGGGACAAACCTTTCTCGGTCGACGCGCTTTAGCGCCGAGAGCACTCGAGAATCAGTAATACGCTTCCACAGATCCATGATCAATAATTCTACAGATCAAGTCGGACGTACACGAGAGCGTGATCCGAAGCTTCAGGGAAGCTGTAGACAACACCACTTGAGTAATCTCCCTCTTTCCCCGAGTCAACGAGTGCGAACGGAAGGGACTCAACAGGCATGAGAATATCGTCAAGCCAAGAGTAGACATTTCGAAAACGAAAGGTACCGCTCAAATGCTTCGTATGCGGATCGCTAAGGAGAACAGAAAAGAGTACCGCTGGTTTTGCGACCTTCGCCTGACACAGAGGCACACCACGCTCATTTAATCGACACGGCGCACTCCCTTGAAAATCAGCTAGGGTTAAACCACCTTCAAGAAGCTTTGCGCTCGCGACATCAAAGTTACTATTTCGATCTCCAAGCACAAGCAGCAGAGCGTCACCAAATTCAAACGACCGCTTGTGACGCGAAAGGACGACTCTTCGAACCGCCTCGGCCATCTCCATCCGATAGGTTTCCCACTCGAGCTCAGTAGGATCGCCTGAGTTGTACACTTTTGACTTAAAGTGAAAGTTAACGAGTATTACTCTTTTTGGTTTCAGCCCGTGCCGCGAGCCTATCGAGAGCTGGACTTCAAATGGGCCTCGAGCAAAGAGGCGAGGTTTTTCGTCGGGCGCAATTTTCGGTAACTCTACTCGAGAAAACGAGAGCGTAGAAAGTACTTGGGCCTTTCGCCCGTCAATAATGTAACCGACATGAGATTTCTTGTCGTTGCTCGGCCCAATGAGGACTTCATAAGTCCGATTTGTTCGACTTCGCAGCTGGTCAACGAGAATTCCCAAAGCAGCTCGAGCCTTCTCGAGGTTTCCTCCCAATACTTCTTGCACGGCGATGGCGTCACACTTTGCTATAAGAAATCGTTTGACGAGCGCCTCTTGTTTGTCTTTGAAGTCATTGTCAGAGAATCCACGTTGGCGCGAACGAATGTCTTCGAGCGATCCGAAATTCGCAAGATTCTGACTGCAAACTGTAAAACGCTCTTGCTCCGGGGAAACGAAATCCTCTTCTGTTACGTTTGCGCGGGTTTGCGCCCCAGCTCCGAGGGCCCAAAAGAAGAGGAAGAATGCGAAAAGATGGATTCGACTCATCGTGTAGCCCTCTGCCTTGCTCTGGCATTCTGCGAAAAGAGAGTTTCAAGCGGTTCCTCACACAACATGGAGCGCGAGATCCGAGCGACGCCAGATGTTCCGACCAGACATGCGTCGACGACATCCTGATGCGCTCTCAAGGTGTCGACACCATCTGCAAGTCCAAACTCGCGAAAGAGTGCGCCATACAGCTGCCAAGCAACTTCTCTCGCGGAGGCCTTGACTATATCGCGTTTCAACTGCGCTCCTCGTAGCCCCAAAACTTCAGACTGCACTGTTCGCGGGTTTATACGGCCAGGGACCCGGACACCCCTCTCCCTCGCGAGCGCCTCAAAGATCCCTCTGACCTGCTCAACTGTAAAGGCGGCCCTCGGGTCTCGCATCGTAGTTTGAGCCTCACACACCAGAACATCGTTTGTTTCAAGCGACGTTTTTTCGAGAATCATCCCTACTTTCTGCTGCAGGTCCAAGAGTCGATCGGCCAGCGCAAGTGATGCCGGCAAAGATTTAATCTTTCCTACCGCCAGTAGCCTCTGGTCTTCGACCCGAAACAGGGCCCATCCTGAACACGTAAGGCTCGGATCTACCGCGAGAAGATTGCGCCACTTCATCTTGTCCATGCTACCTCGAGCGCGCCAACCCGACCATTCACAATGTACGAGGAGGAGGTTGAAACCCTCTCTTTTTTCCCGCGCCTCCGAGTCTCTCCTTTGATAGGTTGCAATTCAACGCCCAACTCAGTAGTGATAAGCAGTTTAAATTACTCGCCCCTCTCCAGATCTTGCGAGAGCAAGAACGCATCACTGTAATGTCGCTGATCGATTTTCGGCAGCGGGACAACTGAGGGTATGAAAGCGAATTGAGAACCGAACACACCGCATATTCCAACTTTGGATTCAATACTATGGATCAGGAACTTATCACTGACCTGTTTCGGCAGATGCTTCGAATCCGAAGATTTGAAGAAGAAGCTGCACGGCTTTATACCGAGCGAAAGATCGGCGGATTTTTGCACCTCTATATAGGACAAGAAGCAGTAGCTGTCGGAGCATTGTCGGTCCTTGAAAAAACTGATGAGGTCATTACCGCGTACCGCTGTCACGGACACTATCTTTTACGCGGCGGCAATGCTCGAGCAGGGATGTCTGAGCTGCTCGGTAAAGAGACCGGCTGCGCCAAGGGGCGCGGAGGCTCAATGCATTTTTACGACGTCAAGAATCATTTCCACGGCGGCTGGGGGATCGTTGGGGCCCAACTTCCGGTGGCCGCTGGTATGGCGCTCGCAAAAAAATACCAGGGGACAAAGGACGTCACACTGTGCTTCCTTGGTGACGGCGCAGTGAACATAGGTTCATTCCATGAAGGACTCTCACTCGCGGCTGTTTGGAAGCTCCCTGTTATCTACATCATCGAAAATAACCAGTACGCGATGGGCACTCCGCTCGAGAAAACCGCACCAACAGAAGATCTCAGTATTAGAGCGATGGGATACCCTATGGCGAGCGATATCGCCGACGGCCACGACGTCTTTGATGTTCGGGCAAAGGTCCACACTGCTGTTCGGCGAGCTCGGGAACAGAGTTTGCCGACGCTTCTTGAAGTAAAAACGTACCGATATCGTGGGCACTCGATGGCAGATCCTGGGAAATATCGGACGAAAGAGATGCTCGAGAAAGAAAAAGAGAAGGACCCCATTAAGGCTCTTGGAGCAAAACTCGACAGCCTTCGCTTGAACCAGCTTCGCGAGCAGATAGAGCAAGAAATAGAAGAGGAGATTCGAGATGCCGTTGAGTTTGCGGAGCAGGCTCCCTTCCCCGCTCCAGAAACGGTCATGGACTACATATACGCGGAGTAGGTATGTCGACACGTGAGATTCCAATTCGAGACGCTCTACAAGAAGCAATGTCAGAAGAGATGCGCCGTGATGAGCGAGTATTCCTCGTCGGGGAAGAAGTCGGCGCTTATAACGGCGCCTATAAGTGTTCTCGAGGAATGCTTGACGAATTTGGGTCAAAACGAGTGATCGATGCTCCGATTGCAGAAAACGGTTTCACTGGCGCGGGAATCGGAGCTGCGATGATGGGTCTTCGCCCTATCGTCGAATTCATGACCTTTAACTTTTCTCTTGTAGCCATTGACCAGATCATTAACACGGCAGCCAAAGCGCGACTCATGTCTGCTGGACAACTTGAGTGCCCAATAGTTTTTCGCGGTGCTGGTGGAGCTGCCTATCAACTCGGGGCACAACATGCGAACTCTTTCGAACATTACTACGCATACACTCCGGGCTTAATAGTCATCTGTCCCTCAACACCATACGACATGAAGGGGCTGCTCAAGTCTGCCATTCGAAACGATAACCCAGTTGTTTTCTTCGAGTCCGAACTTACCTATAGCCTTAAAGGACCCGTTCCCGAAGAGGAATATCTGATCCCTATCGGCAAAGCGGATATCAAGCGTGCCGGATCAGACGTCACTCTGCTGACGTGGTCAAAGAACGTTTTCTTGGCGTTGCAGACCGCTGAAAAGATTCAAAAAGAAGATGGCATCTCTGTTGAAGTGATCGATCTTCGAACTCTTCGTCCTCTCGACAAGGAAACTATTTTTCAGTCGGTCGCAAAAACGAACCGTGTCGTTATCCTCCAGGAGATGCACCAAGTAGCAAGCTATGGGGCCTACCTCGGACATCTCATTGCATCCGAAATGTTCGATCATCTTGACGCACCCGTAGAACTCATTTCCTCTCTTGAGACACCGATGCCTTATTCAAAGGCACTTGAGGAGCTGATCCTGCCATCGGAGGACAAGATTCGAGAGAGTGTTCAGAGAGCCCTTCAGTAGAGTACCTAAGCCATGCCGGTGGTAAGTTTTCAGGGAAAATCTCCTGCTCTTGGAAGAAACGTATTCATTGCTCCAACTGCGTATGTGATTGGTGATGTCACCCTCGGAGACAATGTGAGCGTCTTTTTTGGCTCGGTCCTTCGCGGAGATATCAATCCAATCTCCGTTGGGAGTGGTACCAATATCCAAGAAAATTCTCTTCTTCACACCTCGCACGGGTTGGGTCCGTGCATCGTTGAAGAGGATGTGACTGTTGGACACAATGCAATCCTGCACGGGTGTCACGTAATGCGTGGCGCGCTTATAGGCATGGGAGCAATCATCCTTGATCAAGCTGTTGTGGGAAGCGAGAGCATCGTTGGAGCTGCAAGCCTTGTGACCATGCGACAAACTATTGGCGAACGAGTGCTTGCGATTGGCAGCCCCGCTGTAGAAAAGAGAGCCCTCACCGATAAAGACGTCGCGATGATCTCAGCAGGAACAATTCACTATCAGGAGTATGGGGAGATCTACCAAAAGATCTTCCCGTAAAGTCTAAGTTCGAAGAGAACGAGTCGTTCGGAGGCACCCTATCGACTCTACCGCCTGCCTCTACCGCTGATCAAACGGAAGCCAGTGCGCGCTCTCAGGTCCAGTATAGATTTGACGGGGCCGCCCAATTCGATTCTTTGGCTCCTCAGTATATTCTTTCGCATGAGCGATCCATCCAGGGAGACGCCCAAGAGCGAACATCACCGTAAAGGCGTTTGTAGGGATTCCCATCGCTTTGTAAATAATTCCACTGTAGAAGTCGACGTTCGGATACAGCTTCTTCTCCTTGAAGTAATCGTCATTGAGGGCTGCCTCTTCAAGCTCCTTGGCAATGTCCAGCAACGGATCTGCTACTTTCAATCGCTCAAGGACCTTATCGCACTTCGCCTTGATGATCTTGGCGCGCGGATCAAAGTTCTTGTACACCCGGTGACCAAAGCCCATGAGACGAAAACCGCTATCCCGGTCCTTTGCCATCTCAACAAATTTCTTCACGTTCCCGCCGTCTTCCTGGATCTGCTCGAGCATTTCGATGACTTCTTGATTCGCCCCACCGTGACGGCTTCCCCAGAGTGCACAAATTCCACTGGCAATACATGCGAACATATTCGTCATACTACTTCGGACGAGACGAACAGTTGAAGTGGAACAGTTCTGCTCGTGATCAGCATGCAAAATGAGCAGCGTATCAAGCGCTTCTACCACTGCTGGATCCGGCTCGTACTCCTCTACCGGAAGTCCGAACATCATATAGAGAAAGTTTTCACAGTAGCGCAGGTTATTGGAAGGATACATAAACGGCTGGCCAACCGAGCGCTTGTAGGCCCACGCAGCGATAGTCGGCAACTTCGCCATCAGACGAATGCTATTAAGATACGAAACCTCTCCTGGACTCCCCTGCTCATCTTGATAAAAGCTTGAAAGCGAACACACCACGGAAGCAAGAATCGCCATCGGATGAGCATCACGAGGAAATCCGTCATAGAAATTCTTCACATCTTCATAGAGCATCGTGTGTCGAGTAATCTCAGACTCGAAACTTTCGAGCTCGGCCTTCTTCGGCAGCCGCCCATTGATGAGGAGAAATGAAGTCTCTAAAAACGAGCTGTGCGCACAAAGCTCTTCAATAGGAATTCCACGGTACAGAAGGACGCCATTATCACCGTCAATAAACGTGATAGAACTCAGACAACTCCCAGTGTTTCCAAAACCCGGATCGAGTGTGATGTACTTACTCTCCGCACGGAGGTTTGCAATATCGATAGCTCGTTCACCAGCACTCCCTTCAACTACCGGTAACTGGACCACCTGTCCGTCTGGAAGTTTTAACTCTGCAGTTTCAGACATGCATTTCTCCTTTTAGCCGCCAATTTTTCTGCTCGTATGGACCTGAGACTTCACGCTTTTCGCCAACTGAAAGCGAAAGTTCGCAAAGAAAGTGTCGTACGTTCTCAAGAAGATCAAAAGAGAGTTCAAGCAGACGTCATGGGATCCACTACGGTAAAGCCACGCCGCGCGAGTTCACCCCCCTCACAGCTCGATTAGAATAATCATTCGATGTACTCTCAAGCCCTAGGAGCACATGATTTTTGAGTTTCCTAGAGTTTTCAAGTGTTTTCTGACACTATGAGGAGTTCGTCACTCTAATTCAGAAAAAACAAACATTGTTTATGGCTCGCGATGGGCAGATCCTGTCGCCTGCTCCTCGATGAAGGCAAGCAGTAAAGTATGAAGAGCAAGAAAGGACAGGAACTCGTGCGAAGCGAGGAATTCCTGTCAGCCACACAGCGAACCACTATGAAGAGAATTAATCCCCTCGGGATGCGAGTCGTTGTTCGAATACGTGAGGTTGAAGGCATGACCGAAGGAGGCCTTTATCTCCCCGAGACCGCAAAAAAGCAGATGTCTGAGAGCTTACTCGCTGAAGTCCTCGAAGTTGCGAGTGCACACGATAGCGAGACGGACGAAGAAACCAACATAAGTGGTATTCCGATGGGAGCGTTAGTTCTCATAGGAAAAAATGTTGGAACCGCAATTCCCTGGGACCAGGCACTTAGAATTGTAGATACAAAAGATATTCTTGGAATCGTTGACGAAGTTGAAGTCGTTTGACGACCCCCGTTCTCGTATAGGCGCTTGACAGCACTATGGCTCTCGTCTCAGCTTTAGGAGTATGCCGCACGATTCGGAAGGAAATATTTTTCACGGTCGATCGTCTTCCGATTTTGTTGAGACGACTTTCGAGCAGGTTATCGAGAACTACATAAAATATTATGCCGATGGCTCTGGGCACACTGCCCGAGCAAAGCGAGTCGACCTCCGTCATTTTCTAAAGTTTCTTCAAAGACTCTACGGGTACGGCACCATATCGAAAGTACGCATTTCAGATTGGGACCACTCGGCAGTTCAGCAATTCGTTGACTATTGCCTGGAGCGAGGAGAAGCGCCTTCAACAGTTTCGCGAAGACTCGCGACGATAAAACATATGGGAAGGACTCTCTCTGAAAAGATCGCCGGGTTCACAAACCCGGCCAAAGAGATCAAATCTCCTCGAATCCCGACATTGAAACCGAAAGGACTCGCTCCAGAAGAAATCCAAGAGATTCGAGAGCGAGCCGAGCAGCGGTTTCAGGAGAAAAAATCATTTGCCCGCTTCCGGAATGAAACGCTTTTCCTCTTCTTGCTCGAAACCGGTTTGCGTGCTGACGAGGTTAGACTTATGCGGTTGTCTCAACTCGGTCCTGACCTTTCTTGGATCCGGCAGGTTCGAACAAAGGGACGACGGTTCCGGAACGTGTATATCCCGACCCGTATGCGAGACCGACTGATTCTTTATCTTGAAGCGCGAAAAGAAGAACTCTCTCGCTTTTACCCAAAACTTACCGTATCAGATGACAAGAAACTCCCGTTGTTTGTCAGCAGCTACGGAGCGGTTCCGAGCGATCCAGAGTCATTTCTTATGGGAGCAAAATCTATTTGGAGAGCAATTAATGAACTTTCAGCCGAGGTGCACCTTCATCCGCATCTTCTCCGCCACTCTTTTGCGCTCGGATTACTGGACAACTCTCAAGATATCCGCCTCGTAGCCCAAGCCTTGGGTCACAGCGATGTTCGAATCACCATGCGGTATACAGAGCGTTATGAGGAAGATATCGCGAGGGCTGTTGAAGGCTCAAAAGGAGGTAAATAAGGCCATGTTCTCTATTCGTCCGAATCTCTTCAACGACGAGACTTGCGAATCTGATCAAAAATGAGACATAACCAGGACTCTGCAGGGATGCTCGATTAAGGAGAGTTCCTTTTTGTCATTCTTCCCGAAAATCAAAGCAGTCTCGGCACGTCTAAAGTGAGAAGAACATGGGTCAAACATCCACAAACGCTCCGCAGTATTATCTTTACGGGGTACCACACGAACTCGGATGTCGTTACGGCACGGCGAAAGGCCCCGGTTCACAGCAAGGGCCGGCAGCTATTCGCGATGCCTACTCCACACTTTTTGCCCAGTTTCACGTCGATCAGAATTTTCGTGATGAGGGTGATATCGCGGATGTGAACTCCGTGAATGAATTGCTCGAGGAAATCGAGGACAAGGTTTCCAACATTCTTGAAGCGGGTCATCGAAGTATTCTCCTTGGAGGTGCCCACACCTTAACCCTCGGTTCGGTTCGTGCTGTTTCACGCTATACTTCAAATAATTTCTCTCTGCTCTATTTTGATGCTCACCCTGATATCATGCCACGAGAAGAGGTCGACTACGGCTCTACATTATACCATGCGATTTCTGAGGGTGTTCTTGATCCAAAAAAATTAGTCTATTTTGCCATTCGGCAAATTGAGGAAGAGGAAATTTCATTTATTCGACAGAAAGGGATCAGGTACTACACTCCACAATCTCTGCTTTCCCTGTCTCAGACAGACATTCATCAATTGGCGAATGAATTTTCCTCGCCGGCTTATGTGAGCATCGATCTCGATGTGGTTGATCCAGGCATCGCTCCAGGCGTGTCGACTCCTTATCCACTCGGGATAGATCCGCGGGAGATCATTCGCATATTAGAGCCATTCCTCCTGAAGGGGATTCTCGGCTTTGAACTTGTGGAAGTCGCTCCGAACTATGATATCAGTGAGCAAACTTCTAGGCTTGCTGCAGCGCTCCTCCACCAAATTACCGCTCGACACAGTTTTTAAAAGGCATCCTATGAAAAGAACCTCTCTGAAGTACCTGATAGTCTCTTCGCTGTTGCTAGCCGGAGTCGTCGGTTGCTCTTCTCGTCCCTCAAGTATTATCCCATCAACGAGCCCTCTTCCTGCAGGAGTACGTGGGACCATTCCAACCAAAGGCAGTGATTGCGAGGTTAATCTTTTGGGTTTGATTCCTCTCACCGCCTCCCCGGATACAGCCCAGGCACTGGACGAAGCCAAAAAAAATGCCGATGTCGATGTGTTAACGGATGTCACTGTTGATTTTAGTCGAGGCTACTACATTCTCTTCTCGAATCAGTGCGTCCGCGTATCTGGAATGGGGGTCCCTCGAGAGCGCTTGCAAGGCTTTCTTGAAAACCGACGGATCTACTAAGCCACGACACTTTGCAGATTGAATTATGCAAGGGGAGATTCTCCATTCGCTCGACAAAGCGAATCGTGCAGCTCAATAATGGCTCCCAAAGAATCCGCCTGTTTCGATCCAATTGACTTCAAGTATTTCGCTGTAGAGCATGCGACAGCAGCAGAGTCGTAGTCTTTTTCCCAAACACGGAACCGTTCACGCTCTTCACTCGAGGCGAAGGGAAATCGACTCGAAGGAGAAGTTAATCCACATCTCCACGGCTTGGGACTTACTCGAGCTCGAAAACATTTTTGTGCTCGGCAGAGCTTCGCATAGAGAGGATCGGCTCCGAGAGCGTCCATGATACGAGCGACTTCTTCACTCTCCGGATTAAATTCACCACTCGAGACAAGATACCGAAATCCATTTTTCGTCTTGTATATCCGAAACGAATACTGCTGATTTTTTTGCTGGAAAGTTTCTAAGCGAGAGAGCGCGGCCGCACCCGGATCTTCCACTGCTCCTCCAAAGAGTCGGCCAAAAAACGCCCCAAGTCCACTCGGTGGCGGTGGGCAGTCCACATCAACAAACATACACGAGGGGCAGTTGAGAACCTTACTTCCGTAGCCTGTGCGGGTGATAACTCCAAATGGGTGCCTTTCAACGATCATCTCCCGAATCGGACGATCAGAATAGAGATACCAGCCTTTGAGCTCTTTGCCGTGAGCAAGCGCATGAGCCACACGCGAAGCTCTCTCCTCGGCTCTTTTCTGAGCTTCTGCTTCGGATGAGTCCGACCACCCCCAGCCAGAGGCCTTCCACTCCTTTCCGTCTCCGTTCTTACAACTGCTCTCGGCCTTGACCCAATACTGAGGAATTTCCATATGAACGTTTCCACTAATCTCTTCGTATTTGGAGTATCCACAAATCGCACCTACTCTTCGAGGAGAATATTGAGCAAAGAATCTTTTTTTTGGCCCCGGCCGATCGGTAAGGCAGAAAGCCCCTCAGATGGAGATCCCAAGTCCTTCTTTTCTCGCTGCTCCTGAATGTCCCTCTTGAGAATAGTGAGTTATCAAGCGACCTTGCTGAGAGCAGTTGTCCTTTTTCGCTGATGCGGTACAAATACTCAGTCACAACGTATATCGGACGTTTGGGAGGAATCCATGTCTAAAGAAGGTCTTTACAAGTCGTTGGCAAAGGTTCTCGCAAATAGCTACACGCTCTATTTAAAAACCCAGAATTTTCACTGGAATGTTCGAGGACCGCAATTCCATAGCCTTCACTCGCTCTTTGAAATTCAGTACACAGACCTTGCGGCAGCTATCGACGAAATCGCCGAAAGAATCCGATCAATCGGGTTTCCGGCGCCGGGAAGTTTTAAAGAATTCCTTGAGCTTTCAGCCATTCGAGAATCAGATGGCAAACTCTCTGCTACAGAGATGGTAAAAGAGATCTTTCAGGATCAGCAGATCATCACCGAATCGCTTCAGAAGGCACTCAAGAAGGGACAAGACCTTCACGATGAAGCAACCGTTGACCTCATGATTCAACGCATCCAGGTGCATGAGAAAAACGCCTGGATGTTAGAGAGCTCTCTACCGCAGTAACCGGGTCGAGACCTTCCATTTTGAAATTCATTTTTGTCGGATACCGATCCCTGTCTTACTCCTTGTCCTGCTCGATAAAGCGCTCAAGCACTCCTGATTTTCGTGAAGGTTTCATTTGGACGATCGGAGCAGGACGAGAAAACCTTGCCCGCATCATTTCGCAACCGGGTTAGTGGCGAGAATGGAAGACTCGAAGTTTTTTGCTTACTTCTTCGGTAAAAAAATACTAAAGACGAGCCGAGTGAGCTCTAGGAGATAGGCGACCGATGCAAGAACGACAAACACCGGCAGTTGAAGAAGAGTAAGTTTGGCGCTTCGCAGCACTTCCTGACCAAGCGAGCACCCTTGGCTCACGTGTCCTAAGACACTCACGCATCGCCCATCGCCGAGATACCCGAAAGTATAGATGTAAGCACATTGAACTACGAAAGTGATAAAGACCACTCCAATGAGTGGCCAAAAGCACACAAAAGTCGCGCCAACAAAGCCCCCTCCAAATGTGCGATCTTTTTGGGCAGAGTTGTCATCGAACGAATTGCGAAAACGGCGTCGAAGATAAAGGTACGAGGCCACAAAGAAAAAGAGCGAACTCAGGAAATAGCTCCTACCCGGAAATTGGAGCTTTTCTGATGTTGGCGGAAGAAAGAAAAAATCAATGATGAGTTGAGCAAGAAAGAGGAGTAGAAAAGCACCATAGAGGAGATACTCCAAGCGAGCAATCCTCCGAACAAGGTCTATCTTTTCGCGAAGGGCCTGAGCAAACTCCAAGAGCTTTGTCCTCGCCAGCGGCACAGTCGCCTAAGGCACTTCATGTTTTGGTTTGTTTGCCCAATCAAGCAACCCTTTCTTCCATTCGTATAGAAGGCCTAACGCTAACACTACGATAAAGAACAACATTGCATAAAATCCTGACCAACCGAGAACATGGAGATTTACGGCCCAGGGATAAAGAAAGATCACTTCGATGTCAAACAAGATAAACGACATCGCGACGACATAAAAACGAACATTGAAACGCGATTGCCTCACATCTCCAACAGAAACCGATCCACACTCAAACGGAAGCTGTTTTGTACGCGTCGGATTCTTCGGTCCGAGGATGCTCGAAAGAATGAGCATTGTTACAAGAAAACCGGCCGTAAGGACCACCATTACAAGGATTCCGAGATACGGATCGAGTTCCATTTTTCATTACCTTCAAAATAGAGGACGCAAAGAATCTATCGTAGCTTTGCTTGTTGATACAAGGGGTTGGAGCGACCCATTTTCACCGTCACAGAGACGCTCCAACCGCTTTTTGAATACGGCCCCCCTCGATGTTACCCTCTCATCCTTGGTTCAAAACCGTCGCTCTCTCTTTCAATAATCTGAGAAGAAGGCACTTTTCATTTGTGCCGATCTGGGACTCAAGCAGCCTTTGATCGGCACAAGTGCTCATCGAATGTTTTTTGCATTTCAGTTCAGCATTCCGCTCTGCATCACTCCAAGGAGAACACCAATGAAGCTGCCTTTGAAACGGAAGAAAGAGACAAAGCCGGTGGCCCCCGCCCCGACTCCAACCGAGTCCCCGCCCAAAACCAAAAAGAAGGAAAAGGCGAAGAAGGTGCAGGCCCCCTTCAAAGCTCGTGGCAAGGAGATCCGCACCGGCTGTGGAGTCTTTGTCCAGGAGAAGGGCCGAGTGATCATCTCGAGTCCGACCGTCGGCGAAGAAAGGGCTGTCGCCATCGCCTTTTCGGCAGAGGGACCTTGGCACGGAATCGATGCCAACTGGCTCCCGTTCTTCGGGCACCTTCAGAAGCGACCGCTCAGCGGTGGCGCCGTGAAGATCATGCTCCCAAGAAACGGAACCGGCTTCTTCCTCCACTCTCCCAAGTCGCTAAAGAAAGCGATCGAGAAGGAGAAAGCTCGCCTCAAGAAGGAGCAGGAGAAGTCGGCTGCCAAATCAGCGAAGAGTTCGACCTCAAACGCTGCGGCCGCTGACAAGCCCGTCACCATGAAGGCTCCGAAGAAGAAGAAGTGAAGTGCTCCGAGGTTCCCCGGATGGTCAAAACTGGCCATCCGGGAATTTGATTTTCACAAAGGTCTTTTTTTGATGAGCACTGTGTGCTCACCTCTGAAGAGTAGTCCGCCTTAAAGAAGGAGCCTTACTCGTTGCAGAGATCCTGTCCCCAATCTGAGACAATTCGGTTCAAGTCGCTAAAATCAGTATCTCCATCTCCGTCAACATCTCCAGCGTCACTATTCGTGTTGAGAAAAGAGATAGCAATATTCACGTCGGCAAAAGTCACAGCCAAGTCTCCGTTGAGATCACTCGTCAAGAGCCGAACCCTAGCGATAAAATCCGGCGGATTGTAAGAGCTTTGATTCGTAAATCGGTCCCTTACCGCTACAACAACTTCGCCTCTATCATTGATTGCTACCCTGCTTCCATCAGAGGAAGACGGAAAACCATCCCCATCGTGCAACTCATATCTCTCCTTATCAGCCTGAGAGAGGAGAGCATTCATTCTATGAGTAGTGATGGAATTATCTGTGATGCATGAAACCGTCTTACTGAATTCCGGAGAGTCGAAATTCCCCCACGCCAGGCGGCGTCCGGGAGCGCTTGCAAGCGGCACACCGAGAACAGAGAGTTCTCGAACCGATATGTACGCAGAGCCGTTGGGCTTGAGAATCTTCGGGAGAATTCTTAGGAACGGCTCGTTTGGTCTTTTAAGAAACGCTTGAACGTTCCCGCTTGAAATTTTCACGCGGCCGACCACTTCAGAATAAGGAGCTCCGTCCTCTCCAGCACCAAGATCGAGAGCGACTGCATCATTGTTTGCAACGGCAACGCTGCCGTCTGCCAGACGCAGCTCTCGAGGGAGAACGCACCCATTATAGTTGACAAAGACACCTTCTGGGACATGAGTGACATCACACACTCCAGCACTATCCTCATCGTCATTGAAGATGATAGCCCACCCGTTCGAATTTAACCGGGTAATAGAAGACTCGCTCATCTCTGCCAAAACAAATCGGGTCTCGTTCCCATCAAAGAGCGCCGCTCGCTTTGTGTAACCACCCCCACTAACATTACCACCTATAAGAACCGTTCCATTTTCAAGTACTGTCGCAGCTTGAGGAGTGAAGAACACAGGTCCTACCGAAGTGTGAGATGGGATCCCAGCTGGAAGGGGAATCTCCATGTACTCCATTGTTCCCCCCAATCGGTAAAAGCCTTTGATGTTCTGGGAAGGAAAAGGATAGAACCGAACAATTCCTGCGACGGTGTCATCTTGCGCTATCGCTTTCGCTTCTGCGTTGCAGAGAAAGTTATCGAGATCGAGCCCCGAAGGAGTCAGCGTGAAAGCGCAATCATCAATAGTGAGCGGTAGGTGTTCAGACGCATTCATTTCGCTCGAAACCACTTGCGGCCCGGCGACATTCTCTGGTGGGCGATAAAATTCCCTTACATTCTGTGCAAACGCGCTTGAGGAAAAGAACAGTGCTAGCGAGCACGCAATTGAACACAAAAGAACTGAACCTACCGACAGACTATTGACCTCTCTCCTTTTCTCGCTTGAGCGTTCAGTAGTAGTAATCGCTCCTCCAGATACACAGAAAATAGAGCCAGTGCCCCGCCTCCAATCATAATCGCGGCTCGTTCTTTCAGGCTGATAGTCTTTTCTCTTTACTAACCTTCTCATCTCATCCTCTCAAAAAAATTGGTCACAGCTGCGTCCTCCCGCCCCTCAGACCGGAGCAGTAGATTCACAAACACAGCAACCAAATGCCTCGAACTCAGGTAAAGCACTTTTTATGCCACTAAAGAGCAATTTTTGATAAACCGAAATACCGATCCAACATAGTCTCATAACGTCCTGTAATAACAAATAAATAATTCCAGAGAGAAAATTTTGCTTTGCAAAATTTTGCAATTCAAAATACTTAGGTTGGCGTGGATATTGCCGATAGGACAGAA
>JAGRAO010000067.1 GCA_020434565.1 Bdellovibrionales bacterium
GTTTGGAGAGCGGGTCGTGCTTCAGGTCCATCGTCCACTCTCTCCCTCCGAACTTACGCCTCTTCAAATAGTCGAGCATTGTTTTAATACGATAGAAGAATCCTTAAATGCCCTACGCTCGGAAAATCTCAAGCCCAACTATTGACTCTCACGCCAAAGCGTCATTTCATGACAAATTCTAAAATCACCCTACTTTTGCCCAGGTGGCGGAATTGGTAGACGCGCCAGATTCAAAATCTGGTTCCCGAAAGGGAGTGGGAGTTCGATTCTCCCCCTGGGCACACTTTTTGAGTTTTGCCTCTGAGAGAAGATCAGGGGGAGAATCGAACTCTGCCCCGCAGGGAAAGGACAGCGATTCTGTTGGTGAGACTCTCACCAACTTCTCCCCCTGGGCACACTTTTTGAGTTTTACCTCTGAGAGAAGATCAGGGGGAGAATCGAACTCCCACAACCACGTCTTAGCGGTCGACAACTCTCCTAGTCCTTGTCCTTATCCAAATTGTCCCGTCCTAGGATTTGTCTACACGGCTCTTTTCGAGAAGGAGCAGGATGAAGAGAGGAAATCCCATGGAGAGACTCAGCTTGTCTTTCTGGCAGACTCGTGCTGTGGTGTTTATCTCTTATGAAACCCAAAATCTTTCACTTTAAAAGCATCGTGGAGTGCCCTCAATCTGAGGTCTTTGAATGGCACATGCGGCCTGGTGCCCTTACCCGCCTCATTCCTGACTGGGAGAGAATTACCGTCACCGAACGCGATCCGAGGGGCCTTTCTAACGGCAGTACCGTTTTACTTGAGGTTCCGATCGGCCCTTTCAAGCGAAAATGGCTGGCTGTGCACCAAAATGTACTTCCACCAAATTCGTTTCAAGATATTCAACGGGAAGGACCATTTTCTTCTTGGGTCCATACACACGCGTTTGAATCAAAAGAAAACGGTGCTGCGACAGCTGTTGTTGATACCATTGAATATAAACTCCCTCTCGGAATCCTCACTCATCCACTCGCTTCAAAGTTTGTAGAGCGAAAGCTCGAGCGCACATTCCGATTTCGCCACGATACCCTTCAATGTGATTTGCGAGCTCATCAGCCGGGGGCACCGCAGAAAATCCTGCTCTCGGGCGCGAGCGGTCTTATTGGAACTCAGCTTTCCGCGTTTCTCTCTAGCCTTGGCCATACTCCGATCACTCTCGTCCGTCGCGCTCCTCGAAATTCAACCGAAATTCAATGGAGCCCTGAACGCCAAGAGCTCAATCCATCTCAGTTACATGGGGTGCAACACGTGATTCACCTTTCGGGTGAATCGATAGCTGATGGGCGGTGGACGAAGGAGAAGAAAGAAAGAATCGTGACAAGTCGTGTTCACTCCACTCATTTTCTGAGTGAAGTTCTCGCTGGGCTTAAGTCGCCTCCAAAAACGTTCGTGAGTGCCTCTGGAGTCGGATTTTATGGCGATACTGGTGAAAATGTTGTGGACGAAGATCAGCCGAAAGGCTCGCTTTTTCTCTCTGAAGTAGCCGAACAGTGGGAAGGGGCAACAGAGCCAGCCGCAAGAGCTGGCATCCGTACGGTACACGCGCGGCTTGGGATGGTGGTATCAGCTCGAGGGGGAGCACTTTCAAAGATGATACTCCCCTTTTCTCTCGGTCTTGGCGGCCCGCTTGGCGCTGGGAAACAGTATATCAGCTGGATTTCCATTCAAGACGTGCTCCTTGCTCTTCACCACCTTCTCTTCACCGACTCTCTTTCGGGCCCGGTGAACCTCGTTTCTCCTTATCCCGTGACGAATCGCGAATTTACGCAAACACTCGGAAAGGTTTTGGGTCGCCCAACTTTTTTAACTGTCCCCGAACCAGTGCTTCGTTTGGCACTCGGCCAGATGGCGAGAGAACTTCTGCTCGCGAGTACCCGGGTGCGGCCGAAAAAGCTTGTGGAATCAAACTTTTCATTCGCCTTTCCCCAGCTCTCTGACGCCCTCAGACACACCCTTGGCCGAAGTGAGCCCTCGAGATAACCTTGTGCGAACGTGTCGGATCTGATGTTCTCTTTCCGTGCAGGAATAAGCGCGTAAGGTCAGTGCCGAATAAATCCTCTTGAGGCGTACCGTATGAAGTATCTGTTTTCTTTTTTCATTGCTTGCTCATTTCTTGCAGGATGTTCCTCGAGCATTTCTGATACAGGGTCCGAACAAGCTGAGATTCGTCCGGTTGATTCATTGGAACTGTATATCTCTCGCAAGTCACTTACGAAAACTGAGTTCGAGCAGTTTAAGTTTGCTGACGGGCAAATTTATGGCGAGTGCGGAACTATTGTTGGAGGCCGCTACTATCCCACGTTGCAAGACATTCGACCCTCGAGCTCAGACTCTGCTCGTGCCATAGCGTCGGCTTCGGACTCCGTGCTTGACATGGCAGCCGCAGAAGATTTTCATCTCGACTCTCCAGGAAAAAACACTTCCCTCTTTGACCCTGGACAGTTCCTTCTCTCACTTCAAAGAGATGGGGAAGCAATCCGCATTGAAACTTCTCTCGACAGCGTTTCTGAACCAACCTCTCCCCTTCAAAGGCGACTTATGGTGCTTGCTCAGGTCGTTCGACAGACGACCCGGGATGCGCTTCATGAGGCCACGTTGTGCGGAAATACTGATTTCTATGGGCTCCCGGGGTAGTTTCAAAGGCGTCGGTCCCTGAAGAGCTGGCGGTTTCGGTATTTCTCGTATTGATGAACTCTCATTGGGTTCCGTACACTATCCGAATGAGATCTTTAAGGATTGGACTGCTGCTCTGCCTCCTCATAGCGGGGTGTTCCATGAGTGCACGGGAGCACGGTGGGATTTTACACCGGCTCAAGAATCGTGGCCCCGCAGCCCTCAGCGGAGAAAATCCATACATTGCAGCGAATCTCCTCCTTACCCAAGAAATGGAAAGAAGTCCTGAGCTGGACGGTTTTATTAAGCATCGAGGAGCACCGGCTGCGGTTGAGCTAGAGCAGGATTACTTTTCCCCTCTCAAGCTCTATCTCTACTACCCAGAGAATCGCGAGTATTACGAGCTCGAGGATTCAGAGAATCTCTGGATCATCCGCGGACCCTACACAATCAGTCGAAATACGTTCAATACTGTCATAGCGCTCACGAGATCTCAGCCGGGAGAGCCACTACTCCAAAACGATCAATCCGATTTCGATAGGCTCAAGACAGGCCAGCTCCCTTCACAGATTCCTTCCGAAACTGAGCTCGCGTCAAGTGCTCCCACACCTCATGGAGAACCAGGGACGCCGGCTCGAACGAATAGTTTTCAAAGCCCTCGTGTTGAACTCACAGAACGGAACAAGATCGACGAGATCATTCAGAAATACGGGCGCGCTCCGGCCGAACTCACACCGAAAGGAGATCTCGTTCACTACGTGACTTTCCCCGGAGAAACCCTTTCGCTTATTTCGCGGTGGTATACCCGCGACCGATCCAACGTGGGCCGAATCTCAAGAATGAATAATCTCCAGCAGCCAAATCAGCTCACGCTCGGAGACACCATTATTATCCCGAGTTACCTCGTAAAAAACACAAATCGGCTGAACGAAGATGCAGTACGAGCGCTCGCGAGGCTCGCTCAAGAAGAAAAGCTTTAGGGAAGCTTGGCAATCACACCTCTCCTCAATTGACCCACCTCCAGGTTCTCCTCTTTTTCTCGGGTGAAGCACGTTATCGTTTTGCTTCCCCCTGTCGGCGCTCGTACCGCGCCATCCAATTGAGAGTAAAGAAATTTACTGGTCGCGGTATGAGTTCGCTTTTTCGATCGTAAGTCGGCTGAGCCAATAGGAATAGATATCACGAAGCGAAGTCTCGATATCAATCTCTGGTTTCCAACCAAATGCTTTCAGAGAACGCTCGAAGGAACCGCGCACTTCGCGCACTTCTGACGGCCGCATGCGATCGGGATCCTGCTCGATCCGCACATCGATCCCTGAAATATCAATGAGAATATCAAGGAGAGCCTGAATAGAAACTGAGGTACCGGAACTTAAGTTATATGTTCCTGGAGGTGCCCCAAGAACGAGTTGATAAGCACGAACCACATCACGCACGTCCATAAAATCTCGCTCGGCTTCGAGATTCCCGACCCGTATTACCGGCTGCTGCAGCCCAAGCGCTATACGCGCGAGCTGTGCCGCGAAACTCGCCGCGACAAACGACTCAGCTTGACCGGGTCCAATGTGGTTAAACGGCCGCAAAACATATCCCTTGAGGAGCCGTTTCCTCGCGGCATACGAGACAACATTTTCGGCAAGCAGCTTGGTTAAGCTGTAGGGATTGGCCGGTTTTGCTTCAAAACTCTCATCGAGTGGGAGATCGGAAAGCTCTACTTTTCCGTACACTTCCCCAGAACTCGCGAGGACAAAGGTTGAACCTTCGGGGAGTGCTTCACACAAGCGATAAACCCCGTTCACGTTCACCGCCATCGCTCGATCAAATTCGCGAGCAGCAAGTGGAGCAAAAGCTATTCCGGCGAGATGGTAGACAACTTCGGGGGAAAATTCCTGAACAAGCTGCTGGCAGGCTTCAGAATTTGTAATGTCGAGAGAGGTCGTTTGAAATTCTGTCTGCTGTGGATAGTGCTTTCCCTCAAGCTCAAAGACCGTCCCGAGGACCTCGTGGCCAGCCTTCCGTAGCACATTTGCTAGGTAATGGCCGACGAACCCACACGCTCCAGTGACCAGTACTCGCATTCGTTCACCAGTTATCGAAACTTGCTCAGACTACTGGAGCTGACTCAACGCCTACCCTCTCCAAAGCTTGCACTTCCAAGCTAATCGTTCTTGAGTCGCTTGAGATCGGCATCGACCATCATCTGAATCATCTGCTCAAACGAAACACTCGGCTCCCATCCGAGCTCTTGGCGGGCCTTACTTGCATCCCCAACAAGCAGATCGACCTCTGCTGGTCGCAAAAAGGCCTTATCGACCTTAACAAACTTCTCCCAATCGAGATCCACATGATCAAACGCCACTTTTACCAGGTGGCGCACCGAATGAGTTTCGCCGGTGGAGATAACATAGTCATCCGGTTTATCTTGTTGGAGCATAAGCCACATTGCACGGACATAGTCTCCCGCAAAACCCCAATCTCGCTTGGCGTCGAGATTTCCAAGACGAAGCTCATCACCAAGACCGAGTTTAATTCGAGCCACGCCATCGGTTACTTTCCTTGTGACAAATTCTAATCCCCGTCTTGGCGATTCATGGTTAAAAAGGATTCCAGAAACCGCAAAGAGGCCGTAGCTTTCACGGTAATTCACCGTAATATAGTGCCCGTAGACCTTGGAAACACCATAAGGAGAGCGCGGATAAAACGGGGTCAGCTCCGTTTGTGGAGTTTCACGCACTTTCCCATACATCTCGGAACTGGATGCCTGATAGAAGCGGATATTTCGATCCACGAGACGGATCGACTCAAGAAGTTTTGTAACTCCGATAGCGGTAAATTCAGAGGTAAGAACCGGCTGTTTCCAACTGGTCGGCACAAAGCTCTGAGCCGCGAGGTTGTACACTTCTGCAGGTTTGGTCTCTTGAAGGGTCGAGATCAACGAAAACTGGTCGAGAAGGTCTCCTTGGACGAGTTCGATCTTATCCATAAGGTGTGAAATCCGCTCGAACTTCTCTTCCGATGAGCGACGAACCATTCCAAACACCTTGTAGCCCTGCTCAAGGAGGAACTCAGCCAAATACGAGCCATCCTGACCAGTAATTCCCGTAATCAGCGCTACTTTTTTAGACATATCAAATCCTCGTGGTTTAAACTCTATATTCTCCAATTCGTGAGCGTGAATCGAAAGAACTCGCAAAATGGACGAGAAAGGAACAGAGCCAAAGCCTGTCGACTGCCGGACATACCCGATTCATCTTCCGAATTGCCGGAGTATAAGCGCTTCAAACTCTCTCTGACAACCCTTCGAGCCCGACCATATAATGAACGATATCTTGTAGATAAGCTAATTCTCAAGCCTTCCCAGCATTCACCATTAAAGATTCAATCTGAGGATGAAAAGCGTGTGCTCTTCGCAGGGTTCAAATGAGGTCTTCCCGCTCCTTTTCCTTGAGGGCATCAACGATCTTTCTCACGTCTTGGACCTTCTCTCTCGGACATACGAGAAGAGCATCGCCAGAATCGATAATCACCAGATCTTGCGCTCCGACAACGCCGATAAAACGGTCCTTTCCGACAACGACATTATCCTTACTGTCAATCGCTATCACGTCTCCGTGGAGCAAATTGTTCGCTTCATCCTTTCCGAAATGTTCCGCCCAAGCATCCCACGAGCCGACATCATTCCATCCGTACGGGACAGCCTCAACCATCGCAACGTTCTTTGCATGCTCCATAATTGCGAAATCAACCGATACAGACGGAAGTTGAGAATAGACACGGGAAAGTTCGTCTTGATCGATTCCTGACCAATCGCAAGCAAGGTCTCGGAGAGCCTCAAGGTTTTTTCGTTCTTCGGGCAAATGCTGCTTCAGAGACTCGATAAACGTTGCTGCCTTCCACGCAAACATTCCACTGTTCCAGTAAAAATCTCCACTTTCGACATATTTCTTAGCTCTCGAGAGACTCGGCTTTTCATAAAATCGAGCGACACGAAAAGAAAATTCTCCTTCTAGAGAGCTTCCCCGCTGAATATATCCGTAGGCGGTGTCCGGTCGAGAGGGGGGTATACCAACCGTGACAAGGAGATCTTCCTTCTCAGCAACCTCACCGGCTCTTGATAGGGTTTTTCGCAAATTTTCTTCACTCGAGACAGCATGATCTGCAGGGAGCACAAACATCACAGCCCCAGGATCCGCCGCTTCAATAACAAATGCGGCAAACGCAATCGCGGCTGTCGTGTTTCGCCCAATCGGTTCACTTAAGACACGAGCTGAGGGGACCTCTGCCCGAATGCGCTTTTCGTGGAGGATGTTCGTAACGATAACGGTTCGTTCCTTTCCGACGAGAGAATCGACTCTGCGACAGGTAGCCTGAATAAGGGACTCTCCAGAATCCGATATCGAAAGAAACTGCTTCGGATTATCCCGTCGACTAAGCGGCCAGAATCGAGCACCCTGGCCCCCGGCGAGTACGACCGCATACCAATTTGCACCACGAGAAGCATCTGTCTCAAGCACCGTTCCTTCTCCCTCAGCTCTCTTTCAAGACTCCCTCTTTCAGCACCGCAAGTTCAGCGAGATGGCGGATCAAACCCTCTCGCCAAGTCATACACGGCCGACCGAGGATTGACACAAGCTTTTGACAATCAAGCACCGAATACTCCGGCCTCGGTGCGGGGCGATCATAGTCTGCAGCCGAAATAGGCTCAAGGGCGAGCCCTTCCGCGAGAGATTCTTCTCGGAGCAAAGATCGAATCTCACAAGCAAAATCGAACCAAGAAACTGCTCCTGCGCCGCACGCATGAACCAACCCAACCGGTGGAATTCTTGAGAGATCAAGAATCACCTCAGAGAGCCATCCCGCCCACGTCGGACACATTATCTGATCAGACACGACCCGAATCAGCGATTTTTCGGCAAAGAGTCGAAGCATCGTATTCACAAAGTTCTGTCCGCGACTCGCATGCAATGACGAGGTGCGCACCACGGTTGCATCGTTTGGTAGGTCTGAGAAGACAACCTCTTCACCTGCGAGTTTCGACTTCCCGTACACGCCGAGAGGAATAGGAGAATCATCTTCCCGTAAGGGCTCTCGAGCGTATCCTGAAAAGACATAGTCTGTGGAAATATGAATTAGCCGGGCACCATGGTATTTGCAGATCTCGACGCAATTCCGAACCCCTTGGCAGTTTACATCATACGCGAGAGACTCGTGCGTTTCGGCATCATCAACCGCGGTGTACGCCGCACAATTAAGGACAAGGTCAGGCTGGATTTTTTCCGCAAGAAAGAGGAGCTGCTCTCGGTCTGTAATGCTCACTTCAGACGAAACTGGTGATACGATTTCAAAGCTGAGCTCTTGCGCACGCCGAATTATTTCACCGCCGAGCTGCCCTTCTCCCCCAAACAGCAGCACTTTCATGAAGAAAGTCGCTCCCCGTAGTTCTCTTGATAGTACGAGAGGTACTCCCCTGACTTAATAGCCTCCCACCAAACACGGTTTTCCGAATACCACTTCACCGTTTCCTGAAGCCCCTCTTCAAATGAAATAGCAGGCATCCACCCGAGTTCTCGCTGAGCCTTTGAGCAGTCTACCGCATATCGCAAATCATGTGCTGGTCGGTCCTTGACGAATTCGATGAGCTCTTTTGGTTTTTTCAATGCCTGAAGCAAAAGTTCTGCGACGTATCGATTTTCAAGTTCAGCAGCTTCTTCTCCTCCGAGGTTGTAAACTTCGCCCTCTCTCCCCTTCTCAGCAACTCGTAAAAGCCCCTCGCAGTGATCGTTGACATGAATCCAACTTCGGACATTTGTGCCGTCGCCATAGAGCGGAAGCTTTTTGTCCTCAAGCGCATTTGAAATAAAGAGAGGGAGAAACTTCTCCGGAAATTGGTACGGCCCGTAGTTGTTCGTACACCGAGTAACCAAGACCGGGAAGCGGTGTGTCTTGTAGCACGCGAGAACCATAAGGTCCGAGGCCGCTTTCGAGGCCGCGTAAGGGCTCGTTGGATCAAGAGGAGTCGTCTCAACAAAGCGACCCTCCCGCCCGAGTGATCCATAAACTTCATCCGTTGAAACGTGAACAAAACGTTGCACGTCAGAGGAGCGAGCAAGGTCGAGCAACGTTTGAGTCCCGAGCACGTTTGTTCGAACAAATGCCGAAGCACCCATAATCGACCGATCGACGTGGCTCTCAGCGGCCAAATGAAAAACGAGGTCAAACCTGGTACTCGAAAAGACTTTTGACATCGCTGCCGAATCAGCTATATCGGCTCTCACAAATTTGCACTTCGGCCCTTCAAGAACAGACGAGATATTCTGCAAGTTCCCTGCATAAGTGAGGAGGTCGACAACTGTCATGTTCCAGTTCGGCCGGAATTGGGAAATATAGTGGACGAGATTTGAACCGATAAAACCGGCCCCGCCGGTTATGAGGACATTCATAGTACCCTTCCTTTCTCAGCTATCGACCCCTGAGCTTCTCAAGATCATCAGGTATTTCGCAAGTATTCTCCCCAGAAGAGAATCCATGATCGCCTCGGGAAGCTCTGAATAGGTACCATCGTATCGAGCGGAACGAGCTTGAAGAGGATTCGAATGACTTTTTTGGGTCAAGCCGAAGCCGTACTGAAGTACCGCAAGATTTGACACAAAAAAAATCACGAAGAAGGCTCCCAAGATTCTTTCTCCGCAGGAGATCGGGACTTGTTCAGAGCTCCCCTAGCCTCCATTTCGCTGGTCCGGATCCCCGAGGCCAAAATCCTGCGTGATATCCCCGAGTCCTCTGAGTCGAAAGGTCAACAAGAATTTCTGTCGATCGGGATTGATCTCATCAGATACCCCAAAATCGATATCCCAACAGTCGCATGCGCTTGTGAGTCGCAATGCCCCACGCTGTTCCACAAACTCGTTTTCTTCCTCATCAAAACGTGCGTAGTAGCCAGCCCGTAACCTATCCATCAAAACAATTTCGAGATTGCCTTCTACCTGACTAATGCTCTGATCGATAAATTCATAACGGAAACGGAGCCTATCACCTCTGTCATCCAAAAAGTGAGAAGCGAGCGCCCAGGAACTCACATCTTGGTCTTCAGCCGCATAGTTCGTTGAAGCACGTACGCCAAAATAGTTCGTCGGGTAAACTCCTAAATCTGCGTAGATATCGGAGAACGCTCGGCGGTCAGGGTCGAGATCCTTTTCGTCTTCGACGTAATCAAAACTCTGGAGGACCCGAAAAGACGCCAACTGACGGACGAACCGCCTTCCTGGCACTTGACGGGCACTCATATCTCCAAATCCAGCTTCAGCATCATAGAGACGGTTATCAACTTCACGGAGAGACCGTCGCGTATCGAGAAATGGCAGGTCCTCAAGTTGAGGGAGAACCTCTTCTACTGTGTCGACTACTCCCGATCGGGGTTCGAAACTTCCCCAAAGTCCGGTGGTAAATCCGTACGTTATTAAGCTCCTCTGACGGAAGCGGTCGAATGAATCAAAGACCGGCAGATCGCTCTGACTCGTCCCGGGAACATAATCGAACCGCAGAGTAGGTTCGACGGTGTGCTTTAGCCGCTTTAACTGAAAGTTCTTGTTCTCCTTCCCAAGCCCAGTGATGAACTCGAGCCAATTCCCCTGCTCCAGCTCGAAAACCCGCTCAACTTCAGTACCAACACTGTATCGGAGTCGGAAGAGACCGCGCTCGGTAGAGTCATCCAGCTGTCGCGACGGATCGCTCGGATCGGTCGCATCGGAGAGTTCATAGTACGTTTGATAGACCTGAAGTTCTAAGTCGGAGTTGACATAGTTCTTATAGCGTACGGGAATCTTCACTGAAGGGCCTATGTTATATCGGAATCCCTCGTAGCCATCTTCACGGGTAAACCCAACAACATCGGTGGTAATCTTTGAGGTAAGTTTGAGCCCGTAAGGACTAAAACCAAACGGTCGAAAACTTCTCAACCCCGACAGATTAAATTCCGGGACTCGCTGAAAAACGAGATCTTGGTCGGTCAATAAACTCTGGTTGTATTCAGCCCCGAGCGAGGCGCTGAAATAATCTCCTAGCCCAGCTCGCAAAACCGAACGAGAGGTCGTATACCGGGCGTCTTCTCGAACAACCTCAGGCTCATACAATTCTCGGCCAAAGAGATTGTCGTTGACAAGATGGATGTCACTCACGAGACTTAAGGGAATATCAGAAGAGGGATCGTTGCTCCAACCCTGCTGGAGGTACCCTCCCCAGCGGTTATCCTCAATTTCAGGATCGAAAACGTTTGAAATGTCAGTCCCTCGGAGATCTCCGTCTCGAGGACGCTCGTTGGAATAAACAACTTTTCCTATCAAACTGCTGCGATCAGAAAAGGCATCCCGATACTCCAGACCCATTCCATTTCTCGTCTGACTCTCCAGGAACGGAATAAAAGTCATATCGCTATAATCGTCGAGGACGACATGGAGCGGCTGCTTGTAGCCGACCCCGTCCTTGCTGCTATAACCGAACTCGGGAATGAGAAGCCCACTGGCTCGCTCCTGCTTCACCGGGAACGCAATCCAAGGAGTATAGAGCACTGGGACATCATTCACCCGAAACTTTGCGTTTCTTACGTGGGCATATCGCTCTTCAGTGATGTCCATGTCACTGCCGCGAAAACTCCACGGTACCGAACCGTCCGAACAAGAACACGTCGTGAACAAGCAGCTCGAAAGTTCGTATTCAAATTCCGACTTCTTCTCGGCTTCCTCAGCTTTCAGTCGATACGCTCCATCTTCAATCTCAAATTCAGCATCGCTAAACTCGCCAAGCTCTGTTTCGAGGTTATAACGAGCAGTCTCGGCAGTGACACTTCCTTCTGGACTTGAAATGACGACATTCCCCGAAAGATCTGACATCTTCGTCTTTACGTTGTACGAGCCTTCGTCAGCCTGGACCTGGGTTTGCTCGTTCGACAGAATCACCCCCCCCTTGCCCTTAAAGAGGTCTTGATCTTGAAAAAACTCAACTTCCGGGGCCTGAAAATCAACTTTTCCCTGCACTCCCGCATCGAGCGTTAAAATCTTCTCCCTTTGCTTTTCAATGAGGTCTTCAGATTTATCAGAATCGGCAACGAAGACTTCGTCAGAATCTGGAGCTTGGACCTGCGACACCGCAGAGGTTGGAAGCAACGCCAGAAAACAAAGAACTCCAATTCGTCTTACATTCAGAAATCGAGGGAGGTACGTCAGAGCCATGAGCATTCTTTTATAATTGGCAACAATCTCGTCAGTAGAAAATCTGCGGAGCATACATATCGCGATGAGTATATGAACCCAAAAATACTCCGACTAGTCTGGAACACTCCAGGAGGAAAGAAATCTCACTTTGCAATCTGGGGAGAACGAAGAACCCAACCAACAAGGACAGGGCAAGAGAGAACCCCGCCCAGGGATACAAAACAAGGTTTTATTATTCTCCGAAACCGAAGTTTCCAAGAATTCGGGCTATTTCCTGCTGCATTTCGGAGCGCTCGACAATCCGATCGAGCATCCCGTGCTCCAAGAGAAATTCTGAGCGCTGGAACCCCTCAGGAAGCTTCTGACGAATAGTTTGCTCAATCACACGTGGCCCGGCAAAACCGATCAACGCCCGTGGCTCTGCCAAGATGATGTCCCCGAGCATGGCGAATGAAGCGGCCACGCCCCCTGTTGTCGGATCTGTCAAAACAGATATGTAGGGAATCCGCTTTTGACCGAGCCTTCCGAGAGCGGCACTGATTTTTGCCATCTGCATCAGCGAAAAGATCCCCTCCTGCATTCGCGCTCCCCCAGAGGCCGAAACGATAATGACAGGTCTACGCTCTTCGATTCCAACCTCGATCATGCGGCTCAACCGCTCTCCCACAACCGAGCCCATGCTGCCGCCCATGAAGCTGAAATCAAAAACCCCGAGCATTATTGGAACATTGACGATCCGAGCTTTTCCCGTAACAACAGCCTCAAAGTAGTCGCTCCCTTTCTCGGCTTTTCGAACTCGATCGCGATATTTCTTACTATCTCGAAAATTGAGCGGATCGGCTGTTCGAAGATTCCCGTTCAGCTCAACAAAGGAGTGCCGGTCGACCATAACCGGTATTCTTTGCTTCGCAGACAACCGGAAATGATAGCCGCACTTTGGACAGACCCCGAGAGTCCTCCTCAGCTCCTTTGTGTAGAGAATCGCACTGCAGCCGGGACACTTACTCCAGATATCATCAGGGAGCTGTAGCTTTTCGCTGGAATCAGCTTGAGGTTTAGGGGCCTTACTTCGGGTGAACCAACTCATATTCTCAATGCTTCTGAAGACACGCCTTCTTTCGGGGGGTGAAAATAGCGAATTCGTTTAAGAATAAAAAGCTCAAGAGCTCCTGGCCACTCAAAATGCCGAATAATCCGTACTTCTGCCAAAGAGCGCGGCTTGAGGCCACACGCAATGAGGTCGTACGGCCCCCGACAGGATAGAGGATAGCACCGTCCGAAACTGAAAAAACGTCACGAGGTTTAAAACCATAATGGTGTTTTCCACTTCGGACAAAAAGAGTGTATACCAGCCCCTAATCGAAATGTACGCCTGAGTGGACAGGACCTCATCAGCCCTTATCGTTTCTTCGGCCGATAAACCGTATTCAGGTATGGTGATGGCGGTCTTAAGCATAACCTTTTCATCCGCTTAAGGAACTAGAATGACCCAGCTCTCTTCCGTAACTCAATTTCTCGATTCCCTACTCGATCCTCAGAAGTATCAAGACGCGAGTTTAAATGGGCTCCAGGTCGAGACGAAAAATAGAGAGATCAAGAAGGTCTGTTTTGCGGTTGATGCGGGCCTTACGGTCATCGAGGAGGCGATACAACAGGAAGCTGATCTGCTCGTAGTCCACCACGGCCTTTTTTGGGGAGAGTGCCAGGCCATTCGAGGTGCGCTCGGACAGAAAATTCACCTTCTCATGCAGCATGGGTGCTCTCTTTATGCCAGCCACCTCCCGCTGGACGGAAACATGGAGGTCGGAAACGCCGCCGAGATAGCTCGCTTCCTCTCGCTCTCACAGGTGACTCCATTTTGTGAGTACAAGGGAGCGACCATCGGTGCCAGTGGTACTGCTCCGCGAGAGCTTTCCTTCTCCTCGCTTCTAGAGAAGCTCGCAACCATTCCGGGAGCCTCTCTGCCATTCCTTCAGCTCATGTTCGGAAACAACGAACGATGCTCCCGCATCGCAATCGTTACTGGAAGTGGGGCATTCGCGCTTCCTGTAGCCGTCCAAGAAGGATTCGACCTCTTTATCTCCGGTGAGCCGAAGCACGAGGTCTTCCACATGGCACAAGAACTACAGGCAAACGCCCTTTTTATTGGTCACTACGCCTCAGAGACCTTCGGCGTTCGGGCAGTGGCAGAACGGATCGAGCAAACCCTTGAGCTCAAAACCGGATTCATCGACATTCCGTCTGGCATTTAGTGGCCTTGCGTCTCCTGTTGAAGAGTACGGCTTTTCTTGACAGGACAACTCAACGAAGTCGACGCCTCTCTTCGCCTTGCGGGTGAGTACGAAACCAGATAGACCAGTGACCCGGTTTGCCCGAGAGTGGACTGCGATCGGCATCGGAGAGAGATGCTTCGGACAGAGATCATGCATCATGACTCTCCGCCTCCTTGATCCTCGGATCCGAGATGAGACTTTTCGGAAAGAGAACGAAGGCTACCCGTTGGCGTTTCTCTTCAATGAAGGGTATATTCACCGCCAACCGATTGGTCCGGTTCCGAATATGAGGGACGGGAAACAACAACTCTTTTGAATCGATACAAAGTACCTATGGTAGATCTCCAGTCAATTAACTTTAGTGGTAAAAAGGTTCTTGTCCGTGCTGACCTCAACGTGCCGATTGATGAAGACGGCAAAATTACGGATGACAACAGAATTCGGCAGTCAGTTCCAACTATCAAACTCATACTCGAGAAAGGTGGCCTCCCGATCGTTATGTCGCACCTCGGTCGCCCAGGTGGAAAACCGGAAGCAAAGTTCTCCCTTAAGCCTGTAGCAAAGAAACTCGAGGAACTCTTAAAGACTGATATTGTCCTCGCCCCTGATTGCATTGGGCCAAAAGTTACCGAGATCGTGAAAGCACAATCTGCCGGACAGGTGGTCCTCCTTGAGAACCTTCGTTTTCATAAAGGAGAGAAAGAGAACAACGAGCAATTCGCCCGTGAATTGGCGTCACTCGCCGATGTGTATGTTAACGATGCCTTTGCTGCCGCTCACCGCTCTCACGCTTCAATCGTTGGAGTGCCAAAATTCACCAAGGAAAACGCTCCCGGCCTCCTCATGGGGAAAGAGATTGAATACTTTCGAAAAGCGCTCTTAAAGCCCGAACGCCCTCTTTGTGTCGTCTTAGGCGGAGCTAAGGTATCAACAAAACTGAACGCTCTGCTCAACCTCGCAGACAAGGCTGACAAGGTCGTGGTCGGGGGTGCCATGGCCAACACGTTTTTGGCAGCGCAAGGCTTTCAGATGGGAAGATCGCTTTATGAGCAGGGGCTGTTCCCGAAAGTCATTGAACTTATCGGCCAGTTAGCGCGCCGAGGGTGTCAACTATACCTCCCGGTGGACTTTATTGTTGCACCATCACTCACAAGCGTTGGGCTTGAGCGCGCGGTGCCCGCTCAAGAGATCCCAGCAGATCTCATGGCGCTCGATATCGGCCCGGCGACAAGCTTGCTGTATCAGGAAGCTCTGAAGACTGCTCAGACGATTGTTTGGAACGGACCTATGGGGGCGTTTGAAAAGGAGCCGTTCTCCAAAGGAACGACTGACATGATAGAGTATCTCGCAAGTTCTCATGGCCTTACGGTTGTTGGCGGCGGAGATACCGACGCTGCAATTCATCAGATGGAACTTGGTCATAAGTTTGATTACATCTCTACTGGTGGGGGGGCATTCCTTGCACTTATGGAAGGTGTTCCACTACCCGCATTCCGCGCCTTGGGAATTGAGCTTCAGTAGCCCTAGCCTCTCACCTCGATTGACCCATAGAGCAATGAGAGAACTCTGCATAGAGAGGACTGTGCGGGGAGAGACCTTGGACGCTTCCATTACGACTTTCTAGGAATTTTAAAACTAAGATTCCGGCTCTTAAGTCCTAAGAAGAACTCCTCGATAGGATCTCAGAGAAGCACAGATGCTTCGCCTCTCTTTCTCAGAAACTTTCTTAGAATTTCTGAGGTATGCATGGAAAGCTCCCATAAGAGAATACGAAGGCAGATTGC